>NZ_JBUPVZ010000001.1:200558-517537 GCF_055486375.1 Bacillus sp. 11C
ATTCATATAAAAAAACACATTCATCCCTATAAAAGGGACGAATGTGTTTATCATCCGTGGTTCCACCCAAATTCCCGATCAACACACATGGTGTATCGGCTTTAAGATGCTGTAACGCAGCATGACGGTATCAGATACTTGATTTCTCCGATACGGCTCAAAGGCGGTAAGCTGCTTTCCCTGCGTTAGGAAGATCTCAGCTGTTCTTCCTTCTCTGGAAACCGTAAAAAGCATCTCATGTCCTTATCAGTGCCTGTATACATTACTGATTGTTTAATGATTTCATATATTTTACAATAGATTTCTTTAAACAGCAATCTTTTTTGTTAAAAAAAGCAAAAGAAACGTTTCATTCTTTTGCTTTGTATGGTTAACAAATCTGCTTCAATTCCTCTATGTATTGAAGCGCTTCGTCATATTCTTCATTCGTATATTTTTGCTTGCTTTTGATTGTAAAGACTTTTTCTTTCTTTTCCTCGGCCTCAAGCCCGTCAAAGTAAAGGATCGTGGAAACCAGCTCTAAAAACCGCGATGAACGGCTGTTCACACTGTCGATATAGCCCTTAATGTCTGGCATATCCAGATCAGCATGGTCTAAAAATGCGGAGCCTGTCTCAGTCAGCGAATAACGGTATTGAAAGTAGCCGCCTTTTTTTTCCTTTACCTCATGCAGAAATCCAAGGTTGCACAGCTCTTCAATCTGGAGCGTCAGTTCCTCTGAATACGGTCCGTAAAAGTGAAAATCATATTTCTCATAGAAAGGAAACTGCATTTTTTTTGCGATGTAAATCATTTTCTGCATCTTCTTCCGCCCGATGATTTCTCCAGAATCCGAGAACACCTTCATCAGTTTTGCATGTTCTTTCAACAAATTCCCGACATCTCCTTTTTCCTTCTTTCCAATTTCTATGTCAGTCCCAGCAGCTGCCGGATTTTCATTTTCGCTTCCGGGTGTTCAGAGCCGTCACAAATCAGGTCCTTCGGATAGTACAGCTTGTGGTCCGTCCGCCGTTTTCCGGAGATGGATTCCACGATAGCCGACTGTCTGGACAGCTCTTTAATTTGGCCGTTTTGCGTCAAGAGATGGATCGGCAGACGCTCCTCTTCCTCTCCAGGACGGTAAAAATCATATGGAAGATCGGAAGAAGAATCAACGACCAAATAATAGCTCGGATCGATTCCCGCCTCTTTGAACAATGAAGTCAGCTCAAAATAAGCCGACATTTCTTCATTCGGATTGAATTCAACGTATTGGAACAGCTGGCGGTTAATGAATCTGCGGCACAAATCGGATAAAATCGCGTCTTCTTCATCCTCCCAAGCCTGGAAGTAATACAAAATAATAGATTCATCCAGCTTCACATAATCCTCCAGTGTCAATTTCCCTTCAAAAATAGAATAGAAATGAACCGGGGCGTGAGTGAAGACATAGCCTTCATCGTGCAGCTGCTTCGCCCTGTGAAGAATCTTCGTTAAAATAACCTCTGCGCTTCTTGTCACAGGATGGAAATACACCTGCCAGTACATTTGGTAGCGGCTCATGATATAGTCTTCGACAGCGTGCATCCCGCTTTCTTTAATGACAATCTGGTCCTCGCGCGGGCGCATCACCCGAAGAATCCGCTCCATATCAAAATGGCCGTAGCTGACGCCCGTATAATAAGCGTCGCGCTGCAGGTAATCCATGCGGTCTGCGTCAATCTGACTCGAAATCAGGCTGACCACTTGCTTGTTTTTATATGTTTTGGCAATGACTTCAGCAACATCCTGCGGGAAACGCGGGCTCACCTTTCTGAGCACCTGATTGACCTCTGTGTCTCCCAAAATGATATCTCTTGTAAAATCTTCGTGGTCAAGGTGAAAGACTTTTTCAAATGAATGCGAGAATGGTCCGTGCCCGAGATCATGAAGCAGCGCCGCGGCCAAACAGAGTTCGCGCTCACTGTCATCCCATTCATGGCGGCCTTTAAAGACGTCATCAACCATTCTCCTGACAATTTCATAGACACCGAGAGAATGGTTGAACCGGCTGTGCTCAGCGCCATGGAACGTCAAATACGTCGTGCCGAGCTGCTTAATTCTGCGGAGACGCTGAAATTCGCGGGTTCCGATCAAATCCCATATCAGCTTGTCCCGAACATGAACATAGCGGTGCACCGGATCTTTAAACACTTTTTCTTCTGATAATTTTCCATTTGGATACGCCATCGTCATTCCCTCTTTTTTTTAGCCGTGTTTCTATTATATCGACTCTATTCTTTGAAAACATCCTTGAATTTGCCCGTCGATTTGTTCCATCTTCACGAAAAACAGATCTTGTGAAGCAAAAAAGCCTGACCTGAGGGCCGAGGCTATGAAAAATATGTTTTTACTTTTTTATTTTCTTTTGTACTTTGTCAATCAGCTCATCCTCTGTCGGAGCTGACAGCGGGCGATTGTTCACAAAAGCAAATGATTTTTTCCGTCCGGGCCCGCAATAAGATTGGCACCCTACCTCAACCTTTGCGTCCGGGTCCACTTCTTTTAAACGCGGCAGCAATGTTTTGATATTAGTGGCTTGGCAATCATCACACACTCGAAATTCATTAGCCATGACGTACGCTTCCCTTCATTTCTATGTTCATCTATGTGAATAAACCTAAAATCGCTTTTCAAAAAAATCACATCACTCTTCATTTTACAAGGATTCGACTGTTCCTGCAAGCTGCTCCAACCTTCGTATCTTCTATTCTTTCAGCCAATTTGTATAAATATTTTCCAAACTGGACATTCTAATACCATGAAAAGAAAATGGGAGTTGAGATAAATGACAAAACAGCGACAAGACGCTTGGTCAAAAGAAGATGATCTGCTTTTAGCCGAAACAGTGCTTCGGCATGTGAGGG
The DNA here is from genome assembly GCF_055486375.1 of Bacillus sp. 11C. Lineage (NCBI taxonomy): Bacteria > Bacillati > Bacillota > Bacilli > Caryophanales > Bacillaceae > Bacillus > Bacillus sp. 11C. The sequence continues at coordinate 203,444 of NZ_JBUPVZ010000001.1, forward strand.
AGGGCAGCACTCAGCTGAACGCCTTTGAAGAAGTCGGAGATCAATTAAACCGGACCTCCGCAGCCTGCGGATTCAGATGGAACGCGGTCGTCCGTCATCAATATGAAAAAGCGCTTCAGCTTGCGAAAAAACAGCGAAAACAGCGGATGAGAGCGCTCGGAAACGGGCAGCCTGCGAAAAAAAGGCTATTATATCAGCCTCCCGCGGTTGATCCTGAAATCATTCAAGAAACCGATGCAGAGGAGACGGTTAAAACGGACGCGCCATCAGCCGAAAATGAGCAGCAGCCTTTAATGTCAGGCGAACACATGCCTTTTGTCGATGAAAGCTTTAAGGAAGAGTTAGCTAGTCTATCACACTTATTGTCTCCTCAAACGCCTGCAGCTGCGCCTGAGATGACGATGAATGATGTGATCCGCTTCCTGCAGAATTATGAAGGAAATAACGAGCAGTCATCGGCATTAAGAATGGAAAATGAACGTTTAAAGAAAGAAAATCAGGAATTGCAAAGCAAAACGGAACAGCTTGAGGCAGAAGTTCAAAAGCTTGAAAAAGATCAAAAAACGATCCAAGAAGATTACGAAACCTTAGTGAAAATTATGAATAGAGCCAGAAAACTAGTTTTATTTGAAGAAGATGAACATGCATCTCCATCCTTCAAAATGGACCGGAACGGCAATTTAGAAAAAATGGCAGAATAAGTTGGAAAAATCCCAAAACAGCAGATGGTTTTGGGATTTTCGCCATGTGCAAAATCTCCTTTTCCATTGAGAAAAGAGGATTTAATCATTTTGCAGCTGGCTCCGCTATTCTTGTAAAATGAGGCCAAGCTTATGTGAATCTATTAAGACATGTGAACTGCCTCGGCCGTTTTTTGTTTTCGAGGCGAAGCGGAGATGACCAGAAGCCCGAGCATCAAAAGGGCAATGCCGAACCAAGAGGAGAGTGAAAGCATTTCCCCTATGAAAAACACGCCCAGCAATGAGGCCGTCAGCGGTTCAGCTAAAGACAGCGTGACCGCCGCCGAGGCCGGAACCCCGGTAAGGCCTTTCACAAACAAAAAGTATGCGGCGCACGTTGCAATTAACCCAATGTAAAGGCTCGTTCCTAGCCCTCTCGGGGTCAGTATCCACGAGATATCCGACTGCCATAAAAGCGGCGTCAGCAAGATGGCGCTGATCATAAAAACAACGGCGGAAGTTGCTAGCGGAGGCTGGTTTTTCACCATCGCTTTACTGATGAGCGTATAGCCAGCAAAAGAAGCACCCGCTCCAAGGGCCATAAGAACACCAGCCACATCAATCCGAACATTGGAACCGTCGGAAAACAGAAGCCAGCAGCCTGATAAAGCCAGCACGGTCGCGATCCACCAGGCGTTTCGCGGGCGTTTTTTCAAAGCGGCCCACTCCAGGCTTCCGGCAATGATAGGCGCACTGCCGATCGCAATCACAGTTCCTACAGCAATTCCCGTTTCTTTAACGGCAGTAAAAAACAGCGGCTGGTAACACGCCATACAAACCGCTGCTGATAACACGAGCGGCCATGACCAATTTTTCACGTGAAGCTCCCGTCTGATCCAAACCGCAAGCAGCATGGCACTTCCTCCTATTAATAAGCGGAACGCTCCGAATGTCAGCGGTGTGGAGCTTTCTGGAGCCATCGCCTGAACGGTTCCCGTGGTTCCCCAGAAAAAAGCCGCAATCAGTACAAACAGGCTGTAAACATTCCCTTTCACCTGCCCTCTCCCCTTTGTATATGGATGCTGATCTCATTTTATCGTTTTTCTTTTGGTCATGGTTATCTGCATGTAAGAATGATTTATCTGAAAACAAGATGATTGGGGATAAAATGCCGCTTGAAATAAAAAATGCATGCCGGCCGATACGGCTGGCATGCGAAGAACATTCACCCAAATACCTTTGCATTCCGCTCAGTCATCCGGACGAGGTTTTTCTCAAATTCCATTTCCTCATCAACGGACAGTCCGGCTGAGTAAAGGTGTGTGCTTAACGCTTTTAATTCCGTCAGTAAAGCGAACATTAACTCTTGTACGGAAATGTCTGTTTGCAGAAGCTCGCTTAAGGACGCCATCGTTTCCGGACGTATCTCCGGATAGACGCCTTTTTTATCATTTCGTTTGTCCTTCAGCGCCGCTTGGTAGAACCTTCTGATCAAATCGGCTCTTTCACTGCCGCTTTTATCCGCGCAAAGATAAATCTGAACAGCGACTCCGCCGCGAACGCGTCTTTGAGAGATGCCGGCGAATTTTTTGCCATTTATGCTGAGGTCATAGCTGCCGGGACAATATGATCCTTCAATTTCATAGGCTTCGATCTTTGCGTTGTATGGGTTTAGCACCCGTCTCATCAGCTCAACCATCGCTTCATATCCTTTGTCTATATCGATGCCTTTCTTTTCGTCCTCGAATATGAGAGAGATATTTAAAACGCCTTCGTCCAAAACGACTGCCAGACCGCCGGAATTGCGTACGATCACACGGTACCCTTCGTTCTCCAGCAGAGCGATGCCATCCTGCAAAAACGGCAGGCGCGTATCCTGTATTCCAAGGACAATCGTATTATGGTGCACCCATGAGCGCGTTGTCGCCGGCGACACGCCTTTTCCGACGGACATGCACAGCGTATCATCTATTGCGAAGGACTGCTTCGCATCAAATAAAGGGCCGAGACTGGATTGGTCAATGATTCTCCATGTCGGCTGCATCAGTAAATCAATCGGTTGGTTTGCCATCTATGTAAAACCCTTTCATGTTAGGCTTATGAACGAAAACTATTATATCATTTCAGCCGCTGTGATTGATAATTGCTTTTCAGCATCGTAATAAAAATTTCCTTATTTTTCGTATTCTCCATGAGAGGAGAATGAATATAAGACAGCTTGCGCTTTAATGAGAGATCTTTCATATGGAGAATGGAAATTTCTCGATGGATCAAATCCTTATGCAGTACGCTTCTGGATAAAACCGACAGGCCCATGCCGCTGATCACCGCTTCTTTTACCCCTTGATTGCTGCTGATGGTGAACATCGACTTCGGCCGCAGCCCGTTTGAGCTGAGCACATGATCGAGATACTCTCTTGTCCCGGAGCCCTTCTCTCTTGTCACCCATGCTTCGTTTTGCAAATCGCTGATTGAAATATCTCTCCGTCCGGCCAACGGGTGCTGATTCGGCGCGGCAATGCACATTTCATCCTCCATGAACGGTTCAATTTCCAGTTCATTCTCGTTTGTATGTCCTTCAATCAGTCCGATATCAGCCTGAAGCATCCGCACACGTTCGCTGACCTCCTCTGTATTGCCAATCATGACATCGAGGTTCAGCTCTGGATACAACTTTTGCAGCTGTGCCAGAAGCGGCGGAAGAATATACTCTCCGATCGTAAAGCTGGCAGCTATTTTCAATTCGCCTTTCACATAATGGTGATGCGCATAGATTTCGGCCTTGGCTTGCTCGTAGAGAAATACCATTTGCTTTGCTCTTTGATACAAAATGTCTCCTGTCGGCGTTGTCGTAAAGTGTTTTGGCGACCGGTTCAGGAGGGCCGTTTGAAATTCTTTCTCAAGATTTTTGATATGCAGGCTGACGCTGGGCTGGGAGATCATCAGCTTTTCCGCCGCTTTTGTGAAGTTTTTTTCTTCTACTACCGCTATAAACGTTTTCAGTACGTCGTAATACAAAAACCCCACCCCTGTCATTAATAAAATATATAGTTATGATCAGTTTTCTTTATTGTACTCATATCATCTGTCTTGGTAAAGAAGGCTATGCGAAGGCGCAAAAAAAGCAGCCCTCCGGGAGAGAGCTGCCATCGTCTTCATTTATTACAGTGCTTGTACAGCTGTAATTAATGCGAGGTTGTAAACATCTTCAGCGTTACATCCTCTTGAAAGGTCGTTTACAGGCATATTTAAGCCTTGCAGAATTGGCCCTACCGCTTCAAAGTTGCCCAAACGCTGAGCGATTTTATAGCCGATGTTGCCTGCTTCAAGACTTGGGAATACGAATACGTTAGCGTCCCCTTTGATCTCGGAATCCGGCGCTTTTTTCTCAGCAACAGATGGAACAAATGCGGCATCAAATTGGAATTCGCCGTCAAGTGTCAGCTCAGGCGCTTTTTCTTTGGCGATTTTCACAGCATCCGCTACTTTTTCTGTTTCATCAGATTTAGCTGAGCCTTTTGTAGAGAAGCTGAGCATTGCCACGCGAGGCTCAATGTCGAACATTTTTGCCGTATTGGCACTTTCGATCGCAATTTCGGCAAGATCTTGGCTGTCAGGCGCAATGTTGATCGCGCAATCCGCGAATACGTATTGCTCTTCTCCGCGAGCCATGATGAAGACGCCGGAAGTCTTTTTCACGCCTTCTTTTGTTTTGATGATTTGAAGAGCCGGGCGGACAGTGTCGGCTGTTGAATGAGCCGCTCCGCTAACAAGTCCGTGTGCAAGCCCTTGGTACACCAGCATTGTACCGAAGTAGTTCTCGTCTAATAACGCTTTTCGAGCCTGTTCTTCTGTCGCTTTGCCTTTACGGCGTTCTGCGAATGCTTGTACAAGGTCTTCCATGCCTTCATATGTATGTGGATCATAAATCTGAACGCCATCCAGCGCCAGGTTCAGTTCTTTCGCTTTTGCTTGAATTTCATTTTCATTGCCGACCACAATCGGATTCAGCACCTTGTTTCCTGCAAGCTTGCTGACAGCTTCTAAAATACGCTCGTCTAAACCTTCAGGAAATACAATTTTAACGTCTTTTCCAGCTACTTTTTCTTGCACTGTTGAAAATAAATCTGCCACAATAAAACCTCCTCAAAAAGTTACAAAAACGCTTTCTTTTACTAGCATACTCTTCTTCCAACCAAATTCAAACAGCCAACTTTCATTATAGCGCTTTCACAAAAAAATCTTATTTTTCTAACTAATTTAAGTGACTCATTTTCCCCTTATAGTTTCTCTAATTTTTATGGAGTTATACAAAAGGGATGTTCAAGGTTTCTCCACAGTAGAATCGGATAAACTATGGTATAGTGAAGGCAATCATGAAAAGGTAATAGGAGTGAAGATAAATGAGTGAACAGCAAATGACGAATGAAGCGGCCAAAACGCTTGACGGCTGGTATGCGCTTCATGATTTCCGCACAATGGACTGGACTTCCTGGAAGCTGCTGTCCAGTGATGAGCGCCAATCTATTATACATGAATTCACAGGATTGCTTGAAAAATGGGGCGTGGCTCAAAAAGAAGGAAAAGGGTCACAAGCGCTTTACAGCATCGTCGGCCAAAAAGCTGATTTTATGCTGATGATTCTTCGTCCTACAATGGAAGAATTAAATGAAATTGAGCTCGAATTCAACAAATCAAGACTTGCTGAGTTCACTATTCCGGCTTACTCCTACGTATCAGTGGTAGAGCTGAGCAACTACTTGGCAAGCGGCGACGGCGACCCTTACGAAAATCCGCACGTGCGTGCGCGCCTTTACCCTGAACTGCCGAAATTTAAATATGTATGCTTCTATCCAATGGATAAAAGAAGATCCGGCAACGACAACTGGTACATGCTTTCAATGGAAGAACGCAGAAACTTGATGAGAAGCCACGGCTTAATCGGCCGCAGCTATGCAGGCAAAGTCAAACAAATCATCACCGGCTCCGTCGGCTTTGACGATTACGAGTGGGGCGTTACCTTATTCAGTGATGATGTGCTTCAATTCAAAAAGCTTGTGTATGAAATGCGTTTTGACGAAGTCAGTGCCCGCTACGGCGAATTCGGTTCATTCTTTGTCGGCAATCGCCTTTCGCTTGAGACACTTCCTCAATTCCTATATGTATAATATCTGTTCCCGCCCTAGACGGCGGGAGTTTTTTTGATTTCTATTTATCAGAATTTAAATAAAATTTGCTATTTTCTCTGTTTTTTCTTACGATGTAGTTAATAATCCAATTTTTTCAAAGGGGTGCAGTTATTTGTCAAAACGAACCGCATTTATTATGGGAGCCAGTCAAGGGATCGGAAAAGCAATCGCTCTGAAATTAGCAGAACAGCAATTTTCCGTCGTCATTAATTCGCGAAACTTGGATAATATTGAACCTGTCAAAGAAAACATTTTGGCCAAACATCCTGAAGCGAGTGTCATTGTTTTGGCGGGTGATATGTCTGACCAGCATACGAGAGCCGGCATTTTCCAAAAAATCGAATCTCAATGCGGACGGCTTGATGTTCTGATTAATAATATTCCGGGCGGCGCGCCTGACACATTTGACAACTGTCATATAGAGGATATGACAGCCACGTTCACACAGAAAACCGTCGCTTATATTGACGCGATCAAGCGTGCCTCCTCACTGATGAAGCAAAACGAGTTTGGCAGAATCATCAACATTGTCGGAAATTTATGGAAAGAACCCGGCACCAATATGTTCACAAACAGTATGTTGAATGCCGCTCTAATTAACGCCAGTAAAAATATTTCCATCCAGCTTGCTCCTCACAACATTACTGTCAACTGCCTGAATCCTGGTTTTATCGCTACAGACCGTTACCATCAATTTGTGGAAAATGTAATGAAAAAGAACAGCATATCCAAACGGGAAGCAGAAGAACAGATTGCTTCCGGAATTCCGATGAAACGTGTCGGATCAGCAGAAGAAACCGCAGCGCTCGCCGCGTTTCTCGCATCTGAGGAAGCCTCCTATATCACCGGACAGCAAATTTCCGCGGACGGAGGCAGCATGAAAAGCATATAAAAAATCCCGCTTTTTAGCGGGATACCAGATTGTTGACAAAATCCTAAAACGACTTTCGTTTTAGGATTTTGTCATCTTTTTAGCATGATTGAAAACCTTTGAAGTCTAGGAAGGGCGAGCATTGGAGCAGACTTTCACAGGATGTGATGACGGCGGCGTTTAGGCAGGACGCCTAAGCATTTAGCCGCCGTTCCTTTCGTCATTCGTGAGCACCGATGCGCAAGCCTGACAACGAATGCGAGGATTTGCCGACACGCTGAAATCCCGCTGTTTAGCGGGATACTTCTTGTAATGATGCAAACGGCAGGTTCAGCTTTTGAATCCGCATGACAAATTCCCGCAGATCCTCCTGCTTTGACACCATTGATATTCTGACATGCCTTTTTCCGTTGCTTCCGAATATTTCGCCCGGTGTGACAACGACATGGGCATGCTCCAACAAGTAATCAGAGAATTGGTGAGATGTCTCAAACATTTTCGGAATCTCAGCCCATACGTAAAATGTTCCTTTTGGCTTTTCCATCTTCCAGCCCAATTCCTTTTCACACAGCTCCGTAAAAAAGTCAATTCGTTCCTCGTAGATTCTTTTCAAGGATTCCGTTTGCTCAGGATCTCCTGATAGCGCCGCGCTTGCCGCCTGCTGCAGCCCGCCGAACATGCCGACAAATACATGATCCTGAAATTCATTGACAGCCTGAATGATCTTTTCATTCCCGACCGCAAACGCCATTCTCCAGCCGGCCATGTTAAATGTTTTTGAAAATGAATAAAGCTCTGCCCCGACTGCTTTGGCATCTTCTGCCCCTAGAAAGCTGGCCGGTTTGTTATCAAATTCAAACGCTCCGTACGCAAAATCATGGATTAAGTGGATCTTGTGCTCCTTCGCAAAAGCAGCCGCTTTTGCATAAAAAGCCGCATCGGCTACGGCTCCCGTCGGGTTATTCGGATAGTTTAAAAACATGAGCTTCGCTTTTTTCAGCACGGCGGGGTTGATCTTTTCAAAATCGGGCAGATAGCCATTTTCCTCATACAGCGGCATTTCGTGCAGCTCAGCTCGCGCCATCGCAATCCCTGACATGTATTCAGGATAGCCCGGGTTCGGAACCAAAGCGATGTCTCCCGGATTGAGCAGGCATTGTGTCAGCACATACAAGCCGGCTTTCCCGCCGCCGAAGAGCGCAACTTCCGTTTCAGGATTGATTGAGACTCCGTATTCTCTTTTATAGAAAGCAGCGATAGCTTCCTTCAAAAAAGGATAGCCTCTGAATGGGCCGTATCCGTGAAACGACGGATTCAGAGACGCCTCCCGCAAAGCCTCCACAATATGAGGCGGAGTGGGAAGATCAGGGTTTCCCTGTCCGAGATTAATGATATGGGCCCCCGTTTTTTCCAATTCCTTCACCTTTTGAAAAACGAGCGAAAACTCTTGCCTTGGAAGTGTCTTGATGACGTCGGACGGTGTTATTTCCATCTAATAGACTCCTTTTTGCTCCGTTTTGTTATCCCGTTCCAAAAACGATTTGTTGACGAGCTTCGTATGCAAAAACAATCCGCTTACCATAACAACAATCAGCCCCATAATGACCGGAGCGCTGAAAACATTGATTAACATCGAACCAACAGAAATGCATAATCCGATAGACGCTTCCGCCACCGAAAAAATGCGCCCCTGAATCTGGTTTACCGCATTCTCCTGAACCTTTACCTTTGCAAGCACTTCCCCGTATTCCATCGCGATGAAAAAGAGGATTGCGGCGATGACAGAGACAGCGAAAATCGGCGTGAATAAAAACAGCGCCAGCGAGACAATGGATAGTACGGTAAAGTACGTCAGGCCTCTATTGTTGTTAAAACCCCACTTGCTGACAAGCGCCGCTCCAATGAAGCCGCCGAAGCCGATGCAGAATGTGAGAATAAAGTTGCCGATTTCACCGTCACCCAAAAAGCGGCTGACAATCGGAAAATAGCTGTACACAATCCCCCATAGCAAAGCCATCGTAATCATTGTAAACATAGCATTTAACACGAAGGAATTTGTTTTGATTTCCTTGAGCCCTTCTTTAAAAGACTGAAAGGCCTCTTTTATGTTTTCAGATTGAATCGGGACGAATTGCAGCTTGATGCGGCTGATAAATAATGCCGAAATCAGGTATGTCACACCGTTAAAGGCTACAGCAAGCTCTACAGAACCGCCTAACAGAAAAAGCCCTCCGGCAGCCGCTCCGACGATGATAGAGATGGTCGTCGCTTTTGCGAATAACGTGTTGATGCTTTTAATATCTGATTCCAATGATGACATGACAGCGAGACGGGCCGGATTAAAAAACACGCCGCTTCCATAAGAAATAAACAGAAGGGCCAGAAAAATCAGCGGATACTCGCCTTTTGGAAGAAATATGAGCCCCAAAAAGATCAAACCCCTGATGATATCCGTCCACAGCATGATCTTAATTCTGTCTAACCGGTCGACCAGAACCCCCAAAAACGGCTGGAACACCATCGGAATGCTTCTGACCACGATAACCCCCGACGTCACCCAATAGTCGTGATAATATGTAGACAAAATGAGCAGGGCCGGGAGAACACAATAGTCTCCCATAAACGATAGCGCCTGCCCGTAAAGCAAGTATTTAGAGTTGGGCTTCAACTGTTTCATACTGGCAGCACATACTTTGCCGTCAGCTTCGCATACAGCTGAATTTGTCTGATTGAATCAGCCACATCCTGTGAATTGCTGCCTCTCAGTTCAAAGACAACAATGGAATTGAAGGCTTCAAACAGTGTCAAATCAACTGATGTGCCTGGTGCCGCAGCCGAAAAAGAAACGATTTCTGTATCACCTTTCAATAGCCCGTCCGGAATATCGATCGCTTCGATCACCAAATCCTCTGCAGTTTCAGGAATCTGGCCATTTTGTTTGAAATGCTGAGGGTACAAATGGCAGTCAGCGACATAGTAAGGCTCTTGATCCAGTAATCCGTTCGGCAGATCAGCGTCTTTTCCGAAACAGAGAACATCTAATAATAATTGCGCCATATCAAGACCGAAAACCTTTTTAATGTTAGGAATCATATTCCATCCGGCGAATCTTGCCGCTGACTCTATTAAACCCGGTTCTCTGTTTTTCATTAGCTTGATTTCTGTATGTGTTGCGCAATTCTGCAGTCCAAGCCCTTCATTTGCCTTTTTGGCGGCTTCGACAATTTTCTTTTTCGCCTCTTCATCCAGAATGGACGGCGTAATATGTGATGTTTCTGTAAATCCGATTTGCGGCGTTTTGTCATGAATGGCGATCGGGAAATACTCACCGTCCGCCATGATGCCTTCTATGCTGATATAGTCGGAGTAGCCTTCTGTTTGATACCAGTCTCCGTACTCACCCTGTAAAAATTCTTCAGCAATAAACGGCGCTTCAAATGTGACCGCCTTCGGCACATTAATCGATTTCAGGTAGTCATTGACTCTGTTAAATTCAGCTTCTGCCGTCTCAGTGTCCGTAATCAGCGTTACGCCGATTGAACTCGCTAAGTATGTAGGCTTTAAAATAAAGGGTGTGCCGATCTCTTCAAGTGCGGCACGGAAATCTTCAAGAGTTGTGACCCGTTTGTTTTTGATCGATTTAACTCCCGCTTTATTAAAAGCGTCTCTCATTTTATTTTTATCTCTGGCATTTTCGGCAGCCTGCACTCCGGCGCCCCTTAGGCCCAGACGTTCACAAGCTTTCGCCATCGGGGCAATGAATAATTCATTGTTTGTGGTGATGGCATCCGCTCCAAACATTTCGGCAACCTTGACGATTTGTTCGACGACCTCTTCTTCAGGCTTGTCATGATCCTCATGCGCCCAATAAATTGAATCGGGATGCTCAAAATCAGCTAAGCTCTGAAAATAGTCTTTATCTTTTATAACCGCGACCGAGTATTTTTCAATCAGTGCTGCATGAGAGGCTGTAATTGCAAAAGGCCTTGGAATAAAGCTGACCAGATTATACTTTTCAGCAGCGCTTTTATAAAACATGTGCGGCGGGCAGCCTCCAAGATCAGCGATGACCAATACTGTTTTTCTCTCCATATGTAAAACACTCCTTCTCTATTGTGCGGTGTATCCTCCGTCTGCGGTGAGGGCGCTTCCGGTCATATAGCTTGATAAATCTGAGGCTAAAAACAGCATCACGTTTGCGATTTCTTCGGGTTTCCCGAGCCTCAGCAGCGGATTTACCTTTGCCTTTTCTTTTTTGATCTCTTCAAGTGTGCCTTCATTATTTTCAAGGAATGATTTTTCATTTAGCGGTGTGTCGATAATCCCCGGGCATACGCAGTTGACGCGAATTTGATGTTTCGCATAATCAACGGCCATTGACCGCGTCAGCTGCAAAACGCCTCCTTTGCTGGCGTTATAGGCAGGAATATCAGGCCATGCCACGAGTCCGCCGACTGAGCATGTATTAATGATGTTGCCCTTGCCGGCAGCCAGCATATGCTTGAGTGCGTACTTGCTCATTAAAAACGTGCCGGTCAAATTGACTTGAAGCACCTTATTCCAATCGCTGAGCCCCATTTCGTGAATGGGAGCCACGATTTCAATTCCCGCGTTATTAATCAATACATCCAACCCTCCAAATGTATCGACCGCCGATTGAACAGCGTGCTGACAGGCAGCTTCGTCTGTGATGTCCGTTTGCACAAAGTGCAGCCTGTCATGATTTTCTTTCCGGACCATTGCTTCTCCCTGCGCCTCGTCAATATCCGCCACAACCACATTGGCCTGCTGGCTCAGAAAAGCCTGAACCGCAGCATAACCAATGCCTGATGCGCCTCCTGTTATAAGGACGGTTTTATCGGTGAGGTTCATGATCACTCATCCGCCTTTATTTTTTTTGCTTTTGCCCTGTTGTAGCGCGGCGGGAAGAAGATGTTAATGGATTTTGATTCTTTTTCTGAGCGGTTGATGGCGCCGTGATCTTCCCGAGGCTCACAGAAATAGGCTGTACCGAATTTCATGTCCACCGTGCAGCCTTCGACCGTCATGTCGTAACCGCCGCCGATGCAGATGCCGATTTGTTCATTCCGATGTTTATGGAAAGGCATTTCTCCGCCGTTTCCAGGGATTTTGGCCAGCATGATTTCCACCCAGTCCTCTACAAAGAACGTGACTTCCATGCCGGGCAATAGGTCTCTCGTTTTGAAAATATTCAAAAAATAGTCCTCAGGACTTGTATATGTTTCATCAGCTTTCAGCCGCTTGATATCAATCGCAATGACTTCTTGGTCTGTGTCGTTTCTAGCCCCGTGAGGCACATCCGGCGGCGCGATGTAGGCAGATTCCAAGGCCGTCATTTTTCTCGTCACATCTCCAACAGTCATCATCAGCTCGCCTGAAACGACCATGCCGATTTGGACTTCCTTATGCTGATGGGGTTCAACGTTCGTATGCGGCGGAACGTAAGACATTAATACCTCAGTGTCGCCGCGCACGGTTGAATACTGTCTCACACCGTTTTCCCATTCTATTAATTTCGGTGTCGGGAAATAAAGCTCCTGCATATCTTCTTTAGTTTTCATAATCAACGTCTCCTTTTCCAAATAATGACCAGCTCATAGGAATGCTTTTAAATGTTTTCACAAATGTAAGCCCGTACTTTTGCCGTGCGAGCTCATTCGTTAAAGCAATGTCATACAAGCCTTCTTTTACTTTTCTTGCAGCTTGACTGGTCGAATTGACCAGTTTGAAACGTACATCTTTGCGGGTAAAATATTTGATTAAATTAATGGGTGAAGGATGTGAAACAATAACAGATAAATCAAGCATATCGTCGCTGAATTCAAAGTCAGGACGAACAGCCAGGCCGTACATCGGTGTATCGCACCTGAAGATTTGCAAAAGCTGCAAATCCGGCCTCATGTAGAAATGCTTAATGCCGTCGTAAGCGTGTGGGACGATGGTATATTCCAGCGGGCTTTGAAGCGTCCTTTCGATGCATGATTCAAATGTATCATGCAAGGACAATTTACTGTTCAGCCCCTGCAGAAGAGTAAAATTGGAGATGAAATGCTTTGCTGCGTACTCACTGCTTGTCCCCTCAGGGCCGAGCGTGTTGACTGTAATCAATTTGGATATTGAATCAGTTCTGTTTTTTGTCTGAATGCTATTATCCAATATTATCATGAGCACCAACCAATCTTTTAAAATTTTAAGTAAATTTTATCCAGAGAAAATCGAACTGTCAACATTTTTTGAAAATACTGATAATTATTCCCGTACAAACAGAAAAACCCTTAAAAAAGGGTTTTTTATTATAGGCATTTAGAAACTTTCTTTATTGGGATAAGGAATGATCGGCTTTCTGCTCATGTTTGCCGTACTTTTTATATGCGAATACACTGAGCACAAATCCGAGTACGGTGATGGCGGCGCAAATCAATCCGACAGCTGCATAACCGTATCCCACATATACAGGTCCCATCAAAGCAGATCCTAATGTCACAGCCAGATTCGAGGCAAGGCTGTAAAACACCATGATTTTCCCGCGATGATGCTCTGAGCAGTCACTCAAAATGGTGCTGAGCAGCGTCACCGTCAAGCTTTGCATTAACCCCCAAATAAATAGGCTGACGATTAACAGAATCATTGAAGCCGGTGCATAGGCTAAACAGGCCAGCAGCACGCTGATGACCCCCAGCGCAATCAACAGGGAGCGCATTTTTCCGATGCGGTCGGCTATCTTTCCTGTAATCACACTCATGGAAAACCCAATGCCGTAAATCATGATAAATAAGCCCGCAGCTGTATTTCCTCCGGTAAAAACGTCCTGAAGATAGGAGCCTAAAAATGAATACATACCGTAAAAACCAATCATATTACAAAAGGTTATCGTGATATAAACGGGTACGCGCGGGACTTTCAGTGCATCCCGGAATGTTCCAGCCGGCTCTTCTTTTTCTTCCTTGCCGCTGTTTTTATGCTCGGCATGACGGCGGATTTCAAGCAGGATCAGCAAAACAACCAAAACGCCCATCAAGGCGAATATCCAAAATGTCCATCTCCAATGCAGGACGCCGCCGATAAATGATCCGAGCGGCACACCGAAGATCAGTGCCAGCGACCAGCTTGAAACGATCAGTCCCATCACCTTGCCCCGGTATGTATAAGGAACACGATCCCCGACAACTGCGTAAGCTGTCGGCACAAACGCTCCCGCAGCCAATCCCGACAGCGCCCGGCCCAAAAAGAAGAATAAGATATTTTGGGCTAAAGCGCATATTACTGTTCCTATGATAAAAATGATAAGACTTGCCATTAAACTAAGTTCTCTCGAATATTTATCGCCTAAAGGAACCAGAAGCGGCGCACCGATAAAAATCATCACGCCGTAAATACTGATAGATAACGCAAGGACACTGACATCTGAGTTGAAGGCTTTTGCTAAATCCGGCAGCAGCGGTGAGATCACAAGTTCTTCAGATCCGGCAGCAAATACCCCCATCGTTAAAGCCAGTGCTAACAATAGCGGAAAATGATGTTTTGTTTTGATGTCATTGTTTTGTTTACTGTTCATTCTCCCTCAAACACCTCTTCCATAATCTTCATAAAGTTGAATTAATTTTAGCATTGTTTTTTCGCAATTTACAATTCGAACGAAATCTTTATTATTTTTATTGTTTTCATTTAAATTTTAATACAGATTTTAATATTTCATTTAAAAATTACGAGAAACTTTAACGCTACTTATGGAAAGCCAATGGCATTTAGTTTACTCGGATGATCAGACGACACCGTAAAAAAGCTCTCCGATTCTCCGGAGAGCTTTTTCTATTGCGCCTTTGCCTGTTTAAATCGTGCGGTCAGCTACAGAACGCACGGTTTTGTTTCTCTCAAATCAAAAAGCTTCGGACGTTGTTTTGGCTTGCATATGAAGAATTAAATAATCCGGGCCGCCTGCTTTTGAGTCTGTTCCGGACATATTAAAACCGCCGAACGGCTGATACCCGACAATCGCTCCGGTACAGCCTCTGTTGAAGTATAAGTTTCCGACATGGAAATCTTCACGCGCCCGTTCAATGTGCGCACGGTTTTTCGTCAGCAGTGCGCCAGTTAATCCGTATTCCGTGTTATTTGCAATCTCCAGCATATGATCGAAATCACGCGCTTTGCAGATCGCAACAACCGGGCCGAAAATTTCTTCCTGCATCAGGCGCGCGTTTTCATCAACGTCTGCAAAGATCGTCGGCTGAATAAAGTAGCCTTTTGAATCATCGCCTTCGCCGCCGGTCAACAGTTTGCCTTCAGATTTGCCGATTTCAATATATGACATGACTTTGTTGTAGGACGCTTCATGAATGACTGGGCCCATATACGTATCAGGATCCTCCGGATTGCCGGCAGTCAGCGTTTTGGTAAGTGCCACAGCTTTCTCCACTACTTCATCATAAACATCCTGATGGATGACCGCGCGAGAGCCTGCTGAACACTTCTGTCCTGAAAATCCAAACGCTGAATACACGATAGAGGATGCAGCAAGGTCTAGATCAGCGTCCTTGTCGATTAGCATCGTGTCTTTACCGCCCATCTCTGCAATGACCCGTTTCAGCCATTTTTGGCCCGGCTGCACTTTGGCGGCGCGCTCATAAATCCGGCACCCAACCGCTCGGGAACCTGTAAATGAGACAAACCGCGTTTTCGGATGCTCTACTAAGAAATCGCCGATCTCCGCTCCATCTCCCGGAATGTAATTCAGAACGCCGTTTGGCAAACCCGCTTCCTCCATGACCTCAACAAATTTTGCAGCCACGACCGGCGCCGCGTCAGCCGGTTTTAAGAGAATCGTATTTCCTGTCACAATCGCTGCCGCCGCTGTACCTGCCATAATCGCAAGCGGGAAATTAAATGGAGAAATGACGATGCCGACGCCAAGCGCTTCGTAATGATATTGATTGAATTCGCCAGCACGGCTCTTCACCGGAGCCCCTTCCTTAAGGTTTAACATTTGGCGCGCGTAAAACTCTAAAAAGTCTATCGCTTCAGCCGTGTCCGCATCTGCTTCCTTCAACGGTTTTCCCGCTTCCTTTACAAGATAGCTTGAAAATTCATGCTTTCTTCTGCGTAAAATAGCTGCTGCTTTAAAGAGGATATTGGCACGGTGCTCCGGTCTTTGTTTTTTCCATGATTCAAATGCCTGCAATGCGGCTTGCATCGCTTTTTCAGCAAGCTCTTGATCCGCTGTAGACGCGTACCCAATGACCTCTTCTTTATTGGCCGGGTTTATTGAAACCATTTTGCGGTCTGTTTCGATTTTTTCTCCATTGATGACAAGCGGATAATGCTTGCCGAGCTGAGTGTTTACAAAGGCCAATGACTCTTGAAATGCTGTTCGATTTTTTGCCTCCGTAAAATCAGTAAATGGTTCGTGCACGTATGAAACTGTCATATGTAATCCCCCTCATGTCATAAAAAATGCCTTGGCATAAATTAAAAATGCAAGAATCATACCAATATCTTGTCTTTTGCTGAAAAAACTTGTTGAATTGTACAGAAATTTGTCAAACAGGAGAACACCTAGCTCTTTTTCCGATCACGAAATGCAAATTTATTTTGCGCATTCCGCTTTTCCTAAACGGGTAAAACGCAAAATTTATTTGCATCAGAAAGAATTCTCCTTCCGAATTCACACCCACCCGCGGAATCGCGATGCTTCTGCCGACTTTCTGATGCCCGTCATGTAAGCCGCCAAGCGCATGTCTACTTTATGTGCTGCCGCTGTCTGATAAATCGTTTCGAACGAATTGACCATGACGTTTCTCAGTTTTTCTGCGACCTCTTTCTCTGGCCAATAATATCCTTGGTTGTTTTGCACCCATTCAAAATAAGAAACCGTGACGCCGCCGGCACTCGCCAGAATATCGGGCACGAGGAGCACGCCTCTTTCATTCAGGATCTTCGTGGCATCAATGGTTGTCGGTCCATTCGCCGCTTCGACGACAATTGACGCCTGAATGTGATGTGCGTTTTTGGCTGTGATTTGATTGGCGATTGCCGCAGGCACTAAAATATCGCAATCCTTTTCAAGCAGCTCCTCATTTGTGATGACGTCTGTAAATAAGTTGGTGACCATGCCGAAGCTGTCCCGCTTATCGAGCAAATAAGGGATATCGAGGCCGTCCGGATTGTAGAGCCCGCCGTGGGCATCCGAAATCCCGATCACCGTCGCGCCGGCCTCATGCATGAATTTGGCCAGAAAGCTCCCCGCGTTTCCAAAGCCCTGTATGATAATGCGCGCGTTTTGCAGCTTGATCCCTTTTTTCTTCACCGCCTCTTCAATACAAATCGTGACGCCCTGTGCCGTTGCCGTTTCCCGGCCTTGCGATCCGCCTAAAACGATTGGTTTCCCTGTAATAAAGCCTGGAGAATCGAATTCCCGGAGCCGGCTGTACTCATCCATCATCCACGCCATAATTTGCGAGTTGGTGTACACATCGGGAGCTGGAATATCCTTTGTCGGGCCGACGATCTGGCTGATGGCACGGACATATCCCCTGCTCAGCCTTTCCAGTTCTCCAAATGACATTGTCCGCGGATCACAAATAATACCGCCCTTTCCGCCGCCATAAGGAAGATTGGCAATCCCGCACTTGAGCGTCATCCAAATGGATAATGCCTTTACCTCCTCTTCGCTGACTTCAGGATGGAAACGCACGCCCCCCTTTGTCGGACCGACAGCATCATTGTGCTGCGACCGGTAGCCTGTATACACTTTGACACTGCCGTTATCCATTTTTACCGGAATACGGACGGTGAGCATTCTCTGCGGCTCTTTCATGAGTTCATACATATCGCCCGGATAGCCCAGCTTCCGCAGGGCTTCCTTAATGATCGTTTGGGTAGACAGAAATAAATTAAGAGCTTCTTTTTCCTCGTCTTTCTTGACTTGCTTTTCTGACATCATTTTCACCTCATTATTTTTTGACCAGCTTAAAATGTAAGCGCTTCAAAAATTTTCCGCCGATCAATTCCTTTCTTCATTGATTCACCCTTATCATCATGCAAGATCCGTACCAGTTTTTTAAATCAACAAAAAAGAGACTGAAAATATCTCAGTCTCTGATC
The DNA here is from genome assembly GCF_055486375.1 of Bacillus sp. 11C. Classification (NCBI taxonomy): domain Bacteria; kingdom Bacillati; phylum Bacillota; class Bacilli; order Caryophanales; family Bacillaceae; genus Bacillus; species Bacillus sp. 11C. The sequence goes on from NZ_JBUPVZ010000001.1 coordinate 221,305, forward strand.
ACATCTATTCATTAACGAGTTAACGAGGGTCAATCACCAGCTGCGTTTCAGCATAAAAACTGCCGATTCCCAAACCGTTCACAACATCGCCTTTAATCGTGTAAGCGCCTGCGCGCGGAAGGGTTTTGCGCACCATGACGAGGTCAAATTCGGATGCGCCTAACAAATCAAGCGTAAGCGGGAGTCTAACTGTTTTTCCATCATTTAAAATCTGTGTTTCTTTCAGCGTTCTTCCATTCACTGAATCTCTTGTCGTAGCATGAAACCCGTCAGGAAAACGAAATTCTACCGCTCCTAGAGAAAGCACCGCGTTTGGTTTATACGTCACTTCAATATCGGAAGTGGTCCACTCTTTTGTACTGTTGATCGTTTTAGCCTCAATTGAAGCAGACTGTGCATGAGCTTGGCCTGAAGGAAGCAAGATTGATAGTAAAACAGCTAAACCGATGAATAGTGAAGATACGAATGAAGTTCTTTTTAACATGACATTTCCCCCTCAAATCACAGTTAATATTTGGCCAGAGCGTCCTCTGCAGAAAAAGTATGTTTCTGTCATTCGCGAATTTCCAATTCTTTTTCTTAAAAGTTAATCTATCACCAATTTCCATGGAAGTAAATGTTTTTTAAGGAATATTAAAACTTTCGTTTTTATGTGAATTCCATCCTGATTACACAAGGTTCCTACAGACTATTTCTTCTCTCTTTTTCTAGTCACATCCGCCCGCTTATTTCTATCTTTTGCCCTATTTTAAAAAGGATAAAAAAAGTCGAAGATGCCTCCGCTCTTCGATTGATCACGTTCCTATCTTTATCTGAATTCGGTATTCCAGTTAAAACCGATTGTCTCATCATTCCACGGAATTCTTTTTTCATCAGGCTGATCCGCGTTATACGACATGGTAGTGAAGTAGATAATCGTCAGCGGCTTCTCTCCCAGCACTCTGTATCCGTGGGCAACCCCTTTAGGGATCAATAATAGCATCGGGTTATCTTCGCCCATGTAATAAACGCCAGTTTCTCCTTTTGTCTTTGAGTCCTCTCGAAGATCGTAAAGGACAACCTGAGCATGGCCAGTTGGGAAGAACCAAAGATCATCTTGCTTCTCATGATAATGAAATGCCTTAATCACACCCGGATAGCTTTTCGACCAAGAGGCCTGCCCGAAATGCTCAAGAAGGTTCTCATCATCCCGAACCAGCTCGGCAAAAAATCCTCTGTCATCACTATGCTTCGTCAATTTTTTCACCTTGACTCCATCAATCACGTGCACTGCTCCTTTCCCGCAAATATGCCCGTAACGCTTCTCGCCAATGGCGAGGGCGAATGCCGGCTTCTTCAATGGCCTGATGGCTCAGAACAGAATAAGCCGGACGGGGCGTTTTGTTTCCGTATTCTTCAGTCGTGACAGGCAAAATGACTGTGGCCATCCCGCTATCTTCCATAATGGCCTTCGCAAATTCATACCAGCTGCATATGCCTGAATTGCTGACATGATAAATGCCCGGCGGATGGCTGAACAGCTTGATGACCACTTCTGCTAAATCCTTCGTATAGGTCGGCGAACCCATTTGATCGCTTACAACCCGCAGCTCTTGTTTCGTTTCAGCAAGCTTCAGCATGGTTTGAACGAAATTGCTGCCGCCGTGTCCGTACACCCACGACGTTCTGATAATCGTGCTGTCTTTTGTCGCTAATCGAATCAGTTCTTCTCCGAGCTTTTTGCTTTTGCCGTAGATGGTATTTGGATTTGGAGGATCGTCTTCCCTGTAAGGCTGGGTTCCTTTCCCGTCGAATACATAGTCCGTGCTGATATGAACATATTGAGCGCCGATGCGGGTTGCCTCAAGCGCTGTATAATAAGCGCCGATTCCGTTAATCAAGTACGCTTTATCAAGTTCTGTCTCGCATTGATCAACCGACGTAAACGCGGCAGTATTAACCACGATATCCGGCTGATAATGGCCAAACGAATGCCGTACTGAGCGCTGGTCAGCAATGTTCATCATCTTCTTTGTTAATGCAATGACCTCATATCCGGTTTGCTTCAGCTGGCGGCACAGTTCCCGGCCAAGCTGTCCTCCCGCACCAGTCACCAATACCTTTGTCAATCGGATCACCTTCTCATCGGTCATTGTCGGTATACCAGCGAATCGTACGCGCAATGCCTTTTTCAAACGGCACTTCCTGCCGCCAGCCCAGTTCGTTTTTCAGCTTTGATGCATTGATCGCATAGCGCCGGTCATGCCCTTTTCGGTCTTCCACGTGTGCGAACAATTCCTCACAGCCCAAATGCTTCATGATGATGCTCGCCAGCTCTTTATTTGTGCGTTCATTCCCGCCGCCGATGTTATAGACCTCACCATCGGTTCCTTTTTCTAAAATCAGCTTGATGGCGCGGCAATGATCCTCCGCAAACAGCCAATCTCGGATCTGGAGCCCATCGCCGTACAGCGGAACTGGAAGTCCTTGCTTCGCATGGCGGATAATCGTCGGAATCATTTTTTCGCTGTGCTGGTAAGGGCCGTAATTGTTGCTGCATCGTGTAATAATGGCCGGAAGCTTGTGGGTTTTGACATAAGATAACACAAGCAAATCAGAGCTTGCCTTGCTGGCTGAATATGGGTTATTAGGAGAAAGCGGCGTCGTTTCAGTAAACGCGGGATCTTCCGTTTCTAAATCCCCGTACACCTCATCTGTTGAAATATGAATCAGCTTCTTGGCTTTTCCCTGCAAAACCGCTTCCGCCAATCGGTATGTTCCCATGACATTTGTGGTGATAAACGGCTCTGCTTGGGAAATGCTTCTGTCTACATGCGATTCCGCAGCGAAGTGAATCACGCCGTCATACGTCTCATCAAACGCGCGGTCGATATCCTCCTGAACACTGATATCCCCTTTCACAAAGCGAAATCGGCTGTTTTCCTTTAATTTTTCCATTTCCTTCAGGTGGCTGGCGTACGTCAGTTTATCTAAAACGGTAATGTGCGCATCCGTTTCCTTCAGCATGAGCTTTGTAAACGTGAGCCCGATGAAGCCGGCCCCGCCCGTAATTAAATATGATTTTGCCATCACTTTTCGTCCTGTCCTTTCTGTAAAGCCCGGTGTACAAGCTGAGAGGCGAGATGAAGCGATTCGTGAGTTCCGGCATCGACCCACCAGCCTGATAACACATCATACGTAAGCTGGCTGTTTTCAATGTATAGATTATTCACATCTGTGATTTCCAGCTCGCCGCGCTTTGACGGTGATATTTGTTCAATATAGGAAAATACCTCCGCATCATACATATAAATGCCGGTTACACAAAGGTTGGTCGGCGGATGTGCGGGCTTCTCGATAATGGAACGAATCCGCTTGTTTTTCTCATCAATTTCAGCAATCCCGAAGCGCTCCGGATCATCAACTTCTTTCAGCAGCACCTTTGCTCCTTTTCCCTGCTGTTCAAAGCGCTCCGTAAAAGGCTTTAATGAATCTTCGAATATATTATCACCTAATAATAAAATGAAAGACTCTTTTTTCGTAAAGCGTTTTGCATAAGACAGCCCATCCGAAATACCCGATGCGGCAGGCTGGACTTGATAAGTGATTGTGACGCCAAGCTCTTCCCCGTTCCCAAGCAGTTTGAAAAACTGCGGCATATGATCTTTTTGGCTGATGAGTAAAATGTCTTTTATTCCGGCTTCCTCCAGCTTCATAATCGACCAGTAAATCATCGGATACGGGCCTACAGGAAGCAAATGCTTGTTGACGGCTTTCGTTAAGGGCATAAGGCGTGAGCCGTTTCCGCCGGCTAAAATAACACCTTTCACAGTAACACTTCCTTACATGCATTTTTATAGCTTTTGATCATACAAATCTTGAAGAATAGCTTTTACCCGCTTGATGCCTTTGCCATCCACGAGCGGCCTCCCTCCCTTGTGCAAAGAAAGGCGAAGAGGATAGCTGCTGCTGATTCGTGACATCTGATAGATGAGCGTTTCATCCGATACAAGCTCTCCGAGACCAAGATCAAGAGCGGCGCCTTGTTCAGCAAATGTTTTGGCTGTTGCCGTTTGGTGCTCAACCTGAGAAAGAACAAGGCACGGCACACCGATGCAAATGGCTTCGTACAAGGAGATGCCGCCGGCTACAATGGCTGCATCCGCTTGTTTCATGACACCCGCCATATCACTTGTCTGCCCGATCACCGTGTACTGCGGCTTCTTTTGAACCTGCCTTCGGACCGCTTCTTGATGCGGTGAAGCGCTCCCCATTACAAAAATCATGTTTTTATCTTTCATGGCGGGGACTTGATCGGCTGCAGCCAGCACTTTAAAAATAAGCTGCTTCGGATCGCTTCCTCCCAGCGCAACAAGAATATTGCGGCATTTTTTCCTCAGTGTGTAATCATTTCTTGCGGCCTGGAAGGCGGGGTGAAGAATGAGATAATCAGGGCCCTCATAGATGCGGGTGTTTCCCTGATCGTACCACCTGCTTCTGATATCACCGTAAATTCCGTTGATGACTGCGTCACTTAGCTGAATCGCTTTTTCATTTTTCTCTTCAAAGAGTACGATTTTTGCATCTGTTTCCGCCTTTATTTTCCTTAATAGCTCAGCAGGCGCGTTGAGAATATCAAACAAAAGCAGATCAAGGTGCTTGTTTTTTATTTCCCGGAGAATAAATTCATGCTGCCGCAGCTCCGGTTTTACAATGACATGCCAATGCTCTTCATGAAGAAATGGTTCAGACTCCTGATTCGTGTAAAACGTAATCAAGCAGCGCTGTTTGAGTTCTTCCGCGAGCCTCTTCATCCGGACAACATGGCCCATTCCCTTTTCATAACCGCCGTCTGCGACGATCCCAATATGCATGGCTATTCAGCCTCTCGTTCGATTGCCGCATCAGGGTTCCGGTTCAGCAGGCTGATGAGCTCTGAGGCGGATACATCAGGGCGCTCGCCTGCTTTTTGATAAAGGGCCTTTATCGATTCATAGTCTTCCTTTGTGTCGATGGTCAGCCGGTATTGAGGGGCGCGAAATTGTTCCGGCGCCTCTAAAAACTGAACGCGATAAAGATCTGGATGGTTCCTTACATATAACGTGACATGCTCCTGATATTGATCCTCCAACGCCTGAATACGGCTGATGTCTGTTAACAGTTTGGCGCTGACCACTTCGCCGCTAATCCCTAACGGAGTGTGCCAGATATACGTATAATCTGCTCCTTGATCAAGATGCGACGCTATCATGAAATCGAGCAGCTTCGGATCGACAAACGGATTATCACCCGTTAACCGGATGACCACTGTCGGTTTGACAGCTTCAATGACCTTCACAAACCTGTCGAGAACACGCTCCTCGCTGCCGCGGAAAACGCGAAAGCCATATTTCACACAGTGCGCCTCTAAGATGTCGTCAGTTTCTTTGTCAGACGTGGCGATGACAAGATTATCCCGATCCTTTTGATAAAACGCGCTTTGCCGGACACGGTGAACGAGAATATCGAGTAAACGATTGGATCCGAGCGGACGCAGCACTTTTCCCGGAAGCCGTGTTGAACCCATTCTGGCTTGGATGATAAAGAGAATGTCATTCATGAGATGGGCTGTCCTTCATTAAAATGTCGCCCCAGACAATACCTGTATCGGACGGGATGTCTCTTACAGCCCGAACGCCGCCGGTCAGCAGCTCAAAAAATCTCGGGTGCAGCCCCTGCGGCTTTTGTCCGGGGCGTAGCACTGAGATATTGTCTTCACTAAAGGCTTCGCCTTTTTGAATCGGAGCTGTTGCAAAAATTCCTCTGTATGCAAATTGTCGGATTTCTCCTTCGATGGCGGTTGTGGTTTTGTATGAACTGCCTAGCAGTCTTTCAGATACCGGCTTCCTGATTCCTTGTTTCAGCTCGGCCTCGGTTTTCCTGATACCTTCGACCATTTCTTTTAATTCGCCCGGATTTAACGCAAACGAGTGGTCGGCGCCCGGCAGATTTTTATCGATCGTAAAATGCTTTTCTATCAGTTTTGCTCCGAGCCGAACCGCGGCACACGGCGCTTCAGTCGGGTGCTCGCTGTGATCGGAGAAGCCGATCACAGCATCAGGAAAAGCGGCGGCAAGCATTGGAATGACGCTGAGGTTGCTGTACTCCGGCGGCGCAGGGTATTTCGCCACACAATGCATAATGGCGATTTTATCGTTGCCCTCTGCCCTGATGGTGCTCCACGCTTCGTGAACATCAGAAATTTCCGCTCCGGCTGTCGAGAATATCATCGGCCTGTTCAGTCGGGCGACATATTTGAGCAGCGGAAGATGGTTAATTTCATAGGATGCGATTTTAAAAGCGCTCGGCGAGGTGGACTGAAGCAGGTCGGCTGACCCCTCGTCACATACTGTGCTTAAAAAGATCACCTGCTTTTCGCGGCAGTAATCCAAAAGCGGGGAAATCCACTCAGCGGGCATTTCCATGGATTGAATCAAAGAAAAAATAGAGACGTCCTGGCCAGCCGCTGTTTTGTACAAACCAGGATCTTTCTGGTACATCTTATCAGCCTGGAACATTTGAAATTTCACGGCATCCGCGCCGGCTTCCGCCGCTGCATCAATCAGCGCAAAAGCCTGATCAAGCTTTCCGTCATGATTAATTCCCGCCTCGGCAATAATAAATACAGGCGCGTCTTTGCCCACAGTTTTATTCGCGATCTGAAACGCTGCCATTATTTCGCCTCCTTGCCCGGCCAAATATGATAATAGTAATACGATTGTTCAGCGGTGAAGCCCATTCTTTCATAAAGGCGGATCGCCCTTACATTGTGAAGCTGCGTCCCCGCTGTTACCGTTTTATGCTTCTGGGTCAACGGATGTTCTATGAGATTCGCCAATAAATGAAACGCGACACGTTTGCCTTCGAATCCCGGCTTCACAGCCATCAAATCGAGAATACATTCATCTTCTCTGGATAAGCCCTGAAGATAACCGATGACCTCGCCATTATGCTTAGCGGCAACATTGACAGCCGCCCTTCCATTCAGATTGTTTCGTGTCCACTCCTGAAAAATTTTGTTTGCTGCTTCGCGGCTGAGATGAGGATCTTGAAAATATCTGCTTTTTGTAAACGAGTCTCGGGCCAGCTCACATATCGCTTCTGTGTCTTCGGGCTCAGGCGGGCCCAGTTCAAAAAATGGCGGTGTTTTGTCATATAAAGACGGGGGATTCGCCAGCTTCAGCAAACTGCCGACAAAGTAAGAAGACGGTTGCTGCTGTATCACATGCGCGGCTCCGATATCTTCAGCCGGAACGCGAACAAAGATAAAATCCGTTTCATCCATTTGCCGTACAGAATAAAAAGCTTGAAACAGCCTCTTCAGCTGCCCGGTGCTGTTTGCCGCAAGAAGCTTGACGTTCATGACTTTCTTCTGAAGCATATGGCTTTCCCACAGAGAGTCTTCATAAAGCAAGACGCCTTGGAGCCCGCTGTTTTCAAAAAGGCCGAGGGAAAATTGATACGGAACGTCCAGTGTAAGCTGCCTGCTGTGGAGAAAACTCTCAATCGCCTCTTTGGAGACATTTTCTTTTACCGTGTACACTTAACCAGCCCCTTTTACGATATCCCGCACAGCTTCAATGACATCATTTACATCCTCGTCAGACATTGAAGGATAGAGCGGGAGCGACAGGGTTCGTTTATAGTAATTCATCGCGACCGGGAAGTCCTCTTCCTTATACCCGAATCGCTTTTGATAATATGGATGAATGTGTACCGGAATAAAATGAACGCTTGTGCCGATATTGTATTCATCCTTTAAAGCCGTAATCATTTCGCTGCGCGTGATACCGGCCTGTTTTTCATCAACTTGCAGAACATATAAATGCCAAGCGTGCCTGCCGTCATCATGGACAAACGGCGTGATCAGCCCCGAAATCTGCTGAAAAGCGGCTTGGTAGCGGCCGGCAATCTCTTCTCTCCGTTTCTGCATCTCATCTAGACGTTTCAGCTGATGATGACCGAGAGCAGCCTGCAGATCAAACATGTTCATCTTATAGCCGGGCGATTCGACTTCATAATACCAGCTGCCATTTGAAGAATAACGGTTCCACGCGGCTTTGCTCATGCCGTGAAGGCTCAGCACCCGGATGTGATCGGCAAGCTCCTCATCGTCTGTCGTCAGCATGCCGCCTTCCCCTGTCGCCAGGTTTTTGGTGGCGTAAAAGCTGAATGCCGTCGCGTCTCCGATAGAACCGATCATTCTTTGCTTATAAGTTGTATACACAGCATGTGCCGCATCCTCAAGCACGAATAAGCCATGCTTTTGGGCAATTACCAATATCGCATCCATATCGCAGGACTGCCCGCCAAAGTGGACGGGTACAACTGCTTTCGTTCGCGGTGTGACGGCCGCCTCAAGCTTTACCGGATCAATATTGAGCGTGTTTTCGTCAATGTCCGCAAACACAGGCGTCGCTCCTGTATGAATAATCGTATTGGCGGTCGAGCTGAACGTAAGCGGAGAGGTAATGACCTCGTCACCCGGCCCGATTCCTTTTGCTTTCAAAGCCAAAAATAAGGCGGCCGTACATGAATTCAGCGCCACGGCGTGCTTCGCCCCGACAAACGCGGCAAACTCTTTTTCAAACTGCTGAACCTTCGGGCCTTTGGAGAGCCATCCCGATTCAAGCGTTTCTGTAACCTCCTGAATTTCTTCCTTGCCGATTAACGGCAAAGAGTAAGGAAGAAAATGATTTCTCTTTTGCACCATTTCTTTGCGCTCCTATCATTTTATTCAGTATCTTCCCGCCTGTAATCAACCCCTGTTTTGGCTTTCAATTCCGCAAATAAGGCGTTTGTTGATTCTGCCACCGGGTAATTAGCTGCTGTGAATGCCAGACGCGCCTCTTCTGCTTTTTGATGCACTGAGGGACTTCGAAGAACCGCAATTAAGGTGCGCGCCAGTTCATCCGGCTGATCAAATATAAAACCGCCAAGAGATTCATAATACGGATACGTGCGGGTTCCGGATGATTTCCCGATCAATGCAGGTTTTTGAAACAGCATGGCTTCAAGTCCGACTGTTGACGTTTGCGTCACTGCCGCGTCAGCATACGGCAGCAAATCATACAGCTCCATCTCCTTTTTGATGACTCTGCAGGCTTTATGTTTTTTTGCCGCAGCGTGATACAGATCCAGCTTATTTTTCCCGATTTCCCAAGGGTGGGGTTTGATGATGATTTGCAGCTGTTTCTGATCAGAAAGCTCTTCTAGCAAACCGGAATAAAAATCTTCCGAAAAAGGCTGGGTCGCAATAAGCACGATTTTTTTGGATGGATGAAAAGCAAGTTTTCGATAGAATGTGGACATGTCGATAGGGGTTCTGTTAAAAATCTGATCGAAGCGGGGATGTCCCGTTACGAGAATCTGCTCAGGTTTACAGCCTTTTCGTTTGAACCAATCCGCTTCATAAGCGCCAAAAACAGCCTGATAGGTTGTAAAAACAGGAATGAAGGCTTCATCTCCCATCAATGCGCCATGCTGAAGACAAATGCTGACCGCCCCTCTCTTTTCACACGTAAGAGCGAGCACCCTGCTGTAAATATCTTCTGTCGTTCCGACGACAACGGCAGAAATCTTCTCCTGCTCAAAAAGCGCATCAACCGTATCAATGGCTTCCATAAATAAAGGAATATCTTTGTAAAGCCGATCGCGAAACGCTTGATCACCGAATGCAGGATGGTCATCAAAAGGGGCGAGAATCGAACAGGCTGTTTCGAGATACGGCTTCGGATCACCTTTTTGGCATGATTCCGCAATGTCACGCTTGCTAATCACAGGCAGATCACAGTAATGCGGCAAACTCCATCTGGCTAAAACAGCTGTTTTGCCAGGGTCAAATTGATAGTAATTTTCGTTCGAAAAACGCAGGTAATCAAAGTGCAATATGACTTTCCCCTTACCAGGTTTTTCGTTTGTTTTGACTATATTTTTTATCTTTTCTTCAAAAAACGGCTGAATCTGTCCTTCATCGATATGCTGATCCACCGCTCCGAATAACTCCGGCTCTTCATCCATCATCACCCTTAGCTCCGGGCTGATGTATTGATAAAAATTACTGATAAGTCCAAGCGGAATCCCCTTGTAGCGAAGTCTGTCAAAAAGCTCTACATACTCCCGGTACAGCACCCAATAATTGCTTAAATAGGCCGACAAGCTCTCACCCCATTCCAAGCTTTTTTAATGATTCACGCAGCTCGCGGCAATTGCGCTGCGGAGGAAGGTTCCTGACGAATTCATTTTTTTCTGATTCAAACAGCTGAAAATGAATCGATTGGTCGGTAATATAATTCAAATCCAGCTCCTCAGCCAGCGGGTAAAACGGATAAAAATGGTTGACCCTCCAAAAGAACCGGGCATCCCCGATCCGGTAAAACGCCGGGCTTTCATCCCAATGGGAGCCAAACTTCTCCTTTACCTTCTCAAGCACAGAATACCTGTGCATCACCGAACAATGGTCGATGGCGCACGGCGCGTTCCACGTCACGTGAACGGCCGGCCTGATAGTTTCTTTTACAATGTCGCGATCCTCGTTTAAGTGATAGGTTTTGGAGGCTGAGTAAATCACAGCCTTTTCAGGATGATGATCGAGCTCCCGCACCATTTTCAAGAGCCGGTCCGGCATATAGACGTTGTCATCCGTAGCATAGGTGATATATTCACCCTTCGCCATCTCAATCGCCTGATTGATCAGCGCCGCGTATCTTGTTTTTTCCGTTCTTTCCTTTACTTCAGATATATCGCTTTGATAAAAACGCACTCGGTTATCATTCAAAAAAGGACGGATTACATTTAGCGTCTCTTCATTGGAGTTGTCATCCATAATAAACAATTCAAAATCGGAAAACGTTTGTGAAAGTATGCTGGAAATGGACTTTGCCACATAATCGCTTTTGTTATAACTCGTCATAATGACTGATACTTTCGGCAAATCCTACACCTCCTTCTTGAAACTTCACACCTGAAACTAACGTTATCTTATGTTGCTTATGCGCAAATTGCGCTAGGGATACAAACCAATATGCGCGAAAAGTTTGTGTATGCCTACGAAAAACAGCGGCTGCCCAGACCAAAATCTGGCCCGTCCGCTGTTCTTTTTCCGCATATTCCAAGCATCAGCCTCATAAGGTGAAAGAGATAAAAATCGCACCAGCGACTAAGATCGTTTTCCATCGGAGGTGAGTCATCGCGGAGCGTTCATCTATACATCCGGAACTTGTTTTGAATGGTTTTCATAAAAAGGAGGAACGATATGAAACCGAAAAAAAATCAATATCAGCAAATGCAGGGATTTGATAATATGCAGGGATATCAGCCTCAGTACGGCGCCAATCCGTACCCGCAGCAAGGTCAAGGCGCGCAAATGCAGACGATGGGGATGCAGCCAATGATGCCAATGCAGCAAGGACAGCAAGGACAGCAAGGATTCGGATTCCCGGGCCAGCAGGGCGGCGGGTTTCAAATTCCATCGGGGCCGACACCGTCGGCGCCCGGCCAAAGCATTCCCGGCATGCTGCCTGTTGAGGAATCATACATTGAGAACATTTTGCGACTGAACAGGGGAAAAACGGCCACCATTTATATGACATTTGAAAACAGCAAGGAATGGGGTTCAAAGATCTTTCGCGGCGTCATTGAGGCAGCGGGCCGGGATCACATTATCATCAGCGACCCAAAATCAGGAACTCGCTACCTGCTCCTGACCATCTACCTCGATTACATTACATTTGATGAAGAAATTGCGTATACGTATCCATATTCCATGGCATCCTATTCGCCAAGATAAAGTAAAAGCCAATCACTCATATGATGAGGATTGGCTTTTTTTTATAGATATTTGACGGCTGCGACAATGATCATGATCCAAGAAATAATAAACGCCACACCGCCGAGCGGGGTAATGGCCCCAAGAATGGAGATTTGCGTCAAACTAAGAATATATAAGCTTCCGGAAAACAGCACAATTCCCGCAAACATCAGCCAGCCGGCTGTCGTGACACTGCCGATGCCGGATAATTTATCGGCCAGGAAGGCGACAACGAAAAGCCCAAGGGCGTGATACATATGATACTGCACACCTGTGTGCCACACCTGAAGATATTTATCAGGAATTTTCCCTTCTAATCCGTGAGCGCCAAATGCCCCGAGTCCCACGGCAAGCAGGGCATTAATGGCCCCTAATATGATAAAAACTTTCATCTAGCTCTCCCGCCTTTTCGTTAAACTCATATCCTTTATCTTATCGCACCTATACTAAAATTCAATGTTTGTTCTCCGATGACACGAGATTGTCGGATTTTCTCCTGCGCCAAAGCTGGAACTGGTCTGCCGCTATTGCAACAAGCGTTCCTAATACAAGCCCGTTGCTTAACAGAGAAATAAATACCGGGTGCAAACCATTTAAGGCAGTTTCAGGAACAAACATAATGCCGACCCCCGTCAACAGCGAGGTGCCGATCACAGACCGCACCCTTTTCAGTTCCGCTTTCTCATATGAATCAAATTCTGCAAGGGCCAGACCGCCCATCGCGGAAAACACAACAAAGTTTACCGCAAATCCAACGGGTGACGGCAGGCTCGCAAACGCATTCATAAAAAATGGGATCACGCTGATCACGACAACGAAAATACTGCCGAGCATAAACGGTTTTTTAGAAGGCATTTTGGTCGTTTCAATAAAACCCGCTGCTCCCGAAATCGGAACCGGTGCAATGGCTCCCGTCAAACCGCTCAGCAGATGGCTGAATGAGGCGGCAAAACCGGCATGGCGTTCATGATGCCGCCCATCCGGCTGTTTGCCGAATTTTTTTACAGCGATGTCCACAACCTTCATGCTCGCCAGCATATTCACGATCAGCAAGATGGTAATAAAAATTGAGGTGATGATAAGACCGCTGTTAAATAAAGGTTTGCCAAAAGGAAACAGGGAGGGCAGCTGAAACAGCCGATCAGGCATTTCCATCGGCTTTGCAGCTCCGGCAGCCGCAAACAGCACCCATCCGCCGAACAGAGCCAATAAAATAGAATATTGCTTAAAAAACGTGATGTTCGAATTTGTCATCATAAAGGCGGCGGCGATTACAACAAGTGCCAGACCAAATACAAGGCCGTCTACACCGTCCTTGCGGTAGCCGATTCCGAGAATTCCTTTTATAATGGGCTGACTCAGCTGCATGACAAGCAGCAATAAATAGACGCCTGTTACAACCGGAGTAAACAAGGCGGCGAGCCGGTCAATGACCTTGAAGATACTTAACAAAAAGAAACATACAGCGCTTACAAGAAGAGCTCCCTGCAACCCGCGCAGTGTGTCCCCGTAAGTTGCAAAAACAGTTCCCGTCAGCCCGCCGTAGATCGTATACACGCCCCACCACAAGCCGGCGGGGCTCTCATTGATCGGCAGTCTGTGGCCTTTCAAACACTGAATGACGGCGGCAATTCCCAATACAAAAAAAGTGCTCTGGATCAATCTCGCAGAATCTGAGTGATCCAGATGAAACGACTGGGCAACCGCCACCGGAACAACAACCGCCGCAGCAATGATAAACGCTGTCCATTGCAGCGCGCCAAGAAACAATTTCACGTGCGCTCAACCTTTCTCATTAAAAATCAAATAATGACTCTCCGTTTCCGTCCTCTTCCTGCTTCTCTTTTTCCTGCTTTCGATAATTTTTTAATCCCGCGCTTCCCATCATTTTTTCCATCATCAACTGGTCTGTCGATGGCGGCGCGGCAGGACTTGGCGTGCTGCTCGGCTGGATGCGGGGCGCGCTTGCGGTCTCCGGCTGAGACTGATCCAGCACGACGTCACACAAAGAACGGACAACTGCTACGGAACGCTTCAGCTCCTCATCCCGTTCAGCTGTCTTTGCTTTTTTCAGCTCCTCTTCCATCTTTTGAATCAAAGCAGATATATGAATGTTCATAGAGAACCCTCCAAAAAATAAATGTCGTCTTCCTGCATTTTATCAAATTCCTGCTGCAAACGCAGATATGAGTTTGTTATTTTTTCTAACAAACCTTGCGCATTTGACAAGCAGAAGTGATTTTTCACATAATAAATCACCATACCTTACAAAAAAGGAGCGATGGAATGAACAGCATACCCTCTATCGTCAGCAAGCAGAAAGCATATTTTGCGGCGGGGCATACGAGACCGCTAGAATCGAGACTGGACCTGTTGCAGAAGCTGAAACAAGCCATCAAAACACATGAAGCCGATCTCACAGCCGCTCTCTATCAAGATCTCCACAAATCCGAACAAGAAGCATACACAACGGAAATCGGAATCGTGTTGGAGGAAATCAGCTTTGTGATGAAACGGCTGGGAAAATGGGCCAAGCCGAAACGAGTCAAAACACCGCTGACCCATCTAGGCTCCAAAAGCATCATCATACCTGAGCCGTATGGAACCGTTTTGGTGGTTGCTCCATGGAACTATCCCCTGCAGCTGGCGCTTTCTCCCTTGATTGGAGCCATTGCCGCCGGGAACACGGTCGTTCTCAAACCGTCAGAATATACGCCGGCTGTTTCCGCTGTTCTTTCCAACCTCATCAGCAGCGTTTTTCCAAATGATTATGTCGCTATGGCGGAAGGCGGTCCCGACGTCAGCACAGCGTTATTACAGCACCCCTTCGATTATATTTTCTTTACCGGCAGCGTTGCCGTGGGAAAAATCGTCATGGAGGCTGCGGCCAAACAATTAACACCCGTTACCTTGGAGCTTGGCGGCAAAAGCCCCTGTATTGTCCATAAGGATGCTGACATACAGCTTGCCGCCAAACGCATTGTCTTCGGGAAATTTACAAATGCCGGACAAACCTGCATCGCACCCGATTATTTAATTGTCCACGAAGACATCAAAACGAAGCTCACAGAAGAAATGAAGCGTGCGATCAGAGAATTTTACGGCTCTCAGCCCGAACGGAATCCGCAGTACGGCAAAATCGTCAGTGAGCGCCACTATCAGCGGCTGCTCGATTTTCTGAATGATGGCGTCCCGCTCACAGGCGGACAATCTGATTCTGATCACCACAAAATAGCGCCGACGATTCTTGATCAAGTGGAGGATGACTCTCCTGTGATGCAGGAGGAGATTTTTGGGCCGATTCTTCCGCTGTTTACGTACGGCGATATCGATGAAGTCATTGACAAAGTCCAATCGCGCCCGAAGCCGCTCGCCCTGTACGTCTTTACCACAAACAAAGAAATCGAGCGGGCTGTTTTAGAGAATCTGTCGTTTGGCGGAGGCTGTGTCAATGATACGCTAATGCACGTCGCGACACCGTATTTGCCATTCGGCGGCGTCGGAGAAAGCGGTATCGGCAGCTATCACGGATTTGACAGCTATAACACATTTACGCACAAAAAAAGCGTCGTCAAACAAACGAACCGCTTCGACATCGCTTTTCGTTATCCTTCTTCCAAAAACGGGCTGCGACTGATTCGGAAAATACTTAAATAAAAAAGCGCAAATGATCTGCGCTTTTTTACAAATCCTTTATACACCAATCAATCGACGCTTCTCCCATTTTCTCCAAGCACGCATTCGCCCGGGAAAACGGTCTGCTCCCGAAAAATCCGTTTCTTGCCGAAAACGGGCTGGGATGCGTCGATTCAATGATAAAATGCTTGGACGTGTCGATCCGTTCTTTTTTCATTTGGGCATGCCGGCCCCACAAAATAAAGATTACCGGCTGCTCCCTTTCATTCAACACGTCAATAATCCGGTCCGTCAGCCGCTCCCAGCCTTTCCCCTTATGAGAATTCGCCTGTCCGCGTCTTACCGTCAGCACAGTATTCAGCAAGAGAACCCCTTGCTTTGCCCAGCTGACAAGCGATCCGTGGTTCGGAATGCTGCACCCGATGTCCTCCTGCAGCTCAAGAAAGATATTTTTTAATGAAGGCGGCTGCTTCACACCCGGCTTTACGGAGAAGCTTAAACCTTGAGCCTGTCCTGGCCCGTGATACGGGTCTTGGCCGAGAATGACCACCTTGACATCATCGAATGGGGTATAATGCAGCGCATTAAAAATATCCCGGCTGTCCGGATAAATCGTTTGCTCCGCGTATTCTCGCTTCAGCATTTCTCTGAGCTCTTGATAATACGATTTCTCAAACTCTTCTTCCAGCTGATTCCACCAGCTGTCTTCTAAAATCTGTTTCAAGATTCAGGCCTCCCTTACGAACGATGAAGTCTGGAATAGACAGGTTTGCCATCCCAAACAATTTCACTTTTTGCTTCCCGTCTTTTCATCTCAGGCTCTTCAAGCAGGACGGCAAAGTTTTTCGTCGGCAGTTCCCCGAGTCCGTGCTTTTCACTTAAACGATCCAAATATTGTTTCCGCTTGGCGCCAAGGTCCGCGGACTGATTGTCTCCCGCGTCACTGAAGGCATACATCACACTGGCACAAGGGACACGCTTCACCCGGTAATCCTTCGCCGCGCGCAAATAAAAATCCCAGTCCCAATAATTGTGCACATCAGCATCGAAATAACCGATTTCAGCATGCAGAAAACGTCTGTACATGCTTCCCGACGGCACATATGTAGAGAACACTCTCATATCCTCGTAGTCAGCGGTATAAGCAAACAGCTTCCGCGAAATTGGATATCTTGTTCCGTTTTTCTCTTCAAATGAGACAATCTCCGCATCAGAATGAACGAAATCCGCCGTTTCTATTTCCTTCGCCATTCTCTCCACATGCCCCGGTGTAAAGAAATCATCGTCATCACAAAGCATAATGCAATCGCCAGACGTCTCTTTTACACCAGCATTTCTCGCAGCCACATGCCCCGAGTTCTTTTCTAAATTGATGACAGCAATCGGCAGCTCCGGATACAGTGCTTTGACCGGCACGACCGATTCCCCGGCATCATTCACAATAATGACTTCATAAGGCTTCAAGGTCTGCTGCGAAATCGACTCCAGAAGCTCACACAAAGCCGGAATCCGATTATAGGTCACAATTACGATAGAAATCTTCATGATGCTCTCCTTCACATTTTCATAGTCATGTACTATTAAAACATATATTGGACGGGAGATCAGTGGGAATATCCTACTGAAAGGGGAAAGGTTGAAAAGAGAATACTAGATGAATCGATAAGCTTTCTATATTGTGATACAGAGAAAATCTAACTATAATGAAAGACAAAACATGATGGAGGTTCAAGACATGTCTATGCATAAAGCACTTACCATTGCCGGCTCAGATTCCAGCGGCGGTGCTGGGATTCAAGCTGATTTAAAAACATTTCAAGAGAAAAACGTATACGGGATGACCGCCTTAACAGTGATCGTCGCGATGGACCCGAACAACAGCTGGGACCATCAGGTATTCCCGATCGATACTGATACAATCCGCGCCCAGCTTGCAACGATTACGGACGGCATCGGAGTGGACGCCATGAAAACAGGAATGCTGCCAACCGTTGATATCATCGAGCTTGCGGCAAAAACGATCAAAGAAAAACAATTAAAAAATGTGGTGATTGACCCGGTCATGGTTTGCAAAGGGGCAAATGAAGTCCTTTATCCGGAGCACGCCCAAGCCCTGCGTGAACAATTAGCGCCGCTAGCCACTGTCATTACACCGAATTTATTTGAAGCCAGCCAGCTCAGCGGCATGGATGAATTAAAAACAGTTGACGATATGATCGAAGCTGCTAAAAAAATTCACGCACTTGGCGCCCAATATGTCGTCATTACAGGCGGAGGCAAACTCAAACATGAAAAAGCCGTTGATGTTCTCTATGACGGAGAAATAGCGGAAGTCCTCGAAAGCGAAATGATCGATACGCCTTATACCCATGGCGCAGGCTGTACGTTCTCGGCAGCCGTGACAGCGGAGCTCGCCAAAGGTGCGGAAGTCAAAAAAGCCATTTACGCAGCGAAAGAATTCATTACCGCTGCCATTAAAGAATCCTTCCCGCTAAACCAGTATGTCGGACCTACGAAACATTCTGCGCAGCGTCTCGATAAACAATCATAAACAACATCGGCTGCCTTACTTAGAGGCAGCCTTTTTTATATAACCAATAACTTTTCACAGAAAAAACTGCCGATCCCATCGGCAGCCTGTTTATTTGATTTTTAAATTGTTCGCAGATTTCCTCAAAAATGTTTCTATCGACTGAACAAAAAGTGCGTATTCCTTCATTTGCTCATATGCTCGTGAAAGAATTTCCGCCGTTTCACTGTGCGGTGCGGTCCCGCCAAGCATTTTTTTCAGCTGCAGCAGAACATCCTTATATTCTTCCCGCTTATCTTCAACCTGGTCCGCAGCCTTTTCCAAACATTCCGGTGTTATCTTCTGTTCATGTATATTCAAGAAAACAACTCCTTTTACAGAAAAAAATAGTAGGTTATCGTTGAAGAATAGCACAGATGGCACAGATTTCACATAAGAAAATAGAAGGATTTTCTACATAAGTGTCCAAATTCCGACATTCATTTCAGATTTTCCGGTCGAACTGGCTGTCACGTCATGATTTCCCGGGAAAGGAAAATATCTTGCACTAAAGACCTCTTCTCCATGATTGATAAAGATTTCTATAGATGACGCGTCGATAAACATGTGCACGGTATGCAAATCCTTGATGCGGCAATGTCTCGCTTCTGTTCGTTTTCCGTCGAAGCTCGTTCGCTCCAGCGTAATAACCCCCTCGTTCTGATCAAAGGAGAACGCAGCCGTTCCGCGGATACTGATTGAAAAACCGGACTCTGTCTCAATGTCTTCGATCAAGATCTCAGCTCTTTCAGGGTTTTCAACTGGAAGCGTCCCAGATGATCCATGCATGTTGATTTGTATGTTCTTCTCATTCCTGCGCATGGCTTTCAGCTCAGGCAGCGGCTGCTGAATCAGCTTCTGCCCTGATAGCGTCAGCTGTCTCGGCAGCGTCATACAGTGAATCCAGTGATAGTCAATTGTCGGATGAGATCCTTCATCCTGATCAGGCACCGCCATCCATGCAAACAAAATCCGCCTTCCCTGATCGTCTTCAAGTGTTTGCGGAGCGTAAAAATCAAAACCTTGATCAAGCTCAATAAAATCGCCATGCTTCAGTTCAGGCTTGTTATAATCAAGACGCCCGACAACATAACCTGATTGATACACGTTCTGATAATGAAAACCGTCTGCCTCAAGTCCCTGAGGTGAGACAATCAGCACATCGGATCCCTGAAGAGTAAACAAGTCAGGGCATTCCCACATGTACCCGAAATCGTCCAGCCCATTGAAGCCCGCGCCAGTTATCGGGCCGAGAAAACTCCACTCTGTCAAGTTATCAGAAGCAAACAACACAGCGTGTCCTTGCTTATTCTCCGTTTGCGCGCCAATCACCATATACCATGTGCCTTCATGCTCCCATACTTTCGGATCGCGAAAATGCGGCGTGTATCCTTCTGGAAGGAGGGCGACAACACCTTTCTTCTCAAAGGTCAGCCCGTCATCAGATACAGCAAGGCATTGATATGTTTCTCGGTTCCCCTCCTGATCCCTGACATTTCCAGTGTAAAACAGATAAAGCCGACCGTCTTTCGTGACAGCGCTGCCCGAGTAGCAGCCGTTTTTATCGAACCAATCACTCGGCGCCAGCGCAATCTCTTCCCGCTTCCAATTCACAGCATCCTGACTCGTATAATGGCCCCAGAATTTCGCGCCGTGCCCCGTCTGAAACGGCTGCCACTGAAAAAACACATGAAAGCTGCCCTTCCAATATACAACGCCATTCGGGTCATTCAGCAGCCCAACCGGCGGCATGATATGAAAATGCTGGCGGTGCGGATCACTGTCAGCGATAGGCTCTTTTTTCTCCACTTCTTCATATGCCCGGCGACGAAGCTCCTGATCATGTGATGTCATTTTTTTCTCCCCTCATCCTCATTAATCTTCATAATAAACGCTGCGGTAAACGATGACACTCCCGCAATGGCCATCCCAATCAGATAGTTGATCAAGTTGCCAACGCCAAACGGCGCAGCAATGGCAATCATCGGAATCCCTGTTAACCCGTAAGCGTTTGCAGCAACATGTGTAAAGACGACATACGCACCGCCCAATGCGCCTCCGATCATCGCGGCGATAAATGGCTTACGGTAGCGAAGATTGACTCCGAATATGACTGGCTCAGTAATGCCGAGAAAAGCAGAGAATGCAGCCGGAAGCGCGATTTCTTTTGTCTTTGCCTTTTTCGCCATAAAGAAGACGGCAAGGCCGGCCCCACCCTGTGCGACATTCGCCATTGACCAGATTGGCAGCAAGTAGTTTTTGCCGATATCAGCAATAAGTCCTGCCTCAATCGCATGAAAGCTGTGATGAACGCCTGTCAGTACGATGAGTGAATACGTGCCCCCGAAAACCAGACCCGCAACAAAACCGGCATGATCATACACATAAGTTAACGCAATCGTAATGCCTGAGCCAAGTGCTCTGCCCAAAGGACCAATCGCGATAAAAGCGACAAACCCGGTGACAATCACTGTGACAAATGGTGTTACAAGCAAATCTACCGAATGAGGAACCACTTTTCTTGTCCATTTTTCAATCTTGCTCATGACATAAACCGCCAGCAGGACAGGGATGACAGTCCCCTGATAGCCCAGAAGCGCGATATCAAATCCGAAAAGATGCATAAAATCTGGTGTTGCTTCCGCCAACCCCCAAGGATTCAAAAGCGTCGGATGAATCATGATTCCCCCGATAACCGCTCCCAAGTAAGGGTTGCTGCCAAACTCTTTTGAAGCACTGACCCCGATTAAAATCGGCAAGAAAATAAAGGCTGCGCTTGAAAACATATCAAGCAGCTGCAGCAAAGCAGACTCCTTGCTCATCCAATGAAACGCATTGATCATACCCAGTAAGCCCATTAACAGGCCGCTGGCGACAATAGCCGGAATGATTGGAACAAAAATATTAGAAAGCGTTTTCGCAAATCTCGCAGCGGGATTCAGTTTTTCTTTCGCCGCATCCTGGTGATTTACATGTTCGTCACGCTCGACATCAACTTCCTTCGAAAAAGCATCGTACACCTTATTGACAAGGCCTGTTCCGAAAATGATCTGGTACTGGCCAGAGCTGCTGAAAGCGCCTTTGACGCCATCAAGCTCTTCTACTTGTGTTTGATCTATCTTTGATTCATCCTTAATCACTAAACGCAGTCTTGTTGCACAATGAGCCGCGCTGATAATGTTTTCTTTGCCCCCGAGAAGCTCGGTGAGGCGTTTTGCAGTCTCTTTGTAATCCATCTGTTTTTCCCCCTTTTATTTAAACAAAAAAGACCTAAAATTCGCCAACGAATAAAGGACACAGCGATCCTTTTTCATCTACGCAAATTTTAGGTCTTGCCTGCTTTACCAGTCACAATCCCGCTTATTCAGACTGAGAATACGCTTTCATCATAAATCATGACAGCGTTTTCGTCAACTGTTTTTTAGTTAAAAAGTTTGATAAAACATTTAGTCATAAATTCGTAAAATTTAATTGTGAAATACTTCACAATATCATGCTATACTATGCTCAATCATCATAGAAAGCAGGAAAAGAACATGGAAACTCATGCATTGCAAAAGGTTGAACAGTACGCTTTAAAAAAACAAAATATATTTATTTCCAGCAAATTCCGTTATTTGCTTAGATCCATTCTGGCCAGCATGTTTATCGGTTTCGGCATTACAGCCGCAAGCAAAACAGGCAGCTATTTCTTCATGGCTGATTCTCCGTTTGCCTTTCCGGCAGCCGCTGTCACATTCGGAGCCGCTATTCTGCTGATTGCTTACGGCGGCGGGGATTTATTTACCGGCAACACCTTTTATTTCACCTATACCGCGCTCCGAAAAAAACTTCGCTGGCGAGACACCCTGTACCTGTGGATGACAAGCTATGCCGGCAATTTAATTGGCGCCATCCTATTTGCTATTCTGATCAGCGCGACAGGACTTTTTGAGGAGGCTTCTGTTCATTCCTTTTTGATTCATCTGGCAGAGCACAAAATGGAGCCGTCGGCTTCCGAACTGTTTTTCAGAGGTATGCTGTGCAATTGGCTTGTGTGCCTCGCCTTTTTCATTCCGATGTCTCTCAAAGGAGAAGGAGCCAAGCTGTTTACCATGATGCTTTTTGTTTTCTGCTTCTTTATTTCAGGTTTTGAGCACAGCATTGCCAATATGTGCACATTCGCCATCTCACTTTTGATCGAGCACCCTGATACGGTGACACTGATGGGAGCGGTCAG
Organism: Bacillus sp. 11C; assembly: GCF_055486375.1. NCBI lineage: Bacteria > Bacillati > Bacillota > Bacilli > Caryophanales > Bacillaceae > Bacillus > Bacillus sp. 11C. Next base: position 243,556 of record NZ_JBUPVZ010000001.1, read on the forward strand.
AAACTTAATTCCTGTTACGCTCGGAAATCTGACCGCAGGAATAGTGATGATGGGCTGGATGTACTACACGCTCAATCCCGATAAATAAAAAAACTTCCAGAGATCACTCTCTGCAAGTCAAAGCGGTTATTCCGAGAGATCTTGAAGACGCTGGACATGCAGCGTGATATAGCCGGCCTCGGACTCCGGCAAATGTAATTGATATTCATTTTTCAAGAACTCCGCCAGCTCCAGCGCACATCGATAGGCAAATGAATACTTTTTTTGGATGAAATAAAGCATCTCCTCATCCATATGATGGAGCGCTTCATTTGATTCCAACCGGCTGACCGCGTATCGCAAATGCGTGACAAGGCGTTGATAGGAAATGCTGTTTTCATCCACCTTTCGATTAAAGTAGTTTTCTATTTTCTCTATCATTTCTTTAATCATGGTCGTATGCTTCAGCGCTGAATACATGCTCTCCGCATCCATCTTCGCCGTATGGATGTGAAGGGCAATATAACCCGCTTCATCTTCAGGCAGAGACACGCCCAATGTCTCTTTTACGTGTCCGACCGCCCACAGGCCGACCTCATATTCTTTTTTATAGAGCGCCTTTATCTCATGCAGCAGTTTATTCTGCACAAGCAGCCCATTTTGAACCCTTTCGATCGCAAAGGACAAGTGGTCAGAAAGCGCGATATGAATGTGGTCGCTCAACGGCGCCGCGAGCTCCCCCTCCGCATAGCTGATGATATCCTCAGCAATTTCAATATGCTCCTCCGGCAGCGTTTGCAGGATTTGTTTAAACTTTTCATTCTCGTCGTGCACGACAAAGATCTTTTCCACTTTATTCATAGGGATGAGATCATTTTTCTTTTTTTGAAATGCGATTCCCGGTCCCATCACGATTTTTTCCTGATTATCCTCTTTTATTAAAGCCGCATTGTTGTTTAATACTTTATAGATTTTCAAGAGGCTATCTCTCCCGCCAATTTGCTTTTGACTGGGATTTTACCTCCTTTTGACCGCCATGTAAAGGTGCGGTCCAGCTCTCTCCTGCTTTGGCGATTCCTTGAAGGCTTGCAAACACCTTCTTTTATAAAGCGCAGCGGCTTTCGCTTTCTGCTTTTCTTCGTCATTCACAGCCATCCGCCATTCATAAAACGAAACAAGTCCTGCGGCCTGCACCGCCGCTTTTCTTTGGTATGTACGCTGAGCCGAATAGACCGCAGCAGCCGCAGTTTTTCTGTCCGGCGTCACCCAGTTCATCAAAAAGACCATCCACACCCGTAAAGATACAAGCAAACGTTTCATAGAAAAACATCCCTCCGCTTCTTTTTGGCAGGCAGCCTTTTTAGCAGCCCGTTTTCTCAGCCGCAGCCCGCGGGAAAAGACGGCCGATTTCTTTTCTCGCAAACTAGCGGCTCTAGCAAAACTCATGACTCTATGATAGACCGCGGAAAGAGAATTCTTTGTCACAATATGAGTGAAAAAACCAACTAGTTTTTAGAAGTTTTGTTGAAAGCTGAAAGAAATCAAATGAAAATTGGAGAACCGCTTCAAAAACTTTATACACAAGTTATCCCAAAGTTAAGAACAACTTAGTCACAATAGATATCCACATGTCCACAATCGCCATCTATATTTTGTATAGGAACATATATTCCCACCTACATATATACACAGATTTATTCACTTATACACAGGGTTCTGTGTATAACTCCTTCCTTATACACAAAAGAAATTCAATAAATGGTTCAAATGGTACAAGGATTTTTTTGAATTTTCAAGAAATATATACTAGATCTTCATATTTTTTTTAAACACAAAGGGGGAAACACATTGAAGAATGGGATCATTCGCTTTCTGCTACTAAGTTTCATTTTATTTTTCACGTTATCCACAGGCTTGACAGGCGTACAGGCAGCTCCAGCTGCTTCAAAAACGTCGGCTGACCTGGAAAAAGCCGAGATATTCGGTGATATCGATATGACAACAAGCAAAAAAACAACCGTAATCGTGGAGTTAAAAGAAAAATCCTTGGCAGAGGCGAAGGAAGCGGGCGAAAGCCAAACGAAAAGCAAGCTGAAAACCGCTCGCAGCAAAGCAAAAAACAAAGCCGTTAAAGCGGTGAAAAACGGGAAAGTAAACCGGGAATATGAGCAGGTATTCTCAGGCTTTTCTATGAAGCTTCCAGCTAATGAAATTCCAAAACTTCTCGCGGTAAAAGACGTAAAGGCCGTATATCCGAACGTCACATATCAAACAGACAATCTAAAGGATAAAGACGTCACAATCTCCGAGGATGCCGTATCTCCGCAAATGGATGACAGCGCGCCGTATATCGGAGCAAACGACGCATGGGATTTAGGCTACACAGGAAAAGGCGTCAAGGTAGCCATTATTGATACCGGGGTTGAATACAATCACCCTGATCTGAAGAAAAACTTCGGACAATATAAAGGATACGATTTTGTAGACAATGATTACGATCCAAAAGAAACACCTACGGGCGACCCAAGGGGCGGAGCCACTGACCACGGAACACATGTAGCCGGAACTGTGGCCGCAAACGGAACGATTAAAGGAGTTGCCCCTGATGCCACACTTCTTGCTTATCGCGTGTTAGGCCCTGGCGGAAGCGGCACAACGGAAAACGTCATCGCCGGCGTGGAACGTGCAGTACAGGACGGAGCAGATGTGATGAACCTGTCTCTCGGAAACTCTTTAAACAATCCGGACTGGGCGACAAGCACAGCGCTTGACTGGGCCATGTCAGAAGGCGTTGTCGCGATCACGTCAAACGGCAACAGCGGACCGAACAGCTGGACAGTCGGATCACCGGGCACATCAAGAGAAGCGATTTCTGTCGGCGCGACTCAGCTGCCGCTCAATGAATACGCCGTCACATTTGGCTCCTACTCTTCAGCAAAAGTGATGGGCTATGACAAAGAGAATGACGTTAAAGCGCTCAATAACAAAGAAGTTGAACTTGTCGAAGCCGGAATCGGCGAAGAAAAGGACTTTGAAGGAAAAGATCTGACAGGCAAAGTCGCCGTTGTCAAACGGGGCAGCATTGCGTTTGTGGAAAAAGCGGACAATGCGAAAAAAGCCGGCGCCATCGGCATGGTTGTGTATAACAACCTCTCCGGAGAAATTGAAGCCGACGTGCCAGGCATGTCTGTGCCAACGATTAAACTGTCATTAGAAGACGGTGAAAAACTCGTCAGCGCCATGAAAGCTGGTGAAACAAAAGCAACATTCAAGTTGACGGTCTCAAAAGCGCTCGGTGAACAAGTCGCTGATTTCTCCTCCCGCGGCCCTGTTATGGATACATGGATGATTAAACCTGATATTTCCGCACCAGGCGTCAATATCGTCAGCACCATCCCGACACACGATCCCAACAACCCATACGGTTACGGATCAAAACAAGGAACGAGCATGGCATCACCTCATATTGCCGGAGCGGTTGCCGTTATCAAACAAGCAAAACCGAAATGGAGCGTTGAACAGATTAAAGCCGCCATCATGAATACCGCTGTCACCTTAAAGGACGGCGACGGAGAAGTGTACCCGCACAACGCCCAAGGCGCAGGCAGCGCGAGAATCATGAACGCGATCAAAGCCGACTCTCTTGTCTCACCTGGAAGCTATTCATACGGCACATTTTTAAAGGAAAACAAAAACGAGACGAAAAAAGAAACGTTTACGATTGAAAATCAATCTTCCATTAGAAAGTCATACACGCTTGAATACTCATTTAACGGCAGCGGCATCTCCACATCCGGCACAAGCCGTGTTGTGATTCCGGCCCATAAAACCGGAAAAGCTACTGCAAAAGTAAAAGTCAATACAAAGAAAACAAAAGCCGGCACCTATGAAGGAACGGTCATCGTCAGAGAAGGCGGGAAAACCGTCGCCAAGATGCCTACATTGCTGATCGTCAAAGAGCCGGATTATCCGAGAGTAACATCTGTCTCCGTCAGCGAAGGATCTGTACAAGGCACCTATCAAATTGAAACCTATCTTCCTGCGGGAGCAGAAGAGCTGGCGTTCCTCGTCTATGACAGCAACCTAGATTTTGCAGGCCAAGCCGGCATCTATAAAAATCAAGATAAGGGCTATCGGTACTTTGACTGGGACAGCACGATCAATGGCGGAACCAAGCTTCCGGCCGGAGAATATTACCTGCTCGCCTATGCCGCGAACAAAGGCAAATCAAGCCAGGTTCTGACTGAAGAACCTTTTACCGTGGAATAAGAAGAAGCCCTGCCGATTGGCGGGGCTTTTCAGATTAATTCGCAAATGCTTCCTGTAACAGGCGATAAGAATGGAGCTTATCTTCAAAATGATGCGTAATGGTCACCGCCATGATTTCCTCTGTTCCATACGCCTTACTCAAAGCTAACAGCTGCTCCTTCACCTGTTCTTTCGTGCCGACAATCATTCGATTTCGATTCTCAGCAACTCGTCTCTGTTCATACGGAGAATACGTATTTTCCCGGACAGCTTCATACGAAGGAACTCCTTCTAAAGGGATGCCCTGCTCCCCCGCCAAAATCGTGAAATCTAGCACTGCCGCAAGCTCCTCTGCCTTTTCCTCTGTGTCAGCACAAAGAACAAAAACAGCGACTGCCGCACGAGGCGTATCACCTAACACAGATGGTTTAAATCGTCTCTTATACTGTCTGACCGTATCCTCTCCGCCCTCTCCATTGATAAAGTGGGCAAACATATAGCCAGCGCCTGTCTCAGCGGCAAGCAGCGCGCTTTCTCCGGATGAGCCGAGCAGCCACACATCCGGCGCGGTGGAAATATGCGGCGCTGCCGTCAGGTTCGGAAAACGATGTTTGTCATCCGCCAAATCATGCAAATACATGGCCAGCTCCTTGATTTGCTGCGGATACTGATCAGCATTGCGCTTCCCGCCGTCATTCAGCGCCCATGACGCAATCGGCATTCCCCCCGGTGCTCTGCCAAGCCCGAGATCAATTCTCCCCGGTGTCAGCCCCTCTAGCACACGGAAATTCTCAGCAACTTTATATGCGCTGTAATGCGGCAGCATGACACCGCCTGACCCCACACGGATTCGCTTCGTTTTCGCCGCTATATGACTGATCAGCACCTCAGGGCTTGACCCTGCCAACCGCTTTGAAAAGTGATGCTCAGACACCCAAAATCTCTTATATCCAAAATCCTCCGCAGCCTGCGCAAGCTTGACGGTTTGCTGTAAGGCTGTTTCTGCACTGCTGCCCTCTGATACTGGAGATTGATCTAATATACTTAATGAAATCATCCCTACCACCTCATCCTCATCGTATCACTGATCCTTTATTTTTTCTCAAAAGCCGCTCACACCGCTTATCAGTGTCTCCCGATCATTCGCCATTTATTTGTGATAGGATGTCTCTATTTGTCGGAATATGTTACACGTGAAACATAAAAACCCCTCCGAAGCGGAGAGGTTTGCTTTAGTTTTTATTAAAGCCTTTTTCTTTCACATAGTCATTTAAGTACGTACGCGGCTTCTGCTTCATAAAGTTCAGAATTTGATCAGACCACGTTTCTTCCCGCTGTCCGTTGGTTCTATCTCTATAATAATCAGAAATCGTTTTGTCATACGCATTCATGGATTCGCGGAAATCGTCTGTATTCACATTGTACGTATTCTCATGGTAGACAGCCTGCTTCGGCAATCTCGGTTTTTTGCCGGAAAGGTTCGCAGGATGGCCTACTGCCAGCCCGAAAAGCGGAAGCACATGGTCAGGCGTTTGCAGCACCTCTGCCACCTTGTCCAGATCATTCCGAATGCCGCCAATATAACAAATGCCTAGTCCCATTGATTCTGCGGCAATGCTCATGTTTTGAGCTGCAAGCGCAGCATCAATTAAACTAACCATAAACAGTTCCGTATTTTCCAGCAGCTCAGAAATATTCTCGCCTTTTTCCTCAGCCAGTTTTTGATGGCGATACAAGTCCGCGCAAAATACAAAAAAGTGCCCGTTCTTCTCAACGTAAGGCTGCGGACCTGCAAGCACAGACAGCTCACGTTTCTTCTCAGGATCGGAAACACCGATAATGGAATACGCCTGTACATAGCTGGATGTAGACGCAGCCTGCGCACTTTTCACTAATGTATCAATTTCTTCAGCTGTCAAAAGCTGATCAGTAAAAGACCGGATCGACCGATGATTCAAAATGGTTTCGATTGTGTTATTCATCACAAGAACCTCCTTATCTATTTTTTATCATATCCGAAAAAAAGAGAACTCAAAAGCAAAATGCTCTGCAACAAAAAAGACAGCCTCTGCCAAGGCTGTCTGCATATTTAAGAATTAAACAAATAACTTCTGTATTTCGTCAGCTGTACACTCGCGTTATACACAATTCCGAAGCAGATTAGCGTGGCAAGCGTCGAGCTTCCCCCGTAGCTAACAAACAGCAGCGGAATCCCAGTAACAGGCATAATGCCGATGTTCATACCGATATTCTGGAAAGTGTGAATGACAATCAATGCCGTATATCCCACGCAAAAGAAAGAAGCGAAGCGGCTATAAGGATGTATCTTATCAATGAGAACGACAAGTCTGTAGATCAAGAAGAAAAACATGATGACGACAATAGCACAACCTAAAAACCCGAAACTCTCACCTAAAATAGCAAAAATAAAATCGGTCTGTCCCTCTGGTACATACACCTTTAGATTATGAACGCCATTTCCGATGATGCCACCCGAACCAATTGCCATAACTGCCTGATCAACCTGCCAGCCGCTATTTGCATCTTCTTGAGTTGTTCCATTTGAATCAGATACCCAAGAGGTAACCCTCTTAATTTGATACTCTTGAATCCCCACTGATTTAGCGACATCAGGGAAATTAATCATGACTAATAATATAAGAGTAATGAATAGAATACCTGCACCGCCAACAATCGCAATCAACTTCCAGTTTATACCAGACATAAAAACCATGACAATCACAATAAACATGCAAACCCCTGCAGTACCGGCATCCTGGAGAAGAATAAGTCCGATTGGCACTACAGAAACACCCGCTATCTTTAATAACAAATAAACATCATCTGTAAGTGATCGGATTTTTTTAGGATTTGCCTTAGAAATTACCGAGGCTACCACCATCATGAGACCAATCTTCATAAACTCTGACGGCTGCAGCGTAACAGAACCAAATTTAAACCAACTTTTTGCACCATTTTTTTCAGGCGCAATTGACTCAGGGCTCACTCTTAATATCAATAAGAGCAGAATCCCGAATAAGAATACATACAAACTAAGTTTTTCTAACTGCTCAAGATCGAAATAAAGCAATACAAATACCGCGATAGCACCTAATATATAATAGACAATTTGTTTCTTCCAAGCACCGTCCCCATACTGCCCAAATTGCCCGGCAGCATAAATCGCCACAACGCTAATGATAAAAAACACACCAAATATAAAAATCAAATCCCCTTGGTAAAAGGGGTTTTGCTGTTTCTTATATCGACTCATTCTATCCCGCCTTACATTTTCATCGGAAAATCACTAATGTTTATTATACATGAACCACGTTCAAGATGACACGTGAAGCTCGCTTCCATTTATGTTTTTTGCGCGCATACACGGCGCTTTTTCAGCTACACGAAATATGACGTATCATAAACCGAAATGTTTCGATTGATATTAAACTTTTCAAATAAAAAAACCCCATATAAATAGGGGGTTAAAAGAAATCCATAAGAAATGGAGGTTTTAACTGAAAAACATCTTCAAGTCGTTTGATTTCCGAAACCGGTCCTTTTATCATACCTGTTTCATAAAGAAAACGGGCACTTCTGGCGCCAAGGAAGAAAGCGGTTAAAGAAGCTATATCGCATTCTATTAGATGGTCAGACACCTCTTCCGAAATGACCTGTACTTTGCCCGAATCGACGCGGAAAGTCTGTTGATTCCATGGAGCCCATTGATCCGTTACCTTAAAGACAAAGGGTGCTGTCATGCGAGGTTTTGGATATTCCCGCAAAAAACCCTCAACGTCTACGATGCGTGCCATACTATAAGGATATATCTCCTGTTTGACACGGGGTTCGGCAGTTAAAAAATCAAGATCTTCCTCCATCCTTACAGTCAGTTCTACTTCATTTACCATCGAGTCATGCTGGCAAATAAAATTCCACAAGCCTCTCTGTGTCTCCCTGTTCAAATACACAAATTCCTCAACTCGCATCCTATTATTCTTGATGTCATACACAAGATATCCACAAGGCTTTCCATCTTCAGAGATATAAATAGCTTTCAATCCAGAGACCTTCTCTGCCCAATGCTCCTTTGAACGCTTCATCAGCCCGTTATGCTTTGTTCTGTACTGATTATAGATGGCATTCATTGTATCTGTTTCATCCTTTTGAAGCCTTCTTACATATCCTGAAACATGGTCTAGCTTTTGCAACTGTTCTTTAAGATACGTCAGGCGTTTTTGGTAGAAACAGAGCTCCCACCCAAATTTGCGGTAGAAAGAAATGAGGAACGGATGTAAAAAGCTGATGGTTTGGTTTTCTTTCTTCATGACCGTTAAAGCGTTTAGAATCAGCTCCTTTACTGTTCCTTTTCTTCTGTATTCAGGCCAGGTTGCCACTCCGGCAATACCGCCCATCTTCATCTCCTGCTCCTCCAGCATGACAGAAAAGGGAATGATGTGAAGCTTAGAAAGTAATTTCTCTTGTTCTTTGATTCCAATGACGTAATGGTTCTCTAAAGCCTTTACTTTCTCTTCTCGTTCCTCATCCTTGAGTTCTTTCTGAAAAGCGTATTCAGACATATAGATCACTTCCCGCCAGTCTCCTCTTTCAAGCTTTATTATCTGGTACATCAACATCCCCCTTGTTTTAAAAGAAAGTTCCATACATTCTCCTAGCGAATGAATCTAAAAAAATAAGGCGATAGGTCCAGACCATTTCCGCAAAAACGTGTATCAATTTCTGGAAAACATGGTATAATAATTGTAACAAAATGTTCAAAAAACGACCACAAAACAGACACAAATCAGTTCCTCTATTTCATTTTTGTAAACGTTATCACAAAATGAAAGGAGACGGGTATGATGGACATGTTTTTTGCTTATTTATTGGTTGCCAGCGCAACTCCTCTTTTTATTTGGCTTGATAACAAAAAAGTCGCACTCTCAGCTATTCCGCCAATCATCTTAATGTGGGTATTCTTCTTCTTTTACGCAACTGAAAGCCTTTCTCCACTAGGACACACTCTCATGATTATCTTGTTTGCCGTCAATGTCATTGTCGCTCATATCGCCGCATTTATCATTTACGGTCTTCCGTATCTTCGCAGAAAGCGAAGCAGCAGCTGAAACAGCAAAAAAACCCTCTTCTGACGAAGAGGGTTTTTGCTTATTCGTGATGGCCTGAATGCTCTGAGTGTTCAGTGCCTCCAGGAGGATTTCCGTCCATATGGTCACCATGGTGATAGTGAGCCGCGAAAATCCAGATGGATCCAAGTACGATAACGATCGCGCCAAAGAATCCGAACAGCGTGTTTCCAACTTGGATAGTGCCGTTTTCGCTCTCTGTCATGTGCATGAACATGAGAAGCTGCAGTGCCGCCTGGATGAAGGCAAAGCCGAAAATGATCCAAAGTTTTGCTGATGAGCTCAGGTCAGTATACACTGCAACCCATAGAGCCAGCAGGGTCAAAATGATAGACAGTGCAAAACCTACAATGTGCTTCCATGGAAAGTGACTGTGTTCAGCAGATTTGTTTGCCATTTTACAGACCCCCCAATCCCATGAGATAGACACCTGTAAAGATGAAAATCCATACAACATCTAAGAAGTGCCAGTATAAGCTTGAGATAAAGATTTTAGATGAAGTTTGCGGAGTTAGGCCGCGTTTCTTCAACTGAATCAGAATTCCTATAATCCAGAAAATACCGATTGTTACGTGAGTTCCGTGAGTTCCAAGTAAAACAAAGAATCCAGACCAGAACGCACTTGTACCGAGAGATGCTCCTTCATGTACATAGTGGACAAACTCGGTAATCTCAAAACCGACGAAGCCGGCACCGAGAAGAAGAGTGATAATTGTCCAAATGACTACGCCTTTTAAACTTCCGCGGCGCATTTCATGAACAGCGATCCCGCAGGTAAAGCTGCTGATAAGCAGCAAGAACGTCATAATCATTACCAGATTGACTTCAAAGAGTTCGTCCGGTAAGACACCTCCTGCTGTTCTGTTTTGAAGAACGAAGAAGGTTGCAAATAGTGTTGAGAACAACACAATTTCTGCCCCTAAAAAGATCCAAAACCCGAGAATATTAAGTCTGCCGGTTTCAGATTGATATTCCATAGGCGCGTTAGAATTGCCGTGTTCTGCATGTTCCATAACTCACGCCTCCTTATTCGGAAATCTTTCTTTCCGTCTCTTTTATTTCATCAACACTAATGTAGTAGCCGTTGTCGTATTCGAATGAACGCAGAACCATGCAGAGCAGGACGCCGATCAATCCGACTACGCCCATCCAGTACCATTCAAAGACAAGTCCAAAGCCGGCGATACCGAAGGCAACAGACATAAAGAATGGTCTGCCTGAGTTGCTTGGCATATGGATTTTCTTGAATTTGCTTTCAGGGTATAACTCCGTTTTTTCTTCTTTCATCTGATGGAATGCATCTTTAGATTTGACTTCAGGAAGCACCGCAAAGTTGTAATGCGGCGGAATCGCAGAAGAAGTCGCCCAATCAAGCGTACGTCCCACACCCCATGAATCTCCGCTGATTTCACGAGTAGAGTAGCGGAAGCTGTAGTAGATGTTATAGCAAAGGATTAAGAACCCTACACCCATCATGAATGCTCCGACAGTTGAGACAAAGTTCAATGCTGTCCAGCCGTCATTCGGTCCGTATGTGTAAATACGGCGAGGCATACCTTGAAGCCCCAAGAAATATTGCGGGAAGAAACACACATTGAAACCGATCATAAAGATCCAGAAGAACCATTTTCCGATTCTTTCGTTCAGCTTGTGGCCGAACATTTTTGGATACCAGAAAATAAATCCGGCGAAACAAGCAAATACAGTACCCGCGATCAGCACATAGTGGAAGTGAGATACAAGGAAGTACGTATTATGGTATTGATAATCCGCTGCTGCCATCGCAAGCATAACCCCTGTAACCCCGCCGATTACGAAGTTAGGAATGAACGCAAGCGCCCACAGCATAGGCGTTGTAAAGCTGATTCGGCCTTTATACATCGTAAAGAGCCAGTTAAAGATTTTGACCCCGGTCGGGATTGAGATGGCCATTGTCGTAATTGAGAAGAATGAGTTAACGGACGCACTGTTCCCCATTGTGAAGAAGTGGTGAGTCCAAACTAGGAAACTCAATACGGAGATGGCGATAATAGATCCGACCATCGCTGTGTAACCAAACAATTGTTTTCTCGCAAAGCTTGCGATAATCTCAGAGAAAATACCGAACGCCGGAAGAATAACGATATATACTTCAGGATGTCCCCAAATCCAGAACAAGTTAGCCCAAAGCATCGGCATACCGCCTGCTTCCAGTGTGAAAAAGTGAGCGCCGAACAAACGATCAAATGATAAAAGTGCTAAAGCTACTGTAAGCACAGGGAACGCAAACACGATAATAACCATTGTGATCAGTGTTGTCCATGTGAACATTGGCATACGCATTAATGTCATGCCTTTTGTTCTCATTTTTAAGATCGTGACCATAAAGTTGATCCCTGTCATCAGGGTACCGATACCGGCAATCTGAAGTCCGAGGAGGTAGTAGTTTTCACCCGGTCCAGGGCTCATTTCGTTACTTGCAAGCGGCATGTAACTGGTCCAGCCCGCGTTCGGAGAACCTCCGATCACGAAAGAAATGTTGAAAAGCATCGCCCCTACGAAGAACGTCCAGAAGCTCAGGTTGTTCAAGTAAGGAAACGCTACGTCGCGAGCACCGATTTGAAGAGGTACAACAACGTTGATAAGACCGATTAGGAACGGCATCGCCATGAAGATGATCATGATTGTACCGTGAGTTGTAAAAATTTCATTATAGTGGTTTGAGTCTAAAAAACTGTTATTCGGAAGCGCTAGCTGGGCACGCATCATCAGGCCGTCGACACCGCCGCGGAATAACATAATTACAGCAGCTATAATATACATGATTCCGAGTTTTTTATGGTCAACAGTAGTTATCCATTCAGACCACAGCCATTTCCACTTTTTGAAGTAAGTCAGTACAAAAATAATGGCAATGGTTGAAAGCGCAATGGAAACTTGTGCGCCCAGAATTAATGGGTCACCAGTTACGAAAAATTCGTCCCATTTGAATTTCATGCGGGCTTCCTCCTTTCCTGATCAATATCATTCTTCTGTATCATCAGACTTCTTAAATTCATTTTCTTTTACGTTTTCAAACGGATCTGTTTTAGAGTGCGGTGAAACGGCTTGGTAGCCAAGGCGTTTGCGCGCTTCCATCGCGTATTCTGCGTCCTGTCCGTGATCAACGTATTTTAAGTGAGTAGATGAGAACGTTAATTCATCCACATTTTCAGGAAGCATCAATTGATCATACTTCTCTTTTGTCAGCTTAGGCGCCTCGTTCTGAGACTTTTTCACCCAGCTGTTAAAGTCTTTTTCTGTGACTGCGTTCACATCAAACTCTTGGTCTGCAAAATGTTCACCTGTGAAGTTCGCGTTGCGGCCTTCGTAAGTTCCCACTTCATCAGCCTGTAAGTATTGGTCCATCAGCATTCCCGCCATCGCGTATTTTTGTCCTCCAAGCTGAGGAATCCATAGCGAAGCCATTGAATCTGCAGATGAAATTTTGAACAAGATCGGGCGGTCTACAGGAATGTTTAAGTAGTTGACCGTTTCAATATCCTGTTCAGGGTAGCTGAATACCCATTTCCAGTCTACCGAAGTAGCATGAACAACAAGAGGCTCTTTGTCCTTTGTTGCTTCAGGAGCTTTTTCTAACGAATATATCGTCTGTACGGTTGGCACAGAAAGTGCAATGACGATTAAAATTGGGATCACTGTCCAGACTACTTCTAAGAACGTGTTACCGTGAATTTCTGGGTTATAAGATCCATTATCTTTGCCTTTACGGTCGCGGTATTTTACTAAAATAATGGTAAATAGAACAAAGACGACCCCGACGATAAACAGCATAAATCCGATAGATAACAGGATCAAATCACTTTGCTGTTCAGCTACAGGCCCTTTCGGATCTAGTACTGAAGCATTGCTGCATCCCCCAAGGACGAAAACCACAGTTAACAGCGCTAATACAAGCAACGGTTTTAATGCTCTGAACAAGAAGATCACCATCCTTCCTATTGATGTAATAAATCTGAAGTGCATACTTCCTCAAAATCTTTTCTCTACTTTGTTATGCTATCAAAAAGTTCACTTATTAGCTTTATTTTTTTCTAAACTTCATCCCATTTTCGCTTAAATGTCATAAAATCGACAAAAATTGCTCCAACTTTATTCACATCTATCGCTTAAGATGAAAAGTTTCTAGTTATTTCCGCATATAAGTAAAGAAAGATGATGAAAAACTAATTCTGACAAATAAAGGTTTACCATAATAAAAAACTTAGGTCAATCAAAAATTTCATTTTGTTAAACTTTCTGGATAGGAATTAATTTTTCCTTGGCTAGCATCTTTTCACACGATTACCATTTTAACGCATCAAATTTTGAATGAAAAGGCTTAATAAAGCGGTAATATGCTCTAAACTGTTCCCATTTTTTAAGAGAACATCCAATTGTTTAGCTTACACAAAACAGAGGTATGTTATAAGCAAATAAATTCAAAAATAGGATGTGTTGCACGATGAGTTTCATCATTTCACTTATTGTCGCTATTATTATCGGATGGCTTGGCAGCCTGTTTGTGAAAGGAGATATGCCAGGAGGAATTATCGGGTCTATGATCGCGGGTCTTATCGGCGCGTGGATCGGACACGGGCTGCTCGGAACATGGGGACCGAACCTAGCCGGATTTGCCATTATTCCGGCAGTGATCGGCGCAGCCATTGTCGTATTCCTAGTAAGCCTGTTAGCGAGAAAAAGAGGATAAAGAGTGACAGCGCCCGAAGCGTCAGTGCTTTGGGCGTTTGTTTTGCGATAAAATCGAAAAAGCCTCAACCCTAGCGGTTGAGGCTTTTGACTGGTTTAACGCCTAAATGATCAATAAACCTTTTGAAGGCCTGTTTTCCTTCCGGTGTTTGTTTAAATACACCGGCGTGTTCAAGAATGCGAGCGAATACATGTCCAAGCTCTTCCTTTATCACTAGATCGGCATTCTCTTTTGTTATCGTTCTGTTTTCCATCAACCGAAGAGCCCACTCCTTATGTTTTGCCGTGAGCGGATTTTGTTCTAAAACTGTTTTCGGATCAGCAGAACACAGCGCCACTGCCGTTTCTTTCATTTCTTCCTGTAAACGGCCCGGCAATATCGCCAATCCCATGACTTCAATCAGGCCGATATTTTCTTTTTTAATATGGTGAACGTCCTGATGAGGATGAAATATTCCTAATGGATGCTCCTCGTCCGTCCGATTGTTTCTCAGCACGATATCAAGTTCGTACAAGTCTCCCTTGCGCCGCGCGATCGGCGTAACCGTATTATGGGGTGTATCGTCTGTATAGGCGGCTATCCCGGCTATTTCATCGGAATACGTTTGCCACGTGCGGAGTATATGATCAGCAGCTTCAGCGACATGATCCGGTTTGTCTCCTTGGAGCCTGAGAACCGACATCGGCCACTTCACTAAGCCCAGCGACACACCGGGATGATCATGTAATTCATATACTTCTTCCGCTTCTGCACGCGCCATCGGAAAATCGTGCGCCCCGCCTTGGAAATGATCATGGCTCAGGATGCTGCCGCCGACGATCGGCAGATCCGCATTTGAACCGATAAAGTAATGCGGATATTGCCCGAGAAATGACAGCAGCCTTTCAAATGTTTTTCTGCTGATTTCCATCGGTTCATGCTCACCCTTTAAGACGATGCAATGCTCTGGATAATAAACGTATGGCGAGAACTGCAAGTACCATTCTTCCTCTTTAAGGATGACCGGAATGATTCTGTGATTTTGGCGGGCTGGATGATTCACGCTTCCCTCAAACCCGACATTTTCTTTACACAGCAAACACATCGGGTAATGAGTCTGCGTTTGCTCTTTTGCAGCCGCAATCGCTTTCGGGTCCTTTTCGGGCTTTGATAGATTAATGGTCATTTCCAGCTCGCCATATTCGGTCGGCACCGTCCAATGCACATTTTTGGCGATCCTGTCAGACCGGATATAGTAGACATCCTCTGAATATTGATAGAATTCCTTTGTCGCCTGTTTCGGGCCGTATAATGCTTTTGTCTCCTCAAACTTGCGAATGACCTCAGATGGAGGAGGTACGAAACATCCCATCAGTTTTGCGCTGAGCAAGTCACGGTATGTGTCTGTATCCGCTTCCATACGGCCGGTTTCCGCCGCCCATTTGTAAATAGGAGCAAGCAGGTTCGGAAGGCTCTGTTCCTTCTTGATACGTGTGTAGGAGACCGGCTCAGGATGTTCGATGTCCAATGCTTCATATAGACGGTTTCTCGTGTATTCCCGATCCCAGATCGAAATTAGTTTTCGTTCCAGGCCATACTCCAGCAGCTGTTCCAGATGTTCAACAATACGCATGTGTCACTCCCCCTTTAGTTCTCTCGCTCCCTCTCCGATATCAGCGATATAGAATTCCGCTTTGAGACCTGTTTTTTCTTGGTATCTGTCTCCAGCCTTTTGGATAAAATCATCAACAAACGCATCCCTTACAATGCTGATGGTGCAGCCGCCGAAGCCCGCTCCCGTCATTCTTGATCCGATGACTCCTTCGTGGTCCCACGCCGCAAACACAAGCTCATCAAGTTCAGGGCATGTCACTTCATAATCATCCTTCAATGAAAGGTGGGATTCCTTCATTAACCGCCCGATTTCATCTATATTGTTTTCTTTGAACATATCGGCCGTCTTGATCGCCCGGTGGTTTTCATATACGGCGTGCTTTGCCCGGCGTCTGTTCGTTTCATTTTGAATCAGGCTGGAATGCGCGTCGAAATCAGCGGGCTTGATGTCGCCCAGCGAGGCAATACCGAGTGCTTTTTGCAGATCAAGCAACGCGTCATTACACTCTTGGCGTCTCGTATTATAGCTAGAGTCTGCCAATGTCCTTTTTTTGTTCGTGTTCGCAATGACAAGTGCGAGGCCTGAGACATCGAGTTTGCTATATTCATAGTCCAGCGTGTCGCAGTTCAGCAGCATCGCATGGTGTTTTTTGCCCATTCCGATTGCGAATTGGTCCATAATCCCGCAATTGACACCGATAAATGTGTTTTCCGCATGTTGCGCCATTTTTACAAGTTCAAGCGCATCCACTTCAGGGTGGAAATAGCTTTGAAGCACGACTCCCATCAGCAGCTCAATAGAAGCGGAGGACGAGAGCCCCGCCCCGTTTGGAATATTCCCTGAAAATACAATGTCAAAGCCATGGGGAACTGAATAGCCCCTTTGCTGAAATTCATAAATGACGCCTTTCGGATAGTTCGCCCAGTCGTCTTCTTTTTGATAGCGGATGTCGTCAAGGCTGCATTCCTTGATGCCTGCCTCTTTAAAGTTGTCAGAATACATCCGGACAAGCCCGTCGTTTCTTTCTGCTACAGCAGCATATGTACCCATTGTCAGCGCGCACGGAAACACATGCCCGCCGTTATAGTCTGTATGTTCTCCAATCAAATTCACTCTGCCAGGTGCGAAAAAAAACCGTAACCCCTCTTTTTCTCCGAATACACTTGCAAATATCCCCTTTAGCTCTTCCCGCATGTGTAATCACCTTTCATGGTTTTATTTTTTTATTTCCCCTTATTTCTCCAGCGAAACGATAGTGCCTGTCACACGCCTTCTTCTTTAGTCTTTTTAAAAACGAGCCATTTGCTTGCGGCATAGTTGACAACAACAATGACCGCGTTGTCGAGTATTTTAGCCAAGGTTTCATTTGTATTGAATTGGCCGACAAGAATGATCATCATGCCTAAATCTATGCCGAGAGACAGAACCCGAACGCTGAAAAAGGCAGTAATCTCTTTCATTAGGCTCTGCAGGTCATGTGTTTTTTGCTGAAACACATATAATTTATTCGTGATGTAAGCAAACAGCACGGACAAAACCCAAGCGGCGACAGTGGCGGCTTTGTAATCCATATTCATGATCTCTACCAATATATAAAAGCTGGCGATGTTCACAATGGTTGTGAAAATCCCCATAATGATATACATAATCATTTCTCTATACTTCACTGATGTTCCTCGCTTTCTGAAAAACTTTTCAAGATTCTTGGTCTCGCGCGCTCTCTGTCTAGCGTGAAAAAAACCGAGAGTGCGTCTAAAAAGCTGCGGAATGTGGCGGGCTGCCCCAATACATATGCTTGTTTAATGATTCCGTCGAGTACCGCACATATTATTTTAGCCGTATATCCCGGATCAATACAGGCGTCAATCAGCTTTCTCTCCTTCAGCCACATAATATATAACGCATTTTCCTCGACCCACAATTCGTACAGCCGTGCATAGGCCTTGCATTTCCGAAGGATTTTATATGTCGGCATATTCATGGCAAATGAGACAATGTCCCACGACGGCTTATTTATGTAATAGGAATAAAGCAGCTCTGCGGCATGTTTCGCAGCCTCGTCCAATGTCAGCGGTTTCACTGAAATCTGCTCCATTTGATCAAGATACCCTATGATCATCTTTATTTTCATTTGGCGTTTTTCGAGAAGATGCTGCAGAAAATCCTCCTTGCTGACAAAATGAACATAAAAAGCTCCTTTGCTGTACCCGGCTGCTCTGCTGATATCCTCTACAGAAACCGGATCATACGCTCGGTCAATCAACAAATTCAAGCCAGCTTCTATAAAACTTTCAAATGTTGCTTCTCTTTTAATTTGAAATTTGTTTTTTTTCATATTTTTCTCCAGGCGGCATGATTATCCTTATCTTACAACGGATCAATCTTTAGCGGTATTTATTTCTTTGAACGCTTATGCTATTCGGTTTCCCCGGGGTCATTTTTAATAGGCTAAATGATTTATTTTCATTTACGTACTATCCAGTCAGTATTTAATTGTTTATTATTATAAATAAGATTCATTGGTTATATTAGTCATTTTTTTAGGGAATAGGTAGGTGGTTTTTCCTTCAGTTTGTGAACACCGGGCAACTATGTGTGAAATTTGTTGTACTCGCCTCATCATCGCGCGGCTTTCTTTATTGCCCGCATGTTGCAGGAAAACATTTTATACAATTGGAGGTTACTATGAAAACTCATGTTAAAAAAGATTTGGACAAAGATTGGCATATGCTAATGCAAGAAGCTAGATCCATTGGGTTAGGCATTCGTGATGTGAGACAGTTTTTAGAATCTGAGACAGCTTTGAGAAAGAACAATCACAAAAAAACCGTCCGCCAAGACTAATCCGAACAGGCGGATCTATTACATCTGGCTTTTCTATCATCTGATCTGAGTTTTCACCATATCCTCTATTCGAAAGCGATTGCTGCGCCGAGCTTGAGGACAAACGGTGTGTCAGCTAACATACGACAGACAGCCGGTGATGCGGTCACCTCTTGGCACATGCATTGTCATTAAGAGGTGATGCGAACATCCATAACCAGGCTCTGGTAAACAGCAGCTTTGCTGAGAACAAGCTGCATTCGGTGAGGTTTTGAAAGCAAACTCGTATATACGCGGCCGAGCTGGAAAACCTTCGCCTGTCTTTCTGCCAATTGCGTTCCTATCTTCACGACTTCCTTCTTTTTTCATTCTTCAGATATTCTTCAATGCATAAATCAGACTTTCAGTACATACCTATTGGTGTACCTTTTTGCTTACGTTTAGTCAATAAAAGGAGGAAAGCCATGTACAAAGCTGATTACAAACAGATTGCTGCAACGCCGTCTTTCCAAGCTTTTTTAAAGCAGAAACACGCTTTTATTGTTCCTTCTGCGATTTTCTTTTTCGTCTTTTATTTTTCACTTCCTGTTTTGACGTCTTATTTCACCTTTCTGAATGCGCCGGCCATTGGAGCTGTTTCATGGGCTTGGCTGTTTGCTATCGCCCAATTCGCCATGACCTGGATACTGAGTACCGTGTATTCCCGAAGGGCAGCTCGTTTCGACAGATATGTAAGCGCTTTAAAGGAAGATTTGAAGGGTGAACAGACATGAATATGACTGCTTTTCTATTATTTTTAGCAATCGTCGGCCTAACGCTTGTCATCACCTATTTTGCCGCGAAGAAGACGAAAACGACGAGTGAGTTTTATACGGCTGGCGGCGGGCTCACCGGCGTTCAGAATGGACTGGCAATTGCCGGCGACTACATGTCTGCAGCCTCATTTCTCGGGATTGCCGGAATGATTGCGTTATATGGATTTGATGGATTCTTTTACAGCATCGGTTTTCTGGTGGCTTATCTCGTTGTCTTGTACATCGTGGCGGAACCGCTTCGGAATCTTGGGAAGTATACGATGGCTGACATGATTGCGGCTCGTTTTAAGGAAAAGAAAATCCGCGGCGTCGCGGCTCTGAATACCATTGCCATCTCTACTTTTTATATGATCGCACAGCTCGTGGGGGCCGGTGCGCTGATCAAACTGCTGCTTGGGCTGGATTATACCGTGGCGGTTCTCATCGTCGGAGTGCTGATGACCATTTATGTCGTGTTTGGCGGCATGATCGCGACAAGCTGGGTTCAAATCATTAAAGCGGTTTTGCTGATGGCCGGCACACTCGTGATTTCAATCATCGTGTTTTCGAAATTCGGCTTTAACCTTAATACCATGTTTGAGCAGATGAAAACGGCCACTCCGCTTGGCGCTGATTTTTTAAATCCCGGAAATAAATACAAGGTGCCGCTTGAGACTTTGTCGTTAAATTTGGCACTCGTGCTGGGAACTGCCGGGCTTCCTCATATTTTGATCCGGTTTTATACCGTTAAGGATGCTAAGACGGCCCGGACATCTGTTGTGTCAGCGACATGGATTATCGGCGTGTTTTACATTATGACGGTGTTTCTCGGCTTTGGCGCGGCTGCGTTTGTCGGTTTTGACGCGATTACGGCGGCTGACCAAGCGGGAAATATGGCGGCTCCGCTTTTGGCGAAAGCGCTCGGGGGAGATTTTCTGTTTGCGTTTGTGTCAGCCATCGCCTTCGCTACCATTTTAGCTGTCGTGACCGGATTGGTGCTGTCTGCCGCCTCAGCGTTTGCCCATGATATTTACAGCCAAATCATCAGAAAAGGAGAAGCAACTGAAAAAGAACAGATGAAAGCGGCCAGATGGGCTTCTGTCGCCGTGTCAGTGCTCTCCATTCTTCTTGCGATTTTTGCACAGTCTTTAAATGTAGCGTTCCTTGTCGCACTTGCGTTTGCGGTGGCGGCCAGCGCAAACCTCCCGCTAATTGTGTTTACGGTCTTCTGGAAGAGATTCAATGCCTCAGGCGCTTTATGGGGCAGCCTGACAGGCCTGATCAGCGCGCTTGTGCTTGTGTCGATGAGCCCTAGTGTGTGGGATCCGTCCGGAGGTGCTGTTTTTATCGGCGATCCGCTCATTCCGCTTTCCAATCCGGGCATTATTTCCATCCCGCTCGGCTTCCTCGGCGCGTGGCTTGGAACGGTGCTGTCGTCAGATAAAACAGTTGATGAAGATACGTTTGCGGAAATACAGGTGAAGGCGCATACCGGCATTCATATGGATCAAGAGTAAAAAAGAAATAGGGAAAACCAATCTGTGCTTGAAATCCCAAAAAGGCTGTCGAGGTACTCTCGACAGCCTGAGCTCTCTTGTATAGAGAGTTTTCCTTACTTTTTCTGCCGTTCCTCAGAAATCGCTTTTTCAAATACATCCTTGCCGGCAACACCCGGAATCACGGTGTCGCCAATGATAAAGGTTGGAACGGCTGTGATGTCAGCCTCTTCGTAGGCGTGTTTTAAGGCTTGGCGCTGCACGTCCTGATATGTTCTTAATTCCAGTGCGGATTTGAAGGAAGCTCCGTCTAGCCCCACTTCCTTGGCAAGCTTCGTCAAGATGTCAATGTCGCCGATATTTTGGCCCTCTTGGAAAAATGCCTGAAAGACACGGGTATTGTATTCATGTCCTTTATTGTATTCCTTTGCAAAGTGGAAGCCTTCAAACGCCAAATCTGTATATGGATGAGGCGAGACGTTTGGAAAATTAATCTCGACTCCTAATTTCTCCGCCATTGGCTGAATTGATGTCTGCCACATGTACTGTTTGGAAGGATCATTGACCGGGTCAAGCTTTGGAGATGGGCTTGGACGCAGTTCAAACGGCATCCACTCGACTTCAATATCCTTTCCTTTAATCGCTTCTTCAAAAGCGGCTTTGCCAATGAAACAAAATGGGCAGACGTAATCTGAATAAACTTTGATGTGTACTGTCATGATAATCTCCTTTCGTATAGGTTGATTTTAAACTGTAACAATAAAAGTTACAACTGTTTTTTTAAAAAGAAGCCTTAAAGGCTTCTTTTATGATTCCAGCAAACGCTGGGCAATATATTCGCCCTTTTTGCAGCCGCCTGGGCATGCATATAAAGCGGAACCGATTGTTTGCGTGTATTCGTTTAACGCATCCTTTGCCGAAAGGGCCTTCAGCATGGGGATGAACTGATTGTCGGGATTTTTTTGAAAGCTGATAAACAGGAGGCCCGCATCCATATAGCCGGTTTTCGGATCAAGTCCTGCTGTGTAAGAGAAAGCTCTACGCAATATTTGTTTTCCCGTAGATTTGGAAAGGCTGACGTGTGAATTTGACGGGATTTGATTCAGCTTCACAGGGTCTGTTTCTTTTTTCTGGCCGAAAGGCGCCCCCGAGCTTTTTCTGCGCCCAAAGGTATCCTCTTGATCCTTAAGGGAAGAACGGTCCCATATCTCAAGGAACATTTTGATTTTCCGAAAGGCCATATAGGTGCCACCCGTCATCCAGTCAGGCTCACCGGACTGAATCCACACGATCGAGTTCATCAAGGTATCATCCTTCGTGCTCTGGTTGCCTGTTCCATCTTTAAACCCGAAGAGATTGCGCGGCGTTTCGCCATTTTTTCCTCCGCTTAAAAAACCTTTGTTCACAAAGCGGACCTCACAGGTGCCGATCGCTTGGTTCAGCAGATTTCTCAGCGCGTGAAACGCCACTTGTTCATCGTCTGCGCATACTTGAATGCAGATATCTCCGCCTCCCTGTTTTTCATCCAAGTTGTCATTCGGCATAGCTGGAAGAGCGGCAAGGTGCTTCGGTTTTTTGTTTTTCAGCCCGAAGCGGTCCTTTCCGTCTTTTTCAAAAAAGCCAGGCCCGAATCCGAATGTGATCGTTAAATTGGAAGGGGATAAATCAGCAGATTCACCTGTATCCTGCGGCGGCAAATATTGATTTTTCTGCTCAGCCGACATTTTCTTTCCTGACGTCAGCATCTGTGTCAGACTTGTCCAGTTTCTGAATAATGTAATGATGTCGCTCTTCTCTTTTGCCGTTACATCCAGCGCGGCAAAATAGACATACGTCTGATGGGCAGTTGTGATTCCGGCCTGATGCTTTCCGTAAAACGGGACGGCCTGCTCCTCCTCTTGCTCATCCTTTTTTGATGGCTTAGCAGCAGTCTGAACAAGCGGGGCAAGACCGCCGAGTCCGCTGGCACCGATCGCAACGGCCGCACCTGCCATCGCTCCCCATTTTAAAATGTCCCGTCTATGAATTTGTTCTGGCTTTTTTTGTTCATCGCTCATGATGTTACAAAACTCCTTTTATAGCACATTCGCAATCTTCGACATGGTTTCAGAAAGAGTCGTCAGCTTTGTGCTCAGCTCTCTGATTTGATCTTCACTTAATTTATCATAAGACGTATAAGACTGATCATTTGATTTGTATTTTGCCATTAAAACTTCAAATTCGCTGAACTCCGTATCCAGTTTTTCCGTCAGATCAGAGTGATCTTTAACAAGCGCGCTTTTTACTGTTTGATAAACAGCTTCGGAGCCTTCCACATTCGCCATGAGGTCGACTAAATCAATTCGTGAGTAGCGCTCCTCTTCTCCCGTGATTTTCGAAATGCCGGCTTCGTTCAGAAGCTCCATCGCGCCTGCTACAATTTGTTCAGGTGTTAATGTCAGTGATTCAATTGAACCGTCAAGCTCCTTTACATCCTTGAGAAGCTGGTCAGCTATTGCCTTTTCCCCGGAAATATCATTATCCTTCCAGATGGCTTTCTCAAGTTTATGGAAACCTGTCCATTTGCCCCCTTCTTCTACATCATTTTCACGGGCGTCAATTTTCGGATCGAGATCACCGAGGCTTTCAGCGATCGGTTCGATTCGCTCGTAATAAACACGCGCTTTCGCGTATAACGTTTTAGATTTTTTGATATCGCCTGATTTCACAGCGCTTGTAAATGCTTCCGTCGCTTTTACAAGCTGATCGCTCTGTTCTTTGACATAGTCTTTATATTCGTCCGCTGCCTTTGCCAGCTGTTCGCTTACCTTTTTGCTGCTCTTCTTCGCTTCTGTCAGGTCTTCTAAGGATGCTTTCAATGACTCGGATTCTGTCTTGATTTTGTCAGTATCTGGTTTGTCCTTTTGCGCTTCTGTATAGATGGGCTGAAGGTGCTTTTCGATTTCTGTATACTCGAACGGATAATCGCTGCGAATATCATTTTCAAAGGAAAGCCAGTAGCTGTTTAACTCTTTCCCCTTTTTTTCGATCTCTTGTTGGTCTCCTTTTTCAGCTGAATCATTCAGCTTGGAAATAATGGTTCCCATTTTATCTACGGATGCGGCGATCTCTTTAGTAACCCCGCTTTTTTCAGATGAAGCTTTTTCTTTGGTTGAGGATGTGTCATTGGCTCCGCAGCCTGCTAGCGCAAGGATGCAGCCTGCTGATACAGCGATTTTTGTGAAATTCATTTTGTCAGTTCCTTTCCGTTTGTAATATGTTTTGCCGCTTCTGAGATAAGCGCAATCAGTAAAAAGAGTAAAATCAGCAATTGCGGAATGGTGCTGTACACGGACGGATAAACACCAAGGACCGATATAGACGGCAGCCAGCTCTCCGCATCAGACGGAAGAATGCCCGCCAGCTGCAGGCTGTGAACGCCTGTTCCGAGAAATTTCACACACATATACAGGACGACCGCCATGGACAGCAGGAAAAACGGCTTTAATGGAATACGCATTCCGAGCTTGATCATCAGAACACCGACAATGACGAGAACGACAAGCCCCGCGGCAGTTCCGCCGATCAGCTCAGTGAGCGGGAGCTTCCCGACAAGGCCGATGAAAAAGATGACCGTTTCGAGCCCCTCTCTTACAACTGCCAGAAATGCAATAAGCGCAAAGGAAAGCAGGCTTCGTTTTTTAAGCGCCTGTGACTTCTGGATATTGATTTTTTCTCTCCATTTATCCATTGAGGCGTTTCTGTGCAGCCACACCCCGACATATAAAAGCATGACAGCGGACAGTACGCCGGTGACGCCGCCAAGCAAGAAGTTGTTTTCTCCGAATACGCTGGAGGAGAACAGAAGCGTGACACCGATGCCGGCTGTCAAGGAAATAACCATGCCGGCTGACGCTCCGCCCCAGATCCATGCCGAGGAACGCGTGACACGGGCTTTCTTTGTCATGGTCAAAAGCGCACCGATGACTAGCAGCGCCTCCATCCCTTCACGAATCGGGATCAGCGCCGCACCCCACCAGCTGTAGCCGCTTGAAGCGATCGGCTCGAGTAATTGAATCATGTCGTCAATTTGCTTTGATACCTTTTCGGGATGGCTGCCGATCTCAGCCTTCATCAGCGCCAGGTTTTCCTCTGATGTCGTATAGGCTTCTTTCGATTGGGAAACGACGTCTCCCTCAACAGCGAGCCAGGATGTAATTAAATTGTCGATTGCGGATGACGCTTCATCCAATCGTTTTTGCTCTATTAACGTTTTTGTGTCTTTTAAATTTTGAATATAGGCTGTTAAGGACGCCCTTGATTGACCCGAGGATGTCTTTTTCAGCACGACAGCCTGCTGATAGGTTTCTAGATGAGAAGAAAGTTCTTCAAGCTGCGTTTTGAGTTTATCTGCATCTTGATTAATGAAGGAAAGAGAAATCATCGCGATATTCGAGTCCATTTTGCTGTGGGAAGAAAGGTTTTCCTTTTTAATAGAAGGTTCTTCTTTTTTCCACTTTGCCTTGAATGTTTCAAACGTTTGTTGGGCCGATTCCGTATCTCCGTCTTTTACGGATTGGATGATTTGCTTGTTTAATTGAATCAGCGAAGCGATCGGATCGTCTTCCGCATGTGCCGCAGAACCGAAAACCATCAACAAGCTGAATAAAATAAGTGCCAGCCCCCGAACCATCATGTTCCTCCTATAATTGAAAATGATTATCAAGTGTATATCATAATCATAGCCAGATCCTGTTCTTTGTCAATTAAAATTTGAAGGTCTGAAAACCTTGATACCACGGCAAAAAGGCTGTCCATTACAGAACAGCCTTTCGAAGAAATAAGAACGCTTATCTATCCTTTTTATACGTTTGAATGTCTTCATGAAACTTGCGTGCGGCACCCTCAGGATCATCCGCCTGACTGATGGCGCTGATCATACTGACACCGTCGGCCCCCGCTTGGATAACAGGTGCGGCATTTTCGATTGTGATGCCGCCGATGCCGACAATTGGAATGCCGATGCCTTGGCGGCGAACCGCTTCGATAAGAGATACACCCTGTACGGCTTTCGTATCCTTTTTCGTTTCTGTCGGGTAGATTGGCCCGAGTCCGATATAATCCGCTCCATCTTCTTCAGCTTGCTTCACCTCAGACATTGTATGGGCGGAAACGCCAAGAATCATATCGCCTATAGCACTTCTTACTTCTTTTGCACTGGCGTCTTCCTGGCCGATGTGGACACCGTCAGCCTTCAGTTTCAGAGCCAGCGCCACATCATCATTGACAATGAAAGGAACGCCGGCTTCACGGCAGGCTTCCTGCACGTTTTTAGCGAATTCAATCCGCGCCTCCCCTGTCAGCGCATCCCTGCCCTTTTCACGAAATTGGTAGAGAGTGGCCCCTCCTTTTAGCGCTTTATGTACGACTGCGACAGGATCGGCTTTCGTATTGTTTGACCCCATAATGAAGTAAACAGACAATAACTTTTTTATCATTTCCCGAGAAATACGTGTCATGAGACAGTCACCCTTTCTATTGTCGCCAGTTCTTGGACGTCTTGTTCAGTAACAGATGAAAGCTTGTTCAGCAATTCAATCTGAAAGCTCCCCGGACCTTTGTCAGCTGTCTCTTGTGCGGCAAGCTGGGCTGCGACCCCATATGAAGAAATGGCAGCGATAGCAGCAAACAATGGATTTTCTTCGACAGCGCAAAACGCACCCACAACGGAAGTCAGCAGACATCCAGCGCCTGTCACTTTCGTCAGCAGCTTATGGCCGTTATGAAGGGTATATACGTTTGATGAGTCGGCTATGACATCGACTTCGCCAGTGATCGCAATGACCGTGTTGAGTTTTTGTGCCGCCTGCTGAGCCAGGCGGATGATGTCGCCTCCGCCTTCTCCCGCATCCACACCTTTGATCAGCCAATCGGTCACGCCGACGGTATGGGCAATTTCCGCCGCGTTTCCTCTAATCGCAGAGAGGCGCACCTCATGAATGATGTCACTCGCTGATTCGGTGCGGAACGGTGTTGCTCCGGCACCGACAGGATCAAGAATGACGGGGACGCCATGTTCATTGGCTGATTTTCCTGCGATGATCATCGCTTCGACTGACTCCTTGCTCAGCGTACCGATATTTAAAACAAGGGCTCCCGCTATCTTCGCCATGTCGGCGACCTCTTCTTTCGCGTACGCCATCACGGGCGATGCGCCGAGGGCGAGCAGTCCGTTCGCTGTAAAATTCGTAACGACATTGTTGGTTATGCTGTGCACCAGAGGGCTGTGGCGGCGGACAGCAGTAAGACATTTTGCAGCTGATTGTGCATCCATGTTTGCATCATCCTTTACTTTCTTTTTTCGGGTCCCATAAATACGATTTCGTGTGTTCAAGCCAAGCTCTGGCCGCAAAGGACAAGTAGCGGTCTTTTCTCCAAATGATGGCGAGGTGCCAAGGGATGACCGGCTCAACAAGCGGGATGACTTTCACTTTTTCCAGATCAAGCCCGCGGCAGATTCGTTCTGGCAAAAGCCCGATTCCCAGGTTGGCTGACACCATCTCACTGATAAAATCCCATTGTGAGGTTTCATAAATGATATGAGGCCGGAATCCAGCCTTGATACACTCGGTCATAATTCGATTGTGCAGGACAAAATCCTCCCTGAAGAAAATAAAAGGCTCATTCTTCAACTCCCGCAGCCTGCACTCTTTTTCTTCAGCCAGCCGATGGGATGGGTGAACGACAAGCATTAAGGTTTCTTTAACGATTGTAAACGAATGAAAGATGTCTTCGTTTGCAGGAAGAACCACAACGCCGATATCGAGAGAGCCGTCCCCAACACCTTCTTGGACTTTTATAGAACCATCTTCGACTAACTGAAATGTGATATTCGGATAGTGTGCGCGAAAGTCGCCGAGCACTCTCGGGAAAAATCCCGACCCGATCATCGGCGGCAGCCCAATCCGCACGTGTCCTTTCTTGACCTCCATAATATCATTTAATTCTGACGTCAGGTTTTGAAACGATTTAATAATTTCCTGCGCCTGCACGTACATGCTCTGGCCGGCGTCAGTCAGCTCCACCTGTCTGCCGTTTCGGTAAAAAAGCTCGATCCCAAGCTCTGCTTCTAAATTTTTGATCATTTTCGATATCGTCGGCTGGGAAACATAAAGGGATTGGGACGCCTTCGTAAAACTTTTCAGACGGGCGACTTCCAAAAAATATGTTAAATGGCGGATATCCATGTGCTTCACCCTTCCTATAGACAAAAGGAATACTTATTATTCTTAATATATATTTTACCTATAGCGAGACCTTATGTACAATATGAATATAAGGGAGGCATCAATATGAAAAAACTGCTGCTAACCGTTATTCAAATCGCTCTGTTATTTATATTTGCTTGGCTGATTAATTGGGTGACAGCCCTTCTTCATATAAATATTCCCGGCAGTATAATTGGGATTGTGATTATTTTCACATTACTACACTTTAAAATCATCAAGCTTGAATGGATAGAGCTTGGCGCGGCGTGGCTTCTCGGGGAGCTGCTTTTATTTTTTATCCCGTCTGCCGTCGGAGTGATTGAATACGGAGACATTATGTCGAAATTTGGTGTCAGCATTCTGCTTGTTGTCATCATCAGCACATTTGTCGTGATGGTGTCTACAGGAACGCTTACACAAATCATTGCAAAAAGAAAGGAGAAAAAGCATACGTGTTCATCGGAATTGTAAGTTTGTTTTTAACGGTTTTGGTATATGTAGGAGCAAAAAAGGTATATCAACGCTTTCCGCGTGTCTATACGTCTCCGCTATTGGTAACGCCCGCTGTGTTAGTCGGTCTGCTGCTGCTGGTGAATGTCCCGTACGAGTCATATAATCTTGGCGGCGAATTGCTGACCGATATGCTTCAGCCGGCCACCGTAGCTTTTGCGATCCCGCTATATAAATATTTCCCTGTTTTGAAGAAATACGCAGTGGAAATTATTTTGAACGTAGCCGTCGGCTCATGCATCGCGATTATTTCAACTGCTCTTATTGCGAAATGGCTTCACCTCGGCACCGGCTTAATTGACAGCCTCGTCCCGAGATCAGTGACAACGCCCATCGCTATGAACGTATCTGAAATGATCGGCGGAATGCCTGCCGTCACAGCCGTGTTTGTGATTTTGACCGCTTTGTTAGGCACAGTGATCGGCCCGATGGTCATCCGCTATTTCCGTATTGATAACGAAATCGCGCGGGGCGTGCTGCTCGGCACAAGCGCACACGGAGCGGGAACGTCAAAAGCATTTGAGCTCAGCTCTGTGTCCGGCACGATTTCCAGTGTGTCGATGATCTTAGCTGCGATTATGACGCTTTGCGCTGCGCCGTTTTTACTTTCATTTATGTAAGAAAACTGTCCTCTCGAGGGCAGTTTTTTTATGTGCTTCTCCTTATTGAAAAGCTGGCATATTACAATATAATGTAATTTGTGGATACTAAAGGAGGCACCCCCATGCATAACTTGCAGGTGAGACGGCATTACGCCGCGTTAAAAGGATTTTATTTGTTTGCCTTTCTCGGCACGGGCAGCATGATCCCCTTACTCAGCATGTATTTAACGAAAGAACAGCATTTAAGCGGATCACAGGTCGGCTTGATCATGTCACTCGGCCCGATTGTGATGATTTTCTTTCAGCCGTTTTGGGGCATGCTGAGCGACTATACGCAAAAAACGAAAAGCCTGCTGGCGGTTTGCACAGCAATTACAGGCATCATCGGATTAGGCTATATTGCATTTGACGGCTTTCCTCTTTTTATTTTAGTTGCGGCCTGTTTTGCAGTCTTTCAAAGCACGATTATTCCATTATCGGACAGCATTTCACTAAGGTACACACAAGAAACAAACGGCAACTACGGCGGAATCCGCCTGTTTGGTTCTCTGGGTTTCGGCATCGCCGTGTTTGTCATGGGACAGGTGACGAATCAGCTGTACCCTATTCACGTGATCTTTATTTTTGGCTGTGCCTTTCTCTGTATTGCCGCCATACTGGCCTCACAAATGCCGGGCCAGCAGAAGACAAAAACAAAGGTCAATATCCGCAAAGGATTCCGGGAGCTTATCAGCAACAAAACGTTCCTCATCTTTATGATCATCACCTTTACGACATTTGCTCCAAACTTAGCGAACAATACGTACTTCAGTCTTTTTCTGGACAAAAGCGGCGCGTCCCTTTCCGCTATCGGCATTTTATTTTTTATCGGCGTGATCTCGGAAATTCCATTTATGCGATTCGCCCAAACATTTATAGATAAAATGGGGCTGCTCAATGTCATTATGCTGTCAGGCGGGGTCTCATTATTCAGGTGGGCGCTCTATTTCACAGCGCCTTCATTATGGATCATTTATGCGACAGTCTTTCTTCAGGGAGTGGCCATCGGTTTATTTATCCCGGCGGCGCTTCAATACGTGAAAAAAATCACCCCAAGCCACGTTGAAGCGACGGCGTTAACCATGTACGCGGCCATCGGCAATGGATTCGGCAACTGGTTCTGTACATTTGCGGGCGGGTACATTTTTGACTACGTGTCCATCTTCGCAGTTTACCTGCTTTTTAGCATTCTGAGCATAGCAGGCTTTGGGCTGACATTCTATTTAATGAGAGCTGAAAAAAACAAAAATACACTTCATCAGCCGGCTGTTACTTTTAAACCATAATGACTATAATGAAAAAAAGAAAGGATGAGCGCGATGAACGGGCAAGAGCGAAGAAGCATTTCGAAAGGTTTACAGGTGGATATTGTATTGAAAGAAGACCAAAAAACAGGAAAACTGACGAGAGGCACAGTGAAGGATATTTTGACGAAATCAAGCTATCACCCGCACGGCATTAAAGTCCGGCTTGAAGATGGCCGCATCGGCCGCGTCCAGCAAATCATTTCTACATAAAAAAAGCTGCTCCTGAACAGGGCAGCTTTTTGCTTTATTTTTTCTGCAGAAAGACCACTTTTAGGTAGTTGCCTTCCGGAAACGCCGACATCGTTTTGAAATCCTCCGGCAGCGTAAATTCCTCAATGATCGTGTAGCGTTCATTTGTTTCTCTAAAGGCGGCATCGATAAAGCCTTTGAATTTCTTCATGCCAAAGGCGCTGCTGTTTGTGGAAGCAACGATAATGCCCTTGTCAGCTGTGATGGCGATCGTTTCCTTCAGCAGGTTTTTATAATCCTTGGCCGCGCTGAAGGTGCGTTTTTTTGTGCGCGCAAAGGAAGGCGGGTCGAGAATAATCAGATCAAAGCGCAGATCCTTTTTCGCCGCGTACGAAAAATAGTTAAACACGTCCATCACTTTAATGTCGTGTGCCTCGTAATCCAGCTTGTTCACGCTGAATTGCTCGATCGTTTTGGCCAAGCTCCGGTTTGCCACGTCCACGCTTGTTGTTTTCTCCGCTCCGCCAAGCACAGCTGCCACGGAGAATGCCCCCGTATAAGAAAACGTGTTTAAGACGGTTTTTCCTTCTGCATAGCGGTCTCTGATCGCCTTGCGCACATGTCTTTGATCCAAAAAGATGCCTGTCATGGCGCCTTCATTCAGATCTACCGCATATTGAATGCCATTTTCCTGAATAATGATCGGGAATTCGCCTCTTTTCCCCTTCACGAAGTCATCATCTTCGACGTATTGTCCAGCCGTGTCGAAGCGCTTTTTTTCGTAAATCGCTTTATAATCCAGATCAAGCTCATCCAAAGCGGAAATCAGCATATCTTTAAAGGCGTAAATGCCTTTGCTGTACCATTGAACCAACAGATACCCGCCATAATAGTCGATGGTGACGCCGCCGATGCCGTCACCCTCACCATTGAACATACGGAAAGCTGTTGTGTCTTGAGCCGCGAAAAGTTTGGCGCGCGCTTCGATCGCTTTGGTTAATTTGCTGAGAAAAAATGCTTGGTCTATCTGTTCTTGTTTATTGCGGGTAAGCGTCCAGCCGACCCCTTTGTTTTGCAGGCCGTAATAACCCCGCGCGAGAAACTCGCCGCTCTCTGACACGATATCAACGAGGTCTCCTTCTTTCACGTGCCCCGCACTCCCTGCGAGAGCTTCCTTATCGATGAGGGGATAGCCTTTTTTGATTTTTGCAGCATGTGCTTTCTTTAGAGTGAGTAGCTTCATATCTGTTCGTCCTCTTTCTGTTTGCTTTCTCTTATCGTACCACAAAACGGCAAGATGTCTGCATTGACAGATGGGAAAGGTTTTTCTACGATAGACAAAAAGAGTTACGAGGAGGAGCATCATGGCAAAACGAATTGACCATACAGGCATTATGGTAAGGGATATCAACGCGTCCATCACATTTTATGAAGAGGTTCTCGGCATGAAATTGAAGGATCGCATCACTCACACGAACGGTATAATCGAGCTTGCTTTTCTTGGCTTTGAAGACGGGCCGGAAACAGAAATCGAACTGATTCAAGGCTACAGCAGCGAGCTTCCCGCCGAAGGAAAAGTGCACCACATTGCCCTGCTGACGGATGACATCGCGGCTGAATATACAAAAGCGGAAAGAATGAACGCGAAATTTATCGACGAAGAGATCACAACTCTACCAAACGGGTACCGTTACTTCTATATCGAAGGTCCTGACGGTGAGTGGATTGAGTTCTTTCAGCGGTAAAAATAAAGAACGTACATTTTGTGGTGTACGTTCGAACCTTTTGAAAATAGTACGTCATAGCAGGAAGACCTGCTATATTACAGCAGTTTCACGTATGAGTTCCGAACTTACATGAAGATGTAGCGAAGCCCATATCCGGGTGCACATCCGATCCATGATGGAAGGGTAGGGAATGAGCCTCTTTAGTATCAGGGAGGCGGAATAAAAACAAAATAAGGTAAAAGAAACAAAAAATGAAAAAGCCATTCAGTGAACTGAATGGCCTGAAAGGCTTACTTATATTTATTAACCTCAAACATTAAAATGTTATTAAATACAACATAATCTTTTTTGCTTTCAAACGGGCCTTTGTTATTATCATGCTCATCAATCGCATAAAAACCGGGGCCTTCCCCTTTATCACGTGCTCCGTACCAATTAATGAAATCATTTACTTCCTTCATGGAAAGCTCATATTCCTTTTGCAAACCGTTAGTCATGGTGACTACAAGGAGAGCTTGCCCCTCAACTGATGACTGCTTATCATCAGTTGAATTATCTGGCTTTTTATTCTCATCTGAGCCAGGTGTTGCATTATCATTACCTTTATCTCCTGGTGTTGTCGTATCACCAGAAGGCTTATTATCTTTGTCTCCTGCTCCACTATCTAATTTTATATCTAAATCTTTTAATGAAATTGCATCAACTGATTTATATTTGGACGGCGCTTTTCCAGAATAACTGCTGGTTTCCTGCCTTCCGCCTATCAGGTAAAGAGTACCATCAACTATTACAGATGAATGCGCCATTTTGTAATAGTCTGTTTTTGGAATAGATACAGGTGGAAACGTTTCTGCATTTGGATCATACACTCGAACTGTAGCGACACTCCCAGTCACCAGCATCTTCCCTTTATATACCACAGATGAGAGATAACTTCCTGAAAATCCTCCCTTTTTCGCTGTCCAGCTGTCACTCACTGGATTATATTCATACACACTCCGATTCAAATTTTGTGTGCCGCCCGAAATATATAATTTATCATTGATCACTGCGGAAGTACCCGCAGTTACCTCATAATTAAAGCGTTGTTTCTTTTCCCAATTTTTATTTTTCAGATCATAACTATAGGTATTCTCATAACGTTTATGAGATACAGTACCTCCATATCCGACCACATATATTTTATTTCCGATGACCCCTGCGTATAATCTATTCGCTGGAATTTTCATCTCAAACGGAAGGTCATCTATTTTTTCCCAAGTATCTGTTTTTGTATCATATACTTCTACTGTATTGACATTCCCCTCTAATGATCTTCCTCCCATCACATAGATCTTATCATTAACGGTAACAGTAGCAGCGCCTGCTCTTGCTGTAGGCATGTCAGCTTTCCTCGTCCATTCATTTGTTTTGGGATTATACATAAACGTTTGATTCTCTGCATAGTTTGTAGTGCTTCCTCCACCAATCAAGTAAATTTTTCCGTCAACAACACTACTACTTGCAGAAACACGCGCCTCTGGTAAATCAGCCTTTTTTTTCCATCCAGCTACTTCGGCTGCTCTCGCTGTCTGGAACGATTGAGCCACTGAAATGATTAACAAAAGTAATATAATTAGGTATTTCTTCAAAGTAAACACTCCTTTTTAATAGGTGCACTTAACAAATATCGACATCGTTTACCAATTTTTTATACCTTTTATTGAAATTTATGTTAAAATGTATTGTTCCCGCACTCTGATAAGAATGTCCTGTGAAATTGAAATTGAAATAAAATCAAAATCTAACTGGCAATAGAAATCAAGGAATTGATCATTTACAGATATGGTATCAGGATACCATCGAGTAGCGCTTTCTTTATCAGTTAAGAGCTTAAAGAGAAAATTCACAGAAAAAAACTGACGTCTAAATGTTTGTATACACTCTCATATTCAAGAAACTTTGACCTTCACACAGAGTAAAACAATAGGGAAAATTCAACATCCTCAACGTACATTTTGTGGTGTACGTTCTTTTTTCATCTATACCAACTGATATGTGTGCCCTCATCGCAAATCATGGCTTCCCAGCCCATACGCTGAACCAACTCATTGATGTGTTCATCTTTCGCTAAAAAAACATTAATGAATGAGTCATAAACACTCATCAACACAAAGTCCATTTTCTTATCAGTCAACATGAGCTCTGCGGCGGCATCATCAAGAACCGT
Organism: Bacillus sp. 11C; assembly: GCF_055486375.1. NCBI lineage: Bacteria > Bacillati > Bacillota > Bacilli > Caryophanales > Bacillaceae > Bacillus > Bacillus sp. 11C. Next base: position 278,193 of record NZ_JBUPVZ010000001.1, read on the forward strand.
CCGCAAGTTAGCCTCAGTTATATCCAGAGAGCCGCTGTTTTCTACAATTGGTTCTGAGTAATAAAACTGATTGGACCCGTTCGAACAAAACACTTTTATCAAACTGGGTATATGAAAATTTGAAATATGGTCCTCACTGGGATAAAAGAGGCCTTCATTTATATTTGCATGTAAAACTTCAGCCAAATCCTCTCTCCCGTACTCATCCTTTAAGGCGCCTATTGACGTCATTAAAGCCAGCGCTAGCTCGGCATGTGTTTGAAAGCCGCAAGAGGACATGACCTTCTTCCATGAAAGAGCTTTGCCTTTTTCCCTTATTTCCTCATCATTTGGATAGATATGTTCGTAATTATTTTTTCTCTTTGCTTTCTCCCATCCTTCAGGCATTTGAATAAAAGGAGAAAATAAAATAGCTGCTGCTGTGTATTCTACTGGTATTTATTTTAAGATTGGTGATTCGTCATCAAACCATATGTATTCTAGCATTACGCACCCCCTTTACATATTCTAACATTCACTTTTAATTGAAAGAAGTAATCATCCCTATGACAGGCTGATTAGCTTTAACAATACACTTTCTCAAGGTTCAATCCCACTCTCTTCCCGCCATTTTTGATGGTCCCATATTCTGAAAAACGGATAGTAGACAGCACAGGTAATCAGCAAATTCAACAGCTGCATAACGGCTCCGGATACTTTTCCGCCTGTCGCCAGGTAGCCTGATATGAGAGGAGGCATCGTCCATGGCACGGCGATTCCCGCCGGCCTTGCCACCAGTCCTGTGCTCATGCCGATATAAGTCGTGGTAATCGTGAGGAGCGGCGCGATGATGAATGGAACGATGAGGAGCGGATTCATGACAATCGGCATGCCGAAAATGATCGGCTCGTTGATATTAAATAGCGCAGGACCAATCCCTAGTCGGCCAAGCTGCTTCATTTGTTTGCTCCGGGACCGTACTAGCATCGTCAGAACAAGCGCCAGCGTCGCTCCGCTCCCGCCCACATTGATCCAAATTTGAAAAAACTGGGTCGTAAAAATACTCGGAAGCGCCTCGCCTGCCTGGAGTGCGAGACGGTTGGCATCCATCGCGCCATACCAAATCGGCGCCATAATTCCGCCAATGATGGAAGCCCCGTGAATTCCGCACGACCAAAGCAGCATCTGCACAAATTCAGCAACCAGGCTCCCGCCGAGACTGCCGCCAAGGATGGAAAGCGGCGTGCCAAGCAAGTCTCCTACGACATTGTGCAGACTCTGAAAAGGTGTCATTTCAATCAGAAGACGCGCCAGCCACACGAGAAACACAATGATAAAACCGGGAATCAGCGCGACAAATGATTTGCTTACCGCCGGCGGCACGCCGTCTGGCATTTTGAAGACGATATTTTTTTGAATAATGTACCGATAGATTTCAGTCGAAAACAAAGCGATCAGCATGGCGACAAATAAACCCTTGCTGCCAAGCAGTGTAATCGGGATTCCGCCCCCAACCAAGATGGATTCCGTTGAGCCATCCGGCGTAAACGGCACCTCAAACGGCGTTGCCAACAAAAATGCGGCAATTGATATCGCGCCGGCCGACAGCGCATCGACACCATAGCTTTCCGCAAGACGATAGGCGATTCCAAAAGCGGCGATCATCGCCATAATATCAAATGAAGCATTAACGGGATAACCGAGTTTATCGGCCCACTGATCTCCAAACACACTCGCCATGAAATCAGCATAACCGGGAATCGGCAGGCTCGTTAAAATCAAAAAGACAGACCCGATAATAATCAGCGGCATGGTCAGGATAATGCCGTCACGCAAAGCGCTGAGATGCCGCTGCCCGGCAATTTTCCCAGCGACAGGCATGATTTTTTCTTCCATCACCCGAGTGAATGCGCTCATCTGAAAAGCCCCCTTTTTGCATTGCTTTGTAAACAACCTTCGCAATGTTTTCTTTATCTTATTTTGAAAACGCTTACAAATTCATTTGGAAAATTTCCTCTTCCTGCGGAAAAAACCTGCGTTCTGCTCTACAGTCCTGTCAATGAAAAAATTTTTCCTCCTAACTATTAAACTCTCTTTTTTCTCCGATATATATATCAAACATCATAGAAAGAAGGAGATGAATCATGAAAAACGTGTCGTGCAAGCTTGTCATATCAGTCACTTTGTTTTTCAGTTTTCTCGCCATAGGCCCTTTCGCGCATGCGCAAAACAGCAGCGGGAAAGAAGTTATTGTGGTTTATAAAAATAAGGCCGGCAAGGAAACCGTCCTTGACAGCGATGCAGAGGTTGAACAGCAGTATAAGCATCTTCCCGCGGTAGCCGTCACAGCAGATCAGGAGACAGTGAAAGAATTAAAACAGGATCCTGATATTTTGTATGTCGAAAACAATGTCTCATTCACCGCAGCAGGCAGCACAGATTTCAAAGTGCTGACAGACGACACTGAGGATACTGAAGATTTTGAACAATGGAACCTTGAACCCATTCAAGTGAAACAGGCTTGGAAAGCAGGACTGACTGGCAAAGGTGTCAAAATCGCAGTCATTGACAGCGGGATCTCTCCCCACGAAGACCTGTCGATTGCCGGCGGGTTTTCAGCTGCCAGTTACACCTCTTCTTACAAAGATGATAACGGCCACGGAACACATGTCGCTGGGATTATCGGAGCCAAGCATAACGGCTACGGAATTAACGGCATCGCACCGGAAGCTCAAATATACGCGGTTAAAGCGCTTGATCAGAACGGTTCGGGGGATCTTCAAAGCCTTCTCCAAGGAATTGACTGGTCGATCACACACGGGATGGACATCGTCAATATGAGCCTTGGCACGACCTCAGACAGCCATATCCTTCATGACGCCGTGGACAAAGCATATGAACAAGGCATTCTGCTCGTTGCCGCCAGCGGTAACGACGGGAACGGCAAACCAGTGAACTATCCGGCGGCATACAGCAGTGTCGTTGCCGTTTCAGCGACAAACGAAAAGAATCAGCTTGCCGGATTCTCAACCACTGGAGATGAAGTTGAATTTTCAGCGCCGGGAACCAACATCACGAGCACTTACTTACATCAATACTATGCGACAGGAAGCGGAACTTCCCAAGCGACACCGCACGCCGCTGCCATGTTTGCTTTGTTACTGCAGCGTAATCCTGCTGAGACAAACGGGCAGCTTCGCGCAGAAATGAAAAAAAATATCATTGATCTTGGAACCACAGGCCGCGATCAGCAATTTGGCTATGGGTTGATCCAGTATAAAGCGCAGGAAGCAGATTCTGCATACGCGGCGGCAGAGCAAGCGGTGAAAAAAGCGGAACAAACAAAAACACAAACAGATATCAACAAAGCGAGAGAACTCGTCAGCCAGCTGCCGAATTCTGACGCCAAAACGGCCCTGCAAAAAAGACTGGATAAAGTACAGTCATTCAGAAATGTAAAAGATGCGAAAGACAAAGTCGTAAAAGCTCAAAAATATAAAACTCAGCAAACCGTTGATACAGCACAAGCTGCCATTAACAAGCTGCCGAACGGAACAGACAAAAAGAATCTGCAAAAACGCTTAGACCAAGTAAAACGCTATATCGCATCAAAGCAGGCGAAAGAGAAAGTGGCGAAAGCGGAAAAAAGCAAAAAGAAAACAGATGTTAACAGCGCACAATCAGCAGTGAGCAAGCTGCCGGCAGGTTCAGAAAAAACGTCCCTGCAGAAGCGCCTTGCCAAAGTAAAAAGCACCCATTTGAAAACGGCGAAGCAATCCGTATCTGCAGCAGAAAAGAAATCAACTCATGCCAATGCGGCAAAAGCACAATCAGCCGTCAATCAGCTTCAATCAGGCAAGGACAAAACGTCATTGCAAAAACGGTTAGACAAAGTGAAGAAAAAAGCGGCCGCAGCCGAAGTGAAAAAAGTTGAAACTGCCAAAGCAAAAGTGAAGAAAGCGGAAAAAGACAAAACGAAAAAATCAAAGACATCCGCACAGTCTGCAGTGAATCAATTAAAAACATCCAGCGAAAAAACAAAGCTGCAAAAACGTCTAAATGCCGTCAGGCCGAAAAAATAACCGAAAAGCCTTTAAGACTTATATTCTAGGTTTTAAAGGCTTTTTTCTATTCTAAGAACCCGCACACAACCTTTTTCCCAGTCATCACACAGGCTTTTCCTACTATTGCTATCCAGCCATGAACAGCATAAAATGAACGTTATTACAGTTATCACCACATATGGAGGGATTGTGACTGGCAGGCAGGCAAGACCCAATGATGCAAAGGGAGTATTAGTGCCTAAAAAAGCAGGGCGTTTTAACTCTTCTTTTCGTGTTGGGCTTATAACGGCGCCATGGACAACCCCTATTCTCATGCTCCGTCACCGACGCGGGCATTTTTTGTTGTCCCTGCTCGTTTTGTCATTCTCAGCCGGTATTTCTCACTTTTTTCATTTTGATTGTCAACTTTTCATTTGATACGATGAACAAGCCGACTTTTCTTCAGCAAAGGAGGTTTTGATTGCTTGCAAAGAGAGATTGCAAAAGAATTATTGCTCCTCACAGGAGGAAAAAGCAATATTATCAGCATCAGCCATTGTACGACCCGTCTTCGTTTTGAGGTAAAAGACGAGACGAAAATCGATATACATGCCATTGAACATCTGCAAGGTGTGCAGGGCACCTTTTTCCGATATGGGTTATTCCAGATTATCTTCGGAGCAGGCGTCGTCAACAAAATATATAAAGAAGTCGTTCACGTGTGGGAGGCCGCGCCTTCTGAGGAGCCTGTTCAACAGAAAAAGGCCAGCCGGAAGCTGACCCCTGTCGCAGCATTCGCGAAAACGCTGTCCGATATTTTTGTGCCGATTATCCCGGCAATCACAGCAAGCGGCCTACTCATGGGGCTGATTGGCATGATTAAGGTGTTTCACTGGTTTGCAGCCGGCAGCCCTTGGATCAAAATGCTCGACCTCGTGTCCAGCACAGCCTTTATTTTGCTGCCGATTTTGGTTGGCTTCAGTGCCGCACGGCAATTTGGCAGCAATCCCTATTTAGGGGCAGTGTTAGCAGGGCTCTTGACGCATCCCGATCTTCTGGACCCGTCTATGCTCGGCAGCAAAACCCCTGCTTCCTTAGACATATGGGGGCTTCATATTCCAATGATGGGCTATCAAGGCTCCATTATACCGATTCTTCTTTCCGTTTATGTCATGAGCAAAATTGAGAAGCTACTAAAATGGATTGTACCGAAGTCGCTTGATGTCATCATCATTCCTTTTATTACAGTCATGGTGACAGGATGCCTCGCACTGATTGTCATGAATCCCGCCGCGTCCATCATCGGCCAGATCATGACACAGTCGATTGTCTATATTTATGATCACGCCGGCATTGCCGCAGGTGCCCTATTCGGCGGCATCTACTCCACTGTCGTTCTATCTGGCTTGCATCATAGCTTTTATGCGATTGAAGCAACGCTGCTTGCTGACCCGCATGTCGGTGTGAACTTTTTAGTGCCGATATGGTCGATGGCGAATGTGGCCCAAGGCGGAGCGGGACTTGCGGTCTTTTTCAAAACGAAACAATCAAGCCTGAAAAAAATTGCGCTCCCCGCTGCCCTCACCGCGTTTTTAGGCATCGTGGAGCCCATTGTGTTCGGGGTAAATGTCAAACTGATCCGTCCCTTTATCGGAGCTGCCATCGGCGGCGCTATTGGCGGAGCATACGTGGTTGCGGTACATGTCGTGTCGAATTCCTACGGGCTGACAGGCATTCCGATGATTTCAATCGTGCTGCCGTTCGGCGCCGCCAATTTTGTTCATTATATGATCGGTTTTTTGATCGCGGCCGTCTCTGCTTTTCTAGCTACATTGTTTCTCGGGTTTAAAGAAGAGACAGAATAACTGGATTTATTCGTTTTCATTCATAAAACGGGGGATGAAAGGACAAAAAAAGCTATGAAAATTAAAAGAATCTTAAATCATAATGCTATCGTCGTAAAGGATCAAAGTGAAGAGAAGATTCTCTTAGGTGCAGGAATTGCTTTCGACAAAAAGAAAAATGATATTGTCGATCCGTCAAAAATAGAAAAAACCTTTGTCAGAAAAGACACAGCTGACTATAAGCAGTTCGAAGAGATTTTAGAAACATTGCCGGAAGACCATATTCAGATTTCCGAGCAAATTATCTCCCATGCCGAAAAAGAGCTGAACATTAAAATCAACGAGCGCATACACGTCGCTTTTTCAGACCATCTTTCCTTTGCGATCGAACGCCTGAGCAATGGAATGGTGATCAAAAATCCGCTGCTGAATGAAATCAAAGTCCTTTATCCCAAGGAATTTCAGATCGGCTTGTGGGCCAGAGCGCTGATTAAAGATAAACTGGGGATACACATTCCTGATGATGAAATCGGCAATATCGCCATGCATATCCACACAGCAAGAAACAATGCCGGTGATATGACACAGACGCTTGATATTACAACTATGATCCGTGATATCATTGAGATTATTGAAATTCAGCTATCAATCAATATTGTAGAAGATACCATTTCTTATGAGCGGCTTGTGACCCATCTCCGCTTTGCGATCCAGCATATCAAAGCGGGCGAATCCATTTACGAGCTGGACGCAGAAATGATCGACATTATTAAAGAGAAGTTTAAGGATGCATTCCTCTGTGCCCTAAGCATCGGTACATTTGTGAAGAAGGAATACGGCTTTGTGTTTCCTGAAAAAGAATTATGCTATATCGCCATGCATATTCAGCGATTTTACCAACGGTCAGTCGCACGCTGAGGCAAAAAAAAACGCTTTTGAGATGATCAAAAGCGTTTTTATATTCAGTTTATTGGTTGATCGCCGGATTGCTGATCGTATTCCACTTCGTATACGACATGTAATGGAAATACTGGTCGCGATACGGGTGTTTCGTATTGGAATTCCAAGGCTTTTCTCCGCCGCAGAAGTGGACAATGGCCGGGTTCTCTCTCGTTTCTCTATAAAGCTTCTGGCCTGACAGCGTCGCAGGCGTTTTTTGTTTTAATATGATATAGGTTTGAGCGTTCCAGCGCGGATGAAGTTCATACCACTGATCATACAAGATCGCATTCAGCGCATCTTGGTCGTGAAGCACAAGAAAGTCTTCAGACGGGTTTTCATTGATAAAGTTGATGACTTTTTCAGTGATGTTTTGCTTTCTCCAAGAATCAAAGTCAATAATCATCATACCTGAGTTAAAATACTTCCCTGTATCACTGACGTTCATTTCTTTGAGGCGTTCATGCTGCCCCGCATCCTCAACAGCAGCAACCGTATATGGCGCAATATCCAAGTCCCACAGTTTCGAAATATCCTCCAGAATAATCGCGTCACAATCGATATAAATCATTCGTTCGATGCTTTCATCCTTAATTAAGTCGGGAATTGAAATGCGGTAATACGCCGCTTTTGTAATATGGCTGCTTTCCACCGCATGTTCATACATGTTGGCATCCACTTCTAAAAATTCAATCGGCACGCCGAACTTCAATGTGGATTCTTCCAGTCTTTTTTTGTTATCAGGCGTAATTCCGCCATCAATGACGTATAGTTTTAACTCTCTCTCCCGATCCATGTTTGTCAATAAAGAAACGAACATTCCACCTAAATGACGAGCATAATTATCATCAGCGCATGACACGATATGCATAATTTCATCTTTCTTCAATGGTATTCATCTCCCTTTGTGTTGTACAAGTTACATTCCCGATTTCAGAAAAGTAAACACTATTCATCAATACTTTTTTAGACAGAATGTGCTATACAACAAAAAAGGCGTCATGTTTTGAACCTGCGATAAAGCCAATAAAGAATGTAAAAGCATGCGATCGTAATGGCTTCAGCCGAAACGATATACCATGGCCACGGCCCGAGAACATCCAAGAGAGAAGAGCCGCCCGGTTTTTTCGTCAAATACATATAATTCGCGCCAAGCCAGCGATCAAGCAAATAAATGCAGACCCCGTACACATTGACAATGAGGACGGTCACCCACAAAGAACGCTGTCTGAGCCTGTACGTCCCAATTACCGTCATCAGCAGGCAGGAGAGAAACACAGATCCGTGCGAAATAAAAAAGAGGATATATCGGATATGCGGAAAAGAAAACATACCGAGATCAGGAGTGGCAAGAGCCTGAATCGAACTGCCGATGCCGACAAAGTATAAAAATACAAACAGCTTCCTGCTTTTGGTCACCAGCATAATGGCCGACAAATACACCGACAGGTCACTAAGCTGGAGAGGCAATGAAGTCCGCACCGACCACCTGCCCGCGGCGATCATCCATATTTGATAACCGATTTGCGAACCAAGCAGCAGAAACACAAACAAATAGCGCAAAAACTGGCTGAGTTTAGGCCGTTTGACCGTCTGGCGGAACAAAAACAACAGAATGGCCAAGACGGCGATCACTGCTAATGTCACCACATGCTCTGCTGAAAAAAGGTGAAACGGATCATGTTTATAGACGGCTTGAACATATTTTTGCAAGATGGCACCCCCGTTTGCAGGTTTTTGTTTATTTTGGTGTTGTTTGAGCCTTTTTTATTCAACCAATATATAGGCTTGAAGTTCATATCAGACTCTGTTACAATTCATTTCATAGCTAATGATTCTGATAATTTAAGGCAGGCCTAAAAGATGGAACGTTCCTATCAACATCAGCAGCTTCAGAAAGAAGAACACGACACACTTTCTAAGCTTAAACAAATGCCCGTTGAGTCACTCAACCTGGAAGCCATATCGATTGCGACGAACCTGTATCGGTCTGCGCAAAAGCTCCGTGTCAAAATGGAGACTGAGGTTCTTTCTTCCTATAGCCTTTCTTGGACCGCTTTCTCCATTCTTTATGATCTATGGGTATGGGGGAAGCTCGAAACGAGAAAAATTGCTGAGCTGTCAGGCATTTCAACAGCTACAGCAAGCAACGTGATCAAAACGCTCGAAAAAAAGAGTTTTTGCCGTAAAAGCATCGACACAAGAGATCGACGACTCGTGTTTGTCTCCATCACCGATTCCGGCAAACAAGCGATCGAAGAACTCTACCCGGAGTTTCACAAAGGGGAAACAGAGCTCATTGCGGGAATGACGAAGGACGAACAGAAAACATTGACAGAGCTGCTTAGAAAGGTAGCTGACAATCTTCATACAACATAAGCTTTGACGGGAATCCAGTAGCGGTTTGTCTCCCTGTTTCAGAGAGCCGGCGGAAGGTGCGAGCCGGCACACAGGCAAACGTGAATTACCTCCCCGAGCTTTCTTTGTGAACCTTAGTAGCAAAGAACGGGAAACCGTTATTCGAATGAGCGGAAGACGATGTCTTCAACCAGGGTGGTACCGCGTGCATTGAGCCACGTCCCTTATCGGGATGGGCTCTTTTTTGTGTTTCTAAAAAAGGAGGATGAACGATGAAAACATTTGATCAGCTTACAGCTGCACAGCAAAAAGAAGTCGAAAGACAGCTTCAATTATACATGACAGGCGCCCATGAGGTCATACCGCCGGAAGAATTAAAGGCCAAGCTAGTCAAATCCGTTTCCACAGGCACACCGCTTAAAATTAAGCTCGGATTAGATCCGTCTGCACCAGATGTGCATTTGGGCCATACAGTTGTGTTAAACAAGCTTCGCCAATTTCAAGAAAACGGCCACATTGTTCAGCTGTTAATTGGGGATTTCACAGGAAAAATCGGGGATCCGACCGGAAAATCAGCAGCCAGAAAGCAGCTGACTGATGAAGAAGTTCAGCACAACGCCAAAACATACTTTCAGCAATTTGGAAAAGTGCTTGATCAAGAAAAAGTCGAGCTTCACTATAACTCGAAATGGCTGAAAACATTGCATCTGGAGGATGTCATTGAATTGGCAGGCAAAATAACAGTAGCCCGCCTGATGGAGCGCGACGATTTTGAAGAACGAATTGCCATGCAAAAACCGATCTCGCTTCATGAATTCTTTTACCCGTTGATGCAGGGATACGATTCCGTCGTTCTCGAAAGCGATATTGAATTAGGCGGGACAGACCAGCATTTCAATGTGCTGATGGGGCGGCATTTCCAAGAACGATACAACAAAGAAAAACAAGTCGTCATCCTTATGCCGCTCTTGGAAGGCTTAGACGGGTTTGAGAAAATGTCCAAGTCAAAAAATAACTACATCGGCATTGATGAACATCCAAATGACATGTACGGAAAAACGATGTCACTGCCCGACAGCCTGATGAAAAAGTACATCCAATTGGCAAGGGACTTAGAGCTTGAGGAGAAAAAACAGCTCGTGAAAGACCTAGAAACCGGCGCCGTTCATCCTCGGGACGCCAAAATGCTTTTAGCCAAAACAATCGTCCGAATGTATCACGGAGCCGAAGCCGCTGAAGCTGCCGAACACTCGTTTAAAACAGTCTTTCAGGAAAACAGCCTGCCTGAGGATATTCCGGCTGTGAAATGGGAAGGCGAGAAAGCGCTAGCGGTTGTCGATCTGCTCGTCACATTGAAGCTTCTCTCTTCGAAGAGCGAAGCGCGCCGCATGATTCAAAACGGCGGTGTCCGAATTAACGGAGAGAAAATAACAGATATCCACGCTGATGTAGAGATAAAGGAAAATATGATCATCCAAGTCGGCAAACGCAAGTTTTTAAAACTCCAATAATCTGATATCCAGAAACGCTTATGACCCTTCATTCATAAGCGTTTTTTTGCAGGTATAAAGCACTGTCTTTTCAAAAACGCTCTCCATTTTGCAGGAAATACCTTTAGCATCCCGAAATAATCCTCATTCATACATTAGGGGAGGTTTATTTTCGATGAAAAAGCTTTTGACTGTAGTGACGATGGCCGTTTTAACTGCCGGAACGGTTCTCTTGCCGGCACAGAGTGTCACACCTGCCGCGCGTGCTGTTCAAATACCAGACAGTGAGCGAGAGCTTCCATTCAAAGCAAAGCGTGCGTACTCAACCATTTCTCAGCTTAGTGAAGCAATCGGCCCCAGAATAGCCGGAACGGCCGCTGAAAAAAAGAGTGCCCTTTTGATCGCTTCATCCTTGAGAAAATTAAAGTTTGATGTGAAGGTTCAACGATTCGGTATTCCTGACCGGCTTGAGGGAACGCTTTCTTCAGAAGGACACGATATTCTTCTCCGAGCTACATCCGGCTCAGCCCCTACAGAAGAAAAAGGGCTGACGGCTCCGCTTTACAATGCCGGCTTGGGCTATCCAAAGGACTTCACCGCTGACGCCAAGGGCAAAATCGCCTTGATTTCCAGAGGAGACCTTACATTTTACGAGAAAGCGAAAAATGCCCAAACCGCCGGAGCCAAGGCTGTCATCATTTATAACAACAAAGAAAGCCTCGTGCCTGTGACGTCAAACCTGTCAGGCAATGAAGTCGGCATTCCCGTCGTCGGAATTAAAAAAGAAGACGGCGAAACCCTTACCCAGCAAAAAGAAGCAACCTTAAACCTAATAGCAATCACAAACCAGACCTCCCAGAACATCATCGGTATCAAAAAAACGAAGAACATCAAACATCCAGACATTGTATACGTGACGGCCCATTACGACAGTGTTCCTTTTTCGCCCGGAGCAAATGACAATGGCTCAGGAACCTCTGTCATGCTGGAAATGGCGCGCGTCTTAAAAAGCCTTCCTTCCGACAAAGAAATCCGTTTTATCGCTTTCGGCGCTGAAGAGCTTGGCCTGCTCGGCTCATCATATTATGTAGATCATCTATCAGAAAAAGAGTTGAAACGAAGTGAAGTGAACTTCAACTTAGACATGGTAGGCACAAGCTGGGAGAATGCGTCTGAGCTGTATGTCAACACATTGGACGGCCAATCTAACGCTGTTTGGGAATCCAGCCATACAGCCGCTGAAAAAATTGGGTTTGACAGCCTGTCTCTGACACAGGGAGGATCATCTGATCATGTGCCGTTCCACGAAGCCGGTATTGATTCCGCCAACTTTATTTGGGGAGACCCTGAAACTGAAGAGGTTGAGCCGTGGTATCATACCCCTGAAGACTCGATCGAACATATCAGCAAAGAACGCCTCCAGCAGGCCGGCGACCTTGTGACAGCCGCTGTCTATCAAGCTGTCAAAAAAGAGAAGAAACCGAAAGTCATTAAGAAACAAATGAAGGCAAAAGCCTCTGACATTTATGAAGATATTCAATAAAAAAGACGGCACTTTGCCGTCTTTTCTAATCCACTTCTTTCTTAATCCCCAGCATTTTCTCATCCAGATAATGGGCGATCTCCGCTGCTTCCTTCAGTTCATCTGTTAATGGCTTCGGAACGTCATTGTTCAATTTATAGTAAATTTTATGCTCAAGACTCGCCCAAAAATCCATCGCGATCGTCCGAATTTGAATTTCCGCTTTGACGTATTCCACACGGTTCGTTAGATTCACAGGCATCTCAATGATTAAATGCAGGCTTCGGTAGCCGTTCGGTTTTGGCGTCTGGATATAATCCTTCACCTTTACGATTCGCAGGTCATCATGCTGCTTTAAGACATTCACGACATTATAAATATCCGAAATAAAGGAGCAAATGATGCGAACACCGGCAATGTCGTGGATGTGCTCTTTCATTTCTTTCGTCGTAATCTCGCAGCCCTTTCTCATTAACTTATTCACGATGCTTTCAAAGCTTTTGACACGGGATTTCGTATGTTCAATCGGGTTGTGTCCGTGAATGAGGTTATATTCCTGGCTAATAATTGAGAACTTTGTATCCAGTGCATCAAGCGCAAATTTATAAACTAATAATTCATTTTTCCAATCTTCCATTACCGTTTTTAAATCGTCCATATGCGTTACAGATAAATCCATTTTCGTCATCTCCTTTAACGGATCTTTATCCGCTGTCCATGTACTAGACGTCCCTGCTTCCAGTATGGTTCTATGAATTTTTTTACAAAATGCGGTCGAATGTAACAAAAAAAGACCGCACGAAAAACAAGCGGTCTTTCTTTTTACCGGAAGTAGCTGATCAATAATCCGATTGAGAGCAGGAATCCGAAAAATGTATTCGTTTGGGCTGTTGATTTCATTGCGACAATCATATTCATCGGCAATTCTTTTTGGACGAAGCCCTTCACTGCCTGAACCGGCTTAGGCACGCTCAAAAAGACGACAAACAGCCACGGGCTTGCAGCACCGGTGATGACCAAGCCGACAACCCAGATATAAGCGACAGCAAATGACGCAGCTAAGACCGTGACAGCTCCCTTATGCCCCATCAAAATCGCTAATGTTTTGCGTCCGCCTTTTTTGTCCTCTTCAATGTCGCGAATGTTGTTCGACAGGTTAATCGCACCGACAAGAATCGCAATCGGGATCGAAATCAAAATGCTTTGCAAATTGATTTTATCTGTCTGAATGAAAAACGAAATCAGCACAAACACCGAACCCATACAAATGCCTGAGAATAACTCACCGAACGGCGTGTATGCAATCGGCAGCGGCCCTCCTGTATACAGGTAGCCGATCGCCATGCCGACAAGGCCGATCAGAGCCAGCCACCAGCTGCTGCTCGCGCAAATATAGACGCCGAGTAAAATGGCAATCCCATATGATACAAGGGCTAATTGCAAAATCGTGATCGGCTTCATTCCGTGGCGTACAATCGCACCTCCGATTCCGACAGATTCTGCTGTATCTAACCCGCGTTTAAAATCGTAGTATTCATTAAATAAGTTCGTCGCAATCTGGATCCATAAGCAAGAAAACAGCATAGCCAGAAACAGCAGCAGATCAACCTTCACATAAAACATCGCCAAAACCGTTCCGAGCAGCACAGGCACAAACGATGCGGTTAACGTATGAGGACGGGTTAACTGCCAAAGGATCTGCCCCATGCTTTCTTTTTCCGGCGCTGTCTGACCCTCACCCTTATTTGTTTGGTTCATCTTCCTCTTCCTTTCTATTAAAAGGCTTACTTTTTTCAGCCGGCAGCTTTGATAAAAACTTCTTTTGCTTCCTTATCTATCATAATGACTTCTCTCCCATTTCACAAGATACCCAAGAAGGCGTTTTCTTTCTTATTATACGCTTTCCGTCCCCATTTCATTAGGTTTCAGCATTCACCTGAAGGAACAAATACAGAAAAATTTTTTTAAGAACATTACGCTTTTTAAAAGTTAAAAAGATCGTTTTTCCTCTTTTTACCCTTGTCCTTTTATTATGAATCAGCACGAGACAATCCATTCTTGCCCTAGCAGGGGCAAAGATTCATTTTCAATGGCAAAACGCCGATATATTAATTTGAGGGAGTTTAGGGGAAAAATGAAACTTTTTGATCATCTAATCGTCAAATAATCATGTGATTGTCGAAAAAACGGGAAAGGAACTTTTGATATGCTGCAATTGATGAAACAGCTGTATGAAAAGCCCGCTGTCAAGTGGACATGTCATACAGGTTTTTATTTGATAATACTGCTAGTTTTGTTTTTTATGTATGGTTTTCACACCGCGAATACCGGTTCATATATTTATAACGATTTCTAATTGGAGAGAGAATAACGATGAAACTTTTACATGCTATTCAAACACATGCGGAATCTTATCCGCAAACCGATGCCTTCCGCTCTCAGTGCCAGTCGCTCACATATCAGGAATTATGGGAGCAGTCTGACCGTGTGGCTGCCGCGATCCAAAAACGCGTTTCCAGCGATAAGAAAGCTCCTATCCTTTTGTACGGCCATATGGAACCGCACATGATCGTTTCCTTCTTAGGAAGCGTCAAAGCGGGACATCCTTATATTCCGGTTGATCTGTCGATTCCGTCCGAACGGATCGCGAAAATTATCGAAAGCTCTGGAGCAGAATTGCTGATCCATGCAGCCGGACTTTCAATTACAGACAGCTACCAAGTTCAGACGGTTTCGGCAGAGGAACTGCTGGAAAACGAAGGCGGCTCTGTCAGCCAAGATCAATGGGTCAAGGAACACGAGACGTTTTATATTATTTACACTTCCGGAAGCACGGGAAATCCAAAAGGCGTGCAGATTTCCGCGGCGAATCTTCAAAGCTTCACAGACTGGATTTGTGCAGATTTTCCAGTCAGCGGAGGAAAAACATTTTTAAACCAAGCGCCGTTTTCATTTGATTTATCTGTCATGGACCTTTATCCGTGCCTTCAATCAGGCGGGACTTTACACTGCGTGACAAAGGATGCTGTGAATAAGCCGAAAATCTTATTCGAGGAGCTGAAGAAGTCCGGGCTGAATGTGTGGACATCAACGCCTTCCTTTGTGCAGATGTGTCTGATGGACCCGGGTTTTTCACAGGACCTGCTGCCTCATGCGGACACATTTATGTTCTGCGGAGAGGTACTCCCGGTTTCTGTTGCAAAAGCGCTGCTTGAGCGTTTTCCGAAAGCAAACATCTTTAATACGTATGGTCCGACCGAAGCAACAGTGGCTGTCACATCCGTTGAGATTACGGATGACGTCATAAGCCGCAGTGAGTCGCTTCCCGTCGGCTTCGCTAAGCCAGATATGAACATTTTCATTATGGATGAACAGGGACAGCCGCTTCCTGATGGAGAAAAAGGAGAGATCGTCATTGCAGGGCCGAGCGTAAGCCGAGGCTACCTTGGCGAACCTGAACTGACGGATAAAGCGTTTTTCTCTTATCAAGGCCAGTGGGCATACCGGACTGGCGATGCAGGCTATATTCAAGATGGTCAGATTTTCTGCCAAGGACGTTTGGATTTCCAAATTAAACTTCACGGCTACCGAATGGAGCTCGAGGAAATCGAGGTCCATGTCAGACAGTCTCAGTACGTTCGCTCTGCTGTCGTGATTCCGTATCAGCCAAACGGAACAGTCGAATATTTGATCGCAGCTATTGTACCTGAGGAGCATGAGTTGCAGAAGGAATTCCAGCTGACAAGCGCCATTAAAAAAGAGCTTGCCGCTTCCCTTCCGGCTTATATGATCCCGAGAAAATTCATTTACCAGGATCACATTCAAATGACGGCTAACGGCAAAATTGACCGGAAACGCATCGGCGAAGAGGTTCTTGTATGACGCCTTACAGCTCGTTTTTATTCTTTATACTGCTTGGCATTCTTCTTCTGCCGACGATCATTCTCGGCCTGAACGGAAAAAGATTTCAAGCATACAACATGTTCATATCTATCATTATATTAGCTTTAATTTTTTCGCACGACTTACACGGGGTCATCGCACTGTGTCTGTTTACGATATGGCAGGTGCTCCTGATCAGCGGCTACTTGGCGTACAGACAGAAAGCGAACAGCGGCTTTGTCTTTTGCGGAGCTGTGATCGCGTCGATTCTGCCTTTATTCTTGTCAAAAATATGGCCGTTTCTTTCACACCCGCAGCCGCACCACCCGCCGCATAATCTGATCAGCTTTTTAGGGATTTCGTATTTAACCTTTAAAGGCATTCAGCTGATTATGGAAGCAAGAGACGGTCTGCTGAAGGAACAGCTGCCGCTGCACCGCCTGCTGTATTTCATCCTGTTTTTCCCGACGATTTCCTCCGGCCCGATCGACAGATACCGCCGGTTCGTCAAGGATGAACAGAAGGCTTGGACGAAAGAAGAATACGCCGATCTATTGTATACAGGGATTCATAAAATCTTTATCGGTTTCTTGTACAAGTTTATTATCGGCTACGCAATCAACACGTACTTCATCATGAATCTTCCCGCGATCACGCACAATAAGATTCTTGGGAACCTCCTGTACATGTACGGCTACAGCATGTATTTATTTTTTGATTTCGCCGGCTACACAATGTTTGCCGTCGGGGTCAGCTATATAATGGGCATTAAATCACCTGAAAACTTTAATAAACCGTTTATCAGTAAAAATATTAAAGATTTCTGGAACCGCTGGCATATGTCTCTGTCATTCTGGTTCAGAGATTATGTGTTTATGAGATTTGTATTTTGGATGACTAAGAAAAAGTGGATCAAAAACCGTATGGCCGTCTCAAACATCGGGTATTTCCTGCTGTTTATGCTGATGGGGGTTTGGCACGGGCTTGCGCCGCAATATATCATCTACGGCCTCTATCACGCCGTGCTGATGACGTGTTACAACTTTTTCGAGAAGTGGAATAAGAAATACAAATGGCTTCCGTCCAACCGCTGGACAACCGTTCTCGCGATTGTGATCACGTTCCACTTCGTTTGCTTCGGATTTTATATTTTCTCAGGAAAACTATTTCATCACCACCATTAAAGGAGATTAGAAAGCTATGGAATTTAAACAAGAGGTATTAGACGTTTTAGCAGAGGTTTGCCAGGATGACATCGTAAAGGAAAATCCTGATATTGAAATTTTTGAAGAAGGTTTGCTTGATTCTTTTGGAACAGTAGAATTGCTGCTTGCGATTGAAAACCGTTTTGATATTTTAGTGCCGATCACTGAGTTTGACCGGGATGTATGGAATACACCTAACAACATTGTAAATCAGCTGTCTGAGTTGAAATAATGAAAAAGCGTTTTTTCGGTCCAATTATTTTGGCGTTTATTCTATTCGCAGGCGCCATCGCAGTTCCATCTTCATGGCTGTCAGGCTTCATCACCGATAAGCGGGTGAAAGAATCAGCAACAGCCTTGAACCCAAGTATGTTTCAAGGGCTTTATTTACAAGACCAGATGCTCAAAGATCCGGCGTACCTTCCGATTTACGGATCTTCTGAGCTTTCCCGGCTGGACGAATTCCATCCATCTAACTATTTTCAGGTGAACAATGAGGGGTTCACGCCATACCTTGTCGGCAAAGGCGGATCACAGTCATTGATTCATTCTTTAAACTTCGCTGCCCATATGGATCAGTTGAAGGGCAAAAAAATCGTATTCATCGTGTCTCCGCAATGGTTTATTAAGCGCGGGTCTGATGAACAGCATTTCGCGCCGAACTATTCCGCGCTGCAAGGGCTTGATTTGGCGTTTAACGAGCAGGTCGACCCCGATGTGAAAAAGAAAATGATGAAACGCATGCTGCGCTTTAAGGCCGTGCAAAACGACGCGATTCTTTCCGAGCTGTACAAAGCAATCGTAAACGGGCAGACGTGGAAAGTGAACGCGCTGAAGCCGGCGGCAAAAGTGTATTACAGCATGCTGGAAAAGAAAGACCTGTATTATTCAGCGACGGAATCATCCGGTCCAAAGCGGCATATCTCACAGTCAGTAAAGGATAAGTCATGGGCTGAATTAAATAAACTCGCAGAACAATCCGGCAAACGCCACTCCGGGTCTAACGATTTTTACATCGACAATCCTGTTTATAAAAAGCTAAAGCCGAAAGTGCCTAAGCTGAAAGGGAAAAACAAAGGAAAATCGTATGCGGTGTCACCGGAATACGGTGATTTCGAGCTGATGCTTGATATCCTGAAGGATGCGGGAGCAGAGCCTATGTTTGTCACCATCCCTGTTAACGGAAAATGGTACGACTACACAGGCTTTCCGAAAAAAGGCCGCACTGACTATTACCAAAAGGTGAATAAACAGATTAAAGCGAAGGGCTTCCAGATTGCTGATTTTTCAGGGCATGAACATGACCCGTACTTCATGAAAGATACCATTCACATCGGCTGGAAAGGCTGGGTGTATGTCGATAAAGCGATTGACGAATTTTATAAAACCGGAAAAGTCACTTCATCCTGAGCATCCCATAAGAAGCGGCTGCATATTTCCTGCTAAGATTTGAAATAGTAAAGGAATCACAGCCAACTGAATTAGAGGTGTTACATCCATGAAGATGACAGGCAATACAGTTTTAATCACAGGCGGTTCCGCGGGCATCGGGCTTGAACTGGCCAAGCGGCTTTTGGAACTCGGCAGTGAAGTCATCATTTGCGGACGCAGCGAAGCGCGTCTCAAGGAAGCGAAACAGCAGCTTCCAAACATCCACACAAAGCAATGTGATGTTGCAGACCGTTCGCAGCGGGAAGCTTTGTTTGAATGGGCTCTAAAGGAATTTCCGGAGCTGAATGTTCTCGTCAACAACGCGGGCATTCAAAAGGAAATCGACTTTGCCAAAGGGACTGAGGAGCTTTTTGTGGACGGAGATGAAATTGAACTTAATTTCCAAGCGCCTGTCCATTTATCAGCCCTTTTCACACCTCATTTGATGAAGCAATCCGAGGCGGCAATTGTTCAGGTCACGTCGGGGCTTGCGTTTAACCCGTTAGCTGTTTATCCAGTGTACTGCGCAACAAAAGCGGCGTTGCACTCGTTCTCGCTTACGCTCAGACACCAGCTCCGCGATACGAGCGTGGAAGTGATTGAAATGGCGCCTCCTATGGTGGACACGGGATTAAACCAAAAGTCACGCGATAAACAAGGCCTGACGTACCGCGGCATTTCAGCTGAAGAATATGTTCAATATTTCTTGGACCGCTTGAAAGAAGGCAAACAAGAGATTACAAATGAACGTGTTGAAGGTCTTCGGAACGCCACTCGCGCCGATTATGACAGGGTGTTCGAACAAATGAACATGCAGGAGAATTAATTTCTCCTGCTTTTTTCTTATGAATTTCTTACAAATTTGAGCAAACCTATTGCGAATATTTGTTGAAGGTATACAATAGAATATAAATTATTTTCAAATAAGTTTGATAATATAAACAATTTAACAGCAGGGAGATTGACCATGACTAAACATACGATTCGCGTTGAATTGACATCAACAAAAAAACCGAAACCAGATCCTAATCAGCTTTCGTTCGGAAGAGTGTTTACAGACCACATGTTTGTAATGGACTATGCGGCGGATAAAGGATGGTACGATCCGAGAATCATTCCTTATCAACCCTTTTCAATGGACCCGGCCGCAATGGTATATCACTACGGCCAAACCGTGTTTGAAGGGTTAAAGGCTTACGTGTCAGAGAATGACCATGTCCTGCTTTTCAGACCGGAAAAAAATATGGAGCGCCTGAATCAATCAAACGACCGACTCTGCATCCCGGAAATCGATGAAGAACAGGTTCTCGAAGGTTTAAAACAGCTTGTCGCAATCGATAAAGACTGGATTCCGAATGCGGAGGGCACGTCCCTTTATATCCGTCCGTTCATCATCGCAACCGAGCCTTTTCTCGGTGTTGCGGCATCTCATACGTATAAACTATTTATCATTCTCTCTCCGGTCGGCTCTTATTATAAAGAAGGCATCAAGCCGGTCAAAATCGCTGTTGAAAATGAATTTGTCCGTGCGGTAAAAGGCGGAACGGGAAATGCCAAAACCGCGGGAAACTACGCTTCAAGCTTAAAAGCGCAGCAGGTAGCCGAAGAGAAAGGATTTTCCCAAGTGCTCTGGCTGGACGGGATTGAGAAGAAATACATCGAAGAAGTCGGCAGCATGAACATCTTCTTCAAAATCAACGGTGAAATCGTAACGCCGATGCTGAACGGAAGCATCCTGGAAGGCATTACGCGCAATTCAGTCATCGCCTTGCTAAAGCATTGGGGCCTTCAAGTTTCTGAACGGAAAATTGCGATCGACGAGGTCATCCAAGCCCATCAAGACGGCACCCTTGAAGAAGCTTTCGGAACCGGTACAGCGGCTGTTATTTCTCCAGTCGGCGAGCTGATCTGGCAGGGTGAAACACTGTCGATTAACAACGGTGAAACAGGAAAAATCGCCAAAAAACTATATGACACGATTACAGGCATTCAAAAAGGCGCTGTCGCAGACGAATTCGGATGGACGACCGAGGTCGCAGCGCTGACTGAAAGCAAGTAAAAAAAATCCGGCCCACTGAAGGCCGGCTTTTCTATGCTTCAATCTTGTTAAAGAACTGCGGCAGATACGCTTTGTGCGCCTCAAGCATTTCGTCTAAAATCTGTTTAGCGACCGTGTCGGACGGAACGAGCGGGTTAATCGCCATGGCGAGGAGCGCTGTTTGGTAGTCGCCTGTGACAGCCGCTTCTGCCGCGACACGTTCAAAGGATTTGATTTGCTGGACGAGGCCCCGGACAGATACCGGCAAGTCGCCGACAGCAATTGGCTGAGGGCCGTTTTTCGTCATCACGCAGTTCACTTCAACCGCGGAATCGTCTGGGATGCTGGCGATCGCACCATTATTGATCGTGTTTACCGGCTGAATATCGTGTTTATCATTGTAAATGGAGCTGATTAAATTACACGCGGCATCGCTGTAGTAAGCGCCGCCCCGTTTTTCCAGCTGCGGCGGTTTGATCGCAAGGTTCGGGTCTTTGTAGAGTTCGAATAGCTCTTTTTCTACCTTCTGCACCACTTCAGCGCGAGTGCCTTCCGTTTGTGATGCTTCCAGTTCGTGCTCCAGCATCTCTTTTGTTTTAAAATAGTACCGGTGGTAGCCGCAAGGGATGATATCGAGCGCTTTTAAAAATTCCGGCTCCCACTCTGCGCCTGAGATGTTTTTCATCGTCATCGCGTTTTTCGGATCACCCATTGCTTCGATGACTTGATCCTTCACACTGACGCCGTCCAAGAAGACATCCAGCCCGAACACCATATGATTCAATCCGGCGAATTGGACTTCTACGCGGTCCACATCTACATCAAGCGCTTCGGCAACACCCATTTTAATGCCGATAGGAACATTACAAAGACCGACGACTTTCTTCAGGTTGGAGTAACGAAGCAAGGCTTCTGTCACCATGCCGGCAGGGTTTGTGAAGTTAACAAGCCATGCGTTCGGGCAGAGCTCTTCTATGTCCTTTGCGATCTCAAGGATGACCGGAATCGTGCGCAATCCTTTAAACAGGCCTCCCGGGCCGTTCGTTTCCTGGCCGATGACGCCGTATTTTAATGGGATGCGCTCATCCTTGGCTCTTGCCTGCAGAAGTCCGACGCGGAATTGAGTCGTGACAAAGTCTGCGTCTTTCAGCGCTTTTCTTCGGTCGAGCGTAAGATGAATGTCAATCGGGACACCGGCTTTTTCAACCATCCGTTTGGCGAGCGTGCCGACAATATTGAGTTTTTCTTCGCCCTCAGGGATATCGACGAGCCATAATTCACGAACAGGCAGCTCATCATACCGTTTAATCAATCCCTCCACGAGCTCTGGCGTGTAGCTTGAACCTCCGCCAATCGTTACAATCTTTAATCCTTTTGTCATATGCTTGCTCCCCTTTGCTCGGTGATTTTTTCATATAACTCAATGATCTCCGCCGCCAGGTCCTTCACTGTCATCGCATTCATTAAATGATCCTGTGCATGAACCATCAGAAGCGTCATTTCCGTTTTTTCTCCGCCCGCTTCATTTTGAATCAGCTCTGTCTGATAGTGATGGGCTTTTGACAATTCTTCTGCGGCATCTTGAAGCTTGTTCCGCGCTTCTTCTGCGTCACCGCTTTTCGCAGCGGCAATGGCCTCCATTGCGGAGCTCCTTCCGTTTCCTCCGTGAAGGATGATTTGAAAAATGATTTGCTCCATTTTCTCATTCACGCGATTCACTTCCTTTCTCTACAGAGCCGCTTCTTTGTCATCTGATGTTGCAGGCGTTTGGGCCAGCTCCAGATCGTTTTCTTCTTTCAGCTTCTGTTTATCCCACATTCTGAAAAACGGATAGTAGACAACAAAGGATACGGCGAGATTAATGGCTTGCATGACCGCACCTGAGACTTTTCCCCCTGTCGCCAAATAGCCTGAAAAGATTGGCGGCATGGTCCACGGCACTGCGATCCCCGCCGGTTTGGCGACAAGCCCGGTGCTCATTCCGATGTATGTGAGTGTCACTGTGACAAGCGGCGTGATGATAAACGGAAGTAAAAGCATCGGGTTCATGACGATCGGCATACCGAAAATAATCGGTTCGTTAATGTTGAAAATGGCCGGTCCGATCGCAAGCTTTCCGAGCTGCTTCATTTGTTTGCTTCGGGCGCGCAGGAACATCGTGACAACCAGCGCCAAAGTTGCGCCGCTTCCTCCGATATTAATCCAGATATCAAAAAATTGCTGGGTGAAAATCTTAGGCAGCTCCTCACCGGCTTGGAAGGCAATCCTATTGGCATCCATGGCGCCGTACCAAATCGGTGCCATGACGCCGCCGACAATGTTTGCTCCATGAAGACCGCAGGCCCATAAAAGCATTTTGACGGCTTCAGCGACAAGGCTGCCTCCGAGACTTCCGCCAAGAATAGAAAGCGGCGTCCCCAATAAAACGCTTACAATATTATGAAGGCTTTCAAACGGTGTCGCTTCAACAATCAGCCGGGCTGCCCAAATCAGAAAGATGACGGCAAAGCCGGGAATTAACGCGACAAATGACTTGCTGACCGCCGGGGGAACACCGTCCGGCATTTTGAAGACCAAATTGCGCTGGATAATGAGGCGGTAAATCTCAGTTGATACCATCGCGATAATCATGGCGACAAACAGACCTTTGCTTCCCATGAGTGTTAGCGGAATTCCGCCGCCGACCATGATTTCTTTCGTCGAACCATCAGGCGTAAACGGCACTTGATACGGTGTTGCTAACAAAAATGCCGCAAGGGAAATGGCTCCGGCCGACAAGGCATCCACACCATATTTCTCGGCGAGCCGGTAGGCGATGCCGAACGCGGCGACAAGACCCATAATTTCAAAGGTGGCGTCGACTGGGTAGGCCAGTTTATCAGACCAGGAGCTGCCAAACGTTTTTGCCATAAACTCAGCGTAGCCAGGAATCGGGAGGTTGCCGATGATGAGGAAAAAGGAACCGATGATAATCAGCGGCATTGTGAGAATGATACCATCACGCAGCGCCTGCAAATGACGCTGGCCCGCAATTCTTCCCGCTATAGGCATGACCTTTTCTTCTAAGATCTGATTGACTTTATTCACATAGCCCGCCCCTCTCTATGACACATGTCCAAGCTGTTCAGCCGATTTCAGCACTTCCGCCCCGTTGCACGTGCCATAATGGACGGTATTAATGACGTCTACCGGAACCCCCTCTGCCTCTCCTAATTTTTTCAGCTGCGGAAGCATATAACGGACTTGCGGGCCGAGAAGCAATACATCCGCTTTATCAATATGTTGTTGTACAGAATCCCCTGAAACTGCCCAAATGGTATAGTCTTTTCCTTGTTCCTGCGCACTTTTTTCCATCTTGCTCACCAGTAAGCTGGTAGACATGCCTGCTGCACAAACGAGTAATATATTCATGTAAAAGACCTCCTAGAGTTTGATCAATTTTGTCATGTCCTGCTGTTGATATCATCATATTATGAAATCGCTTTCATAAACACTCAAGGTTTTTCCGCAGGAAACGGAAAAAAGGTATATACAGGCTGTCAGCTCAACATTTTTTGGTCAAACACTTCCGAAAGCTCTTGATACGAACGGCATTTGATCAGCTGGTTTACCGCCGACGGGTCATCCAACATGCTGCCGAGCAATTTGTACATGCTTTGCAAATCCGCTTTGTTCTCCTTTTCAACACAAAGCAGACAAACAAATTGAACACGCTGATTCTCCCAATCTATCGGTTTTTTCAGCGTACAAACGACCCAAAACGTTGTTTTCGTCTGCGGAACGAGCGGGTGCGGGATGGCAACAAGATTGCCAAAGCACGTTGGCGACATGGCTTCTCGTTCAAAAATGGAAGCGATGAGTTCATCATCTGCATAGCCGCAATCAACCGCTTTCCGCCCTAAAAATTGAATCACTTCTTCTTTTGAGCGCAGATCCTTCTGGAAGAAAACGAGGTCTTTTTTCAGGTAGCGGACCGCTTTTTCTTTTTCATCCCTTAGAATGGATTCTATTTTTGTAAAGTCGGTTCCGCCCAAGAGTGTGTTGACCTTCAGCACTGGTACAGGCAGCTCTTTTTTGATCGGGATGGTGCTGATGACAAAATCAATGGATTCATAGGATATCTGGTCAAGACTGTAATACTCAGCAGTTCCCAGAATATCGAGCCGCTTGCCGAAATGGGAACGGAGTTTTTCACGCAGAAGCTGGGCGCTCCCGGCACCTGATGCGCACACAATGATACAGCGTTTCGGCGGGCTTTCTGTTTTTTTTCGTTCAATCGCGGCGCCAAAGTGGAGGGCCAGATAACCCATTTCGTTTTCATGAATGTCAATACCCGTTTCTTCCTTTATCACCATTCCCGCAATGATTCCGGCTTCAAAAGCGAGAGGATAATGTTCCTTGATCGCTGCCAGCATCGGATTTCGCAGGTTCATGCCGTATCGATTGCGGCTGATCGCCGGCTTCACATGCAGCGCCAAGCCAATTTTCAGCTCTTTGTCATGCAGAATGCCGAGCTTCAGTTCACGATCAACGGCCTTGATCATAGCAAAAGTCAGCTGATCGGTTTCTTCGTCTATTGAAAATGTGTCTTCCCCGCATTGGGATTGTGTCATTCGTTTTGTGCCGAGGAGATGCATGGCGATATAGGCCGCCTCGTCTTTCGGAAATGTAACGGCGAGAGCTGATTCCAGCTCTTTTACGATGGCTTTTGCAGCCTGATATTCTTTTTGATGCAGGATATGATCCATATCTTCCGGGAAAAGAGAGACATAGTTTTCCGTTCTGATTCGTTTACAAGCGATGGCGATATGGATGATGAGGTTATTCAGTCCCAAGTTAGAGAGGGGAATGCGGTCGTTTTTCATTTTTTTCAGGATGGCGGAACGGATGATCTCAATTTCTTCCTTCGGCAAAATATTAGTCTTTTCATTCAGAACATCAATCTCCGTTTCTCTTTCATCGACAATGTACTCAGCCATACAATATCTCATCTGCACCTCGTCCCCGCGCAGCTTGAAGCCATAATTCGGTCGTGTTTCCATGACGATGCGGTAAGGCAGCAGCCGTTTCTTTACTTCTTTTAAATCCGTTTGCAGCGTAGATTTTGAGATAAATAGTTCTTCAGCCAATTCATCGAGCTTGAGGTAATGCTCCGCCAGCAGCAGCCGGTTCATAAGATAAACCATTCTCTCCTCCGGCAACACCGGCAGGCCCTTTTTTTGCTGAAATACATCTTGCAGCAGCGTTCTGAATGTCTGCTCATCATGAATGCTGAGTTTGTAACCGGAGCCTCTTACCGATTGGACCAAGGCGCCATGGCCGTTCAGCACACCTTGCAGTTCCTTTATATCATTGCGGACCGTCCGCGTCGTTACGTTTAATTGCGCGGCAAAAAACGAGCTAGTCACCGGGGCTTCAGCCGCCATCAGCAAGCGCAGAATATCACGAAGTCGCCCATGAAGCATGAGAAAAACCTCCTATCAAGTAGATGCAGGGATAAAGTCAATAGGCAGAAAGGATGGTGAAGGAATGAAATGTATATAAATTCTATAATGGAGAGAATGGCAAGTCAATGAACATCGGGAGGACAAGAGGAAAAACGGACCCATAAAAAAACAGCCGGGTTCAGCCGGCTGTTCGGGATGAAGACGTGTTCTTTTGTTTTGATGCCTTCCGATCCTTCATGATTTTTCGTACAATCGGGTAAATGAGCGGCGCCCATTTGATAACGGTTTTGATCATCTTTTTCACAGCTCCGATTCTCCCTTCTTTTTTCTCAACCATTCCCCTGATTGTCTTTTGCATAAACATGCTAACGCGACACGTACCTATTTCCCTTCACCCAGAAACGCCACGGATAATCGCGTGCCTCTCCGCTGTTGTCAATGCCGATGCGCGGGCCGGTTGAGATTTCTTCCGGTGTGTACCCGCTTTCAATGTAAAGGGGCTGTTCCGTAATCCAGCGTCCGTAGTCATTCATCGTGACGCCAAGCGCTTTCGTCAGCTTTCCAGGTCCGTTTGTCCATTCCCTCGGACGCCGGCCCGGCCTTCTCTCCTCCATTAACAGCTGCCCTTCATGGGGCTCAATCGCCCTGATTAGTACCGCTTGCGGGACATCCTCTTCTGCGGCAACGACATTCAGCAATGTATGGGTGTGCATGACGTATGTATACACCCGCCCAGCTTCCGCAAACATAATCTCAGTCCGCTTCGTCCGGCGGTTGTTAAAGCTGTGGGCCGCTCTGTCTCCAACTCCCATATAAGCCTCTGTTTCCACAATATAGCCTGACGCAGTGCCTTCGTCTGTCTCTTTAACCAGAAGGCAGCCGAGAAGCGCCGGGGCAAGCTCAAGGGCGGTTTTTTGATAAAACGTGATGGGCAGCGGATGTCTTTCTCTCGTCACGAATCGACCTCTCCTTTTACCGATTTTTTTTACATTGTACCATTCCCCAACCTGATGAAGAAAAACGGCTGTTTTAAAATCTTTCCATTCAGGGCATATTGTTATCGTTCAAAAAAGGAGGGTTAACCAATGAAAGATGAGCACCAAAACAAGCATCACGAAACAAATGCCCAAAGCAGCGAGGATACGCTTTCTCATAAGACATCCGGGAAAAACGAATCAGAGGATACTTTGACGAACAGGCAGGGGCACCCTGTCACTGACAACCAAAATGTGAGAACGGTCGGGAACAGAGGGCCTACAACACTTGAGAACTACGATTTTCTCGAAAAAATCAGCCACTTTGACCGTGAACGCATCCCGGAGCGGGTTGTCCACGCCAGAGGAGCGGGTGCACACGGGTATTTTGAAGCGTATGGAAGCTTTGGAGACGAACCGATTTCAAAGTACACCCGGGCCAAGCTCTTTCAGGATAAAGGCAAAATAACGCCGGCATTTGTCCGTTTTTCTACGGTGAATCATGGTAAACACTCACCCGAAACATTGAGAGACCCGCGCGGTTTTGCCGTGAAGCTTTATACCGAAGACGGAAACTGGGATTTGGTCGGGAACAACCTGAAAATCTTTTTTATCCGCGACCCGCTGAAATTTCCGGATCTTGTGCACGCATTTCAGCCTGATCCAGTGACCAACATCCAAGATGGTGAACGTATTTTCGACTTCATTTCCCAGTCTCCTGAAGCGACACATATGATCACCTTCTTGTTTTCGCCTTGGGGCATTCCGGCCAACTACCGGCACATGCAGGGTTCGGGCGTACACGCCTATAAATGGGTGAATGAGGAGGGCAAGGCCGTTCTCGTGAAATATCATTTCGAACCGAAGCAGGGCATCCGCAACCTGACACAGAAGGAAGCGGAAGAGATTCAAGGGAAAAACTTTAACCATGCAACACAGGATTTATATGAAGCGATTGAAAATGGCGATTATCCGGAATGGGAAGTGTATGCCCAAATTATGAGCGATAATGAGCATCCTGAACTGGACTTTGATCCGCTCGATCCGACAAAGCTTTGGTATAAAGATGATTTCCCATGGAAACCGATCGGTAAACTGGTACTTAACAAAAACCCGGAAAACTACCATGCGGAAGTGGAACAAGCTTCATTCGGAACAGGAGTGCTTGTTGACGGGCTTGATTTTTCAGATGATAAATTGCTGCAAGGGCGGACGTTTTCCTACTCTGATACACAGCGCTACCGTGTAGGCGCAAATTACCTGCAGCTTCCGATCAACTCGCCGAATAAGCATGTCGCCACGAACCAGGAAGGCGGGCAAATGCAATATCGGGTCGATCGAGCAGAAGGCCAAAACCCGCACGTCAACTATGAGCCATCGATTATGGGCGGGCTGAAGGAAGCGACGCAGGATGGCAAAGATCATACGCCGCATGTCGAAGGTGATGTAAAGCGTGAAGCGATCGACAGAACGAACAACTTCGGCCAGGCTGGAGAAACGTACCGGAGATTTTCAGAATTTGAACGGAACGAATTGATCACGAATTTGGTTAATACACTTTCTACATGCCGAAAAGAAATTCAGGATCAAATGATAGAGAATTTCACAAAAGCTGATCCCGACTACGGAAAACGCGTGGCAGAAGGGCTGAAAAAAGCCTCCGAAAACAACAGCAACGGACCGATCGGCACAACAGAGACTGAACAGGCTGCAATGCAGGCTGAACAGGAAAGTCATCCGTCTGACCCGTATTAAAACATCGAACAGGGCTTTTGGAAGTCCTGTTTTTTATTTTTCTATTGAAACGCTTTCAGCATTTGTGTTGTACTGGAAGAAAAAGGTGGAGAGAAAAGATGGAATTACAGCCGAACATGATGACTCAGAAAAAAACAATCGGCGCTTTAGATCACGCCGTTTTCTTATGCATGGTATTTTGTTTTTGGTTTTCAGGCTATATTTATGTGCCTGTATTCAGTCTGTATTTGGAGGATCTGGACTTTTCATACGGCGCCATCGGCATCATTCTCGGCAGCTACGGGGTGACGCAAATTCTTCTTCGATTTCCGCTCGGCTTGCTGTCAGACATCCTGTTTTCTATGCGCAAACAATTGTTAATTGGCGGGTTTGGGTTTTCCATCCTCAGCAGCCTGCTTTTTCTGATGTTTGATTCTTTCTTCTTCGTGCTGGCCGCCCGGCTGTTGGCAGGGATCACTGCCTCTATGTGGGTCATGGCGACCATTTTATACGCGCATTATTTCAACAATGGCAATGCCTCAAAAGCAATGGGCATCATGCAGTTTTTCACCGTCATGCCTCAGTTTGTCAGCATTGTGTTCTGCGGGCTTGCGGCAGCCCGCTTAGGCAGGCAGGTTCCGTTTTGGATGGCGCTCGTTGCCTCGGCCGCCGGTCTGGTGATTTGCTGCTTTATTAAAGACCCGTCGGCTTCTCCCGCGAATCGCGACACAATCGGTGTGCCGCAATACATCAAAGACACATTGCGGCTGCCGAAGCTCAAGCTTTTCACCATCCTGTCTATGACCGCCCACGCGGTGTTATTTATGACAGTGTTTGGTTTTACACCGCTTTACATTCATCAGCTCGGCATGGGCGACGCGGAGCTGCTTTGGGTGATGAGCGCCTTTTTCCTCCCTCACGCAGCCGCCACATTAAGCGTTGTGTTTCTGCGCATGACAAGCCGAATCGCTTACTCCGTGCTGCTCTCCAGTTTTGCTGTGATCGGAGCCTGTCTGCTATTCGTTCCGTTTTCAGCTACATTGTTCACGGTTTGCATCACACACGCCTGCATCGGGCTGGCGCTCGGTTTCGTATTTCCTCTGCTGCTCAGCCGGGTCGTCGATATCAGTTCATTCCGTTTAAAAATGTCGGCCATGGGATTCTATCAATCGTTTTATGCATTGGGCATCTTCCTTGGACCCCTTCTCGCCGGAAAAATCGCACAGCTTTTCGGGCTTTCGGGGGTTTTTTATGGAGCCGGGGCGCTGGCATTTGCCGCCTTTCTTGTCATGCTCATGCAAAAGCGCAGCATGGCCAATTAATAGCTTTCATATCGCTGAAAGCGCCACACAGAAAACGTGGCCAGAAGCACGATGGACAAAATAGAGAATGTGAGCGACCATCCGAAAAAATCCGCCCGCTCTCCATGAAGAAGGATATGCTCCGCCTGCTTGCAAAGCGCAGCCGGAAGCCATTTCGCACCATCAGGAAATAGCGAAACAGCAAAGGAAACGGCTGCCGTCAGCCCAATTCCGGAAGCCGCGGCTGCTCCGAGAGACCGAAACATCGTGCTTCCGGCAAGACCTGCAGTCACAATAAACATGATCCAAAGAGCGTAAAGGCCAAGGCTTCCGGCAAAGCGGCTGAAGGATGTGTCCTCAAACAGCAGCCGGACGTAATAATAAGCAAGCCCGTATCCAGCGGCAAACGACGCGATTCCGATCACGCTTTGGGTCAGCCATTTGCTCACGATAAAATGGGCTGCCGTCACAGGCCGCGACATGATCAGCGACGTTACACCTTGATTTCTTTCATTCGCCACGCTGCCCATCACGCTGAAGATGACCAGAGCCATGCCAAGCGTGTTGAATTGAGAAAGCGTGCTGACCATCACTTCAGACCCGGAAGGCATCGTAAAACTGATTTTCATGCCGTCCGGAAGGTTTCCTCCGTGTTCAATGATTTCCGGCATATAATAAATGGTCAGCGGCTGTGTCAGCCCGACGATCATCATCGCGATCGGCAGCCAGATCAGCTTGCCGCTTTTCCACCCATCGAGCCATTCTTTTTGAAATAGAGTCATCATGACCTTCATGCGTGCACCACCTTTAGATAGACGTCTTCAAGAGACTCCGTTTTCTGTTCGAAATGGGTAACGGTCAATCCCGTTCGGATACAATCACTCAGCAATGTCCGGCCAGCGTGTATACCAGGCAGCTCGAAAACAGCTTGTGACGGGTTCATATAGGCAATACCTGCTACGTAAGGCTTCTCTTCAAGCCAGCCCCTCAGCTCCTCTTTCACTGTAAGGGTGAAAACGTTCGTTTGATGCTGGTTCTTAAGCTGCTGTAATTCGCCTTTCCATGAAACCTCCCCGTTTTTCATGATCACCACCTGATCACACACCTGCTCCGCATCGTGCAACACGTGTGTGGAAAACAGAACAGCCATATGCTTCTTCAGCTCCCGCATCATATCGAGCACCTCGAACCGCCCGGACGGATCAAGAGCGGACACCGGTTCATCCAAAATCAACAGCTTCGGTTTATGGAGCAGCGCCTGTGCCAGACCGAGTCTTTGCTTCATGCCGCCTGAATAGCCGCCGATTCTTTTGTGTGCCGCTTCCTGCAAGCCGACAAATTCAAGCATCCCGCCGATTTCCTCTTGGCACTTTTTCTTTGAAAGCCCTGACAGTCTCCCGGCAAATGTTAAAAATTCGTTTGCGGTCATCCACGAATAAAAGGCAGGATACTGCGGAAGGTACCCGATCAAACGACGATCCGGCTTTTTCTCCCCTAACAGCTTGATGGTTCCAGAGGTTGGCGAAAGCAGTCCGGCCAGCATGTGCAGCGTTGTGGTTTTACCGGCTCCATTAGGGCCTAATAGTGCCACACACTCGTTTTCATTGACGTGAAAACTGACATTCTTTACAGCTTGATGGTGCCGATACGACTTTGATAATGACTCGATAGACAGCATGCCTGCTCACCTTTGCTTTCTGCCGACGGTAAAAAATAAAATCGGCCCAATAATATTGATACACACAATGACCGCTGCCCACATCCACTTTGGGCCGTTTGTCCGCTCTTCCTTTATACAGGTGATGAGAGCGAATACCGCCAGCACAAGCTGCAATACAATCAGCGGCAAAATCATTTCCCAAGAAATATTCATGAGCTAATCCTCCTTTTTTTTCGATCCGGCCTAATCACAAAAAAGTAATAGCAAATGAGAGGAGTCGGTGCTTGAATCAGCCCGACAACTCCCCACACCCATGCCAGACGATCCCGTTTTTTCGCATCAATGAATAAAAAGATTCCCTGTGCCAGTAGGATGAGACAAGCAGCCACCGCTACGATCATTTCTGTTTGGGACATCAGCGCTTCACCTCACGTTCGCCGAGGTATCGTTTTTTCTCAGCCGCAATCAAAATCGGCAGGACGGCCAGCGCACAGACCTGAAGCACAACAAAAACAGCGGGAACTTGATTAAATGCCAGCATCGCCGCGCTTACCATCGCCAACGCACAGAACACAAATAACATCACTTCTTTCAGCAGGCTTTTTCTTCGTTCGGCTTTCATTTGTGCCAATTGATCAAGCAACTCTTTTTGACTCGGTATATTCGGGGCGTCGCATTGGTCGATTTTCTGCAATTCCGTTTTTAAATGAACAGATCGCTTTTTTTTATTCATCAGTCCACTCCTTTCTGATTTGCTGGAGCCCTTTATGAACTCTGGACTTAACCGTGCCTTCTTTGATTTGCAGCATCAGCCCGATTTCGGCGTAGGTATAGCCGTAGTAATGCCTTAATAAAACTGGCGTGCGCAGTTTAGGGTCCAGCTTTGAAAACAGATCAAGCGTTTCGCTCCATTCTGCCCCTTTCACTGACACGTCCCACTTGATCTTGCGGATTGCTTCCTCCGTAACCGCCTGATTCCGTTTCCATTCTCTCTTTCTCTTTTTCTGGTGATCGAGATAGAGCCTCGAAGCAATAGAAATCAGCCACGTGGAGAATTTGGAACGGCCTTGGAAGCTTCTTAAATGAATGTATCCTTTCAGAAAGGTTTCCTGAACGAGTTCCTCGCTGAGATCAGGGTGAAGGGAAAGCTTTAATAAGTATTTGTATAGAAAAGAATAATAGTGCTGAAAAAGGGTGGTAAATGCCTCGTCGCTTCCCTCTTTCGCCTGCTGAATCAATTGCTGTTCTTCATTTTTATCCAATGGCTGCGATCCCCCCTTTTTTGTTTTTCTGTCTTATGAGACGACACCGGATTTCAGAGCGTTCAACTTTTTTTACAATTCTTTTGATCTATTGACTTCACTGGTTTCTCATCGGCTTTCGTCAACATCTAAATTTGTAAAGCGAAGTACAGTCTGTTAAGCTATGTTTTTATGTCTATTTCAAATAAATTTCATTATATATGGAGGACGATGCATTGAAAGTAGAAAGGCGAACGATTGAACATATTCCGAATGAAGAAAGACATGGTAAAGCAAAAGATTTATTCCCCGTATGGTTTGGGGCTAATATGCATATCACCACGTTAGTGACCGGTACTCTTCCCGTGGCAATGGGACTTAATCTGTTTTGGAGTGTTGCCGCTATTATTTGCGGAACCTTAATCGGTGCCATATTTATGGCGTCTCATTCCGCGCAAGGCCCTCAGCTTGGCATCCCGCAAATGATTCAAAGCCGTGCCCAATTCGGCGTAATCGGAGCGATTCTTCCCCTCTTCTTAGTTATGTTTATCTACCTTGGTTTCTTCGCAAGCAGCACGATTCTGGCGGCCGGAACCTTAAGCAGCTTTGTTCCCATTCCGGGATCATGGAGTATTATAGGCTTAAGCGCCGTATGTTTTTTACTCACTATTTTCGGCCATGATTTGATTCACAAAATGCAAAAAATCCTTTCTTGGACCTCTTTTGCTGTATTTTTTGCTGCAACGATTCTTATTTTTCAATTGCCGATTCCGGCAGGCAGCTGGATTCCCGGGGCGGTTGATCTGCCTGTTTTCTTGGTTGCGGTCAGCGCAGTTGCGACGTGGCAGCTTGCATACGCGCCGTATGTTGCCGATTATTCACGATATCTGCCAGTTAAAACACCGGCTTCTCAAACATTTTGGTACAGCTATGCAGGGACATCTGTCAGCTCGATCTGGATGATGCTGCTCGGCGCTTTGCTGACGACGGCACTTCCTGACTTTACGGCAAACTCAGGCAGCCAGATTGTCCAATTGTTCGGCCCCTTCTCGTTCATTATGCTGATCATTGTGTTATTCGGGCAAATGGCGATCAATGTCTTTAACCTGTATGGTGCTTTCATGTCCACGACAACAACGCTTGAGCCGTTTTTGAAGTTAAAAGTCACGCCCAAAGTCAGAATCATCATGATCCTCGGCGTCACGCTTGTCGGCACAGTCTTAAGCCTTCTCGGACAGAGCAATTTTATGGAGCTGTTTTTGAATTTTATCTTTTTCATCAGTTATTTCTTAATCCCGTGGACGGCAATTAATTTAGTCGATTACTACTTCGTCCGCCATGGAAACTATCAAGTCAAAGCCATGTTTGATGTGAACGGGCCGTATGGAAAGGTCAATTGGATCACCACGATTGCGTTCGTTCTGTCCATCTTGCTGGAAATCCCATTTATCAATACATCCTTTTACATCGGACCGCTGGCCAAAATGTTTGGCGGCGGAGACATCGCATGGATTGTCGGCTTGGCCGTGCCTTCTATTCTTTATTATGTATTGATGAAACCGCGTCTGAAAAAACAAGCGGGTTATCAAGAAAAGCTGTCTTCCTTGTGAAGACAGCTTTTTATTTTGTTGCTATTCTTATTCAAACCGTTTCCACACGCGAGGCAGCACGTCAGAAAGCTCGTGAGCGAGCAGCGTATGGGCTGAGTGCTCGTCCGTCCAGAGCTCGGCGCACGCACCGTGCAGATAGACCGCGTTTAATATCGCATGTTTCGGGTCTTCATGGCAGCAGAGCATGCCCAATATCATGCCTGTCAGCGTGTCACCGGTTCCGCCCTTGGCGAGCGCCCCGTTTCCAGTTGGATTGCACCAGCAGTCGCCATCGGGGAACGCAATAATGGTTTGATTTCCTTTTAACACAATGACAGCCTGCAGCTGAGCCGCCCATTCCTTTGCATATTCCGCTCTTTTGTTTTGCAGCTCTTTCACAGGAACACCTGTCATACGGGAAAACTCGCCCGGGTGCGGCGTGAGGATGACAGGCGCCTTCCGTTTCGGATATGTGCGCTTTGCCAGCGCTCCGGCATCCAAAATAACAGGGCAATCCGCCGCAAGCACATGATCAACTGCCTGCTGTACGCTTTCGGTTTGCGGAAGCCCCGGTCCGATAGCAATGGCGCGGTACGCCTCTTTAAGCTGAGCGTGCGCCGCTTTTTGCCAGCCGTCACGCCAATAGGTCGCCTCGGGCAGAACAGAAACGGTCAGCGGGATCACGCTTTCAGACGTGCCGATAACAAGCTTCCCTAGTCCGCTCCGCATGGCCCCAATCCCCGCCAGAAGCGCTGCGCCTGGCATGTCGTCGCTTCCCGCCAGAAGCAATGCGGTACCGTACGTGCCTTTATGGCTCTCCGCATCTCTTTCAGGAAGCGAGGCCCTCACATGCTCCTCCGTCCAAATTGGAATATTCATCTCTATCCCTCCTCTGCTTTCTCTTCCTATTTTTCCTGTACCTTTTCTATTTCAAACAAAAAAAGACAGCCTTTGGGGCGGTCTTCCAGATTGTTGACAAAATCCTAAAACGGTTTTTGTTTTAGGATTTTGTCATCTTTTCAGCGTGATTGAAAACCCTTGAAGTCTAGGAAGGACGAGCATTGGAGCGGAGCGAATGTTATAATTCGTGAGCACCAACGCGCAGGTCTGACAACGAATGCGAGGGTTTGTCGACACGCTGAAAGACAGCCTCAGGGGCTGTCTTCTATTTTACAGGAACGTCAAGATGATACAGGCGGCGATACCGTTCGTTTGACGCCAGCAGTTCCTCGTGCGTTCCTTCCATTTCTGTTTTTCCGTTTTCGAGAAACACAATTTTATCCGCCGCTTCCACTCCCGCGAGGTGGTGGGTAATCCATAAAATCGTTTTTCCTTTCAGCACTTCAAACACCGTATCCATCAGTTCGCGTTCTGTGATGGGATCGAGTCCGACTGTCGGCTCATCGAGGATGATGATCGGCGTATCCTGCAGCAAAATCCGGGCGAGTGCGATCCGCTGGCGCTCCCCTCCGGAAAACCGGATGCCGGTTTCCTGAACAGAGGTATGATATCCGTCAGGCAGTGACTCAATGTAATCATGCAGCTTCACCTGCTTTGCAGCACGGCGCACATCCTCGTCGCTTGCGTCGCCATTTCCAAGCCTGATGTTGTTCAGAATGCTTGTATCAAACAGATGAGGTTTTTGATTTAACACAGCTACCGTATCAGCAATCTGATCCTTTAACAGCTCGGTCTCCACTCCGTTTAACGTCACAGATCCAGAGTCCGGCTTTAAGGCGCCCTCGATTAATGCGAGCGACGTTGATTTCCCAGACCCGCTCCGGCCGAGCAGCGCCATTTTTTCTCCTTGGCGCAGCGTAAAGGAAAAGCCGTTCAGCACTCGGCTGCTGTTATCATAAGCAAACGCCACATCACGAAAGGACAGTGTGACATCTTGGAGATCGAGCGTTTCAGCCGCTGAGTCTGTTTGTGACGCCTCCGTCTGAGGTGCCACTTTGTTCATGCGTCTGATGGAATCCTGATAGCCGGGCACCTCGCCCAAAGCATCTGAAAGCGGCAGAAAGGCTTCCGTCAAAGGGAACACCACTAGCACAAAGGCCGCAATCATCGTTTTGGCGAGTTCGCCGTCTGCATGCTGCCCCGCCGTCCAAAACAGCATCAGCAAAATGAGACCCGCGACAAAACATTGCGCGGCGAAATCCCGCCATCTTGTAAAGCGCTGTTTGTTCCGTTCAAGCTCAAACCAAGCATGTTCTTCTTTTTCATAGGAATCAATAAAAGCATGCCGGCGTCCGCTGAACATCCAGTCGCTGACACCCATTACGGCATCTGTCAGCCGGCTGTACAGCACATTCCGCCCGCTTTTCAGCTTCGCATTCTTCGCTCTCGTCACGAGCAAAGACACAACCGGAAACAGTATAACAAGAACAAACAAGTAAAGCGCAAGCAATATGGCAAACGGCCAAGAGAAGAAGCCAAGCGCGATTACTGAAACAGCATACAGAAGCAAGGCCGAGATCGCAGGAAAAATCGTTTTTAAGAAGGCATCCTGCAAATGCTCAATATCCTCCGACAAAATGCCGAGCATATCCCCCGTGCGAAATCGGGAACGCAGCATCAAAGCACCCGGCTCAAGCATGTTGTAAAGGCGGACGCGCATGTCGGACACGATTTTTAAAATGATGTGATGGCCGACAAGGCGTTCCGCATATCGTGACACAGACCGTGCAATCCCAAAGGTGCGCACAGCGACAATCGGCACATAAATGAGCAGGATGTTTTCCGGCCTTGTCGCCGCCTTCGAGATCAAAAACCCTGAGGTGAACATAAGAAAAGCAGCAGAAAAAATCGTCACCGCGCCCAACAAGATAACCAGAACGAACAGACGGGCATTTTGCTTGATATACGGCAGAATCCATTCTTCTTTCTTCATGCTCTTTCCCCCAGTTGTGCCTTCACGAGTTTGGTGTACACACCGTTTTTCTCCAGCAATTCATCGTGAGTCCCGATTTCCGCAACCCTGCCCCCGTCAAGCACGATGATTTCATCCATATCGAGCATCCAGTGAAGGCGGTGTGTCGCGAGAAAGACGAGCTTATCCTGAAATAAATCCAGCATCGTTTCTTTTAATTCATATTCTGTTTCGATATCAAGATGGGCGGTCGGCTCATCCAGCAGCAGGATCGGACGGTTACCTAAAAAAGCGCGGGCCAGTGCGACACGCTGAGCCTGGCCGCCGCTGAGCGCCCGGCCGCCTTCCCCGATCCTTCCCTCTAATCCGTCCGGAAGTTTGTCCACCAGCTCCGTCAGCCCCGCCGAGGCAGCGGCGCGGGCTGTATCCTCAGCCGACGCGCTTGGATGGTAAAAGCGAATGTTGTTCGCCAGCGTGTCATCAAAAATGTACGGATGCTGCGGGATATAAAGGAGGTTTTTCTGCCAGCTTCCGTCCTGCAAGTGGGACCGGCTTGAACCATTGACCTCGATCATACCGTCATCAGGCTCCAAAAATCCGCCAAGGACATCAATGAATGTTGATTTTCCGGCACCGCTTGCACCGATGATGCCGATTTTTTTCTTGCCTTTCAATGACAAATCAATATCGGACACCGACCGGCCGACTGACACACCTGACACTTTCAGCTCATCCTGACCGGACCACGTCCCAAGCTGAAGCGGCGCCTCTTTTTTAAAACCAGGCTGCGACAAGATCTCTTGAATGGTCTTGCCTGCTTCCTGTCCGTTCAGCGTTGCATGATAATCATTCCCCACTTCCCGCACCGGCAAAAAATACTCAGGTGCCAGAATGAGCGCCGTTAAGGCAGGACCAAGCAAAATATCTCCGTCAATAAGGCGCAGGCCCAAAAACACTGCAACTGTCGCCACTGACAGCATCGTGAAAAAATCGAGGGCGAATGAAGATAAAAATGCCACCCGAAGTGTGCTCATCGTTGCTTTGCGATACCGCTCACTAACGTAGAAAATGTTTTTACTGTGCGACTTGCTCAAACCTAAAAAACGCAATGTCTCCAGCCCGCGAAGAGAATCAACGAAATGATTAGAAAGTCTCTGATAGGATTTCCACTGGCGATCCGCTTTTCTCTGCGCGACAAGGCCGAGGAGAATCATAAAGATGATCAGAATCGGCATCGCAGCAACTAAAATGACAGCTGACGTGCGATCCTGAAAAAACACATAAATGACAACCGCCGCCGGCACAATCGCCATGCTGACCATTTTCGGCAGAAATAGCTCCAGGTAGCGGCGGAACTGGCTGATGCCTTCCATCGCCAGCGTTACCATTTGCCCCGTCCCCTCTTTCTTTGCAAAGCGGGGACCTAACCGGAACAGCTGATCAAGAAAACTCTTTCTCAAATCTGCTCCTGTCCGGGCGGCATATTGATAGACGATTTTCTGGCGTGCCACCGTCACCCCGTGCCGGGCGACAAAAGCGATGAGGAAAAAGCCGATCACCGGAAACAGGGAGGCCATGCTCTTCCCGTTGAACAGCCCGGTTACGGCTTCACTCAGCCACTCTGCCTGCATAATAATGGCAGCTGTCTGAATCAGCGTTAAACAAGTAATCACGGTGAGAATCCGCTTCATTCCTTTATATCGAAACAGGTCTTTTCCCATTAATAAGTCATAGGCTCCTTATGGCTGACGCGCTTCCGGAAGACATAATAGCTCCAGATCTGGCTGCCGATGACAAACGGCAATAGGGTTAATGCCGCAATTGACATGACTTTAAGCGAATAATCACCGGAAGAAGCGTTAGCTACTGTTAAATCGTACGCGCTTTGAAGCGAGCTGACCATGACCCGAGGGAATAATGAAATAAAGATCATCCCTACCGTCAGCCCCAGCCCCGCGCCAGTCATCCCAAATGTCCAGCCGTCTTTTTTCTTACGGATAAAGACAGCTGCGAGCATAAAGCAGATGACAATCAAAACAACGAGCGGAATGGTTATCTCACCGCGGCGGGTAAACATGTCTGTCTGATAGGCAGAAAGAGCCGCGAAGGCAAGAACCGCTATAAAAACAATACCCATTATCTTTTGCGCCATGTTCCGGGCGCGTTTTTGCAAATCACCGATCGTACGCAGCGTGATAAACATTAATCCGTGCTGGAAGCAAAGAAGTGTTACAGTCACACCGCCAAGTACAGAGTACACATTGAAATAATCGGATACTTGCGCGTGAATGTTCATATCGGCATCAATCGGCATCCCGCGGAATAATGTCGCGAACAGCACACCAAGCACAAACGGAGGAATCAGACTGCCGAAGAAAACGACCCAGTCCCAAACCTTTACCCATTTTAAATGATCAACCTTGCCGCGGAACTCAAACGCGACCCCGCGGCCTATTAATGCAAGCAGCACAATGACAAACGGAATGTAATAACCGCTCAGCATCGTTGCATACCAGTTCGGAAATGCCGCGAAAATGGCGCCTGCACCAGTCAAAAGCCATACTTCATTCGCGTCCCAAAACGGTCCGATCGTGTTGATCAGCACTCTGCGTTCTAATTCATTATGGCCAAGAAAACGGGTCGCCATGCCGACCCCGAAATCAAAGCCTTCCAAAAAGAAGAAACCTACAAACAATACAGCAACGAGTATAAACCAAAGATCATGAAGAGACATGGTATACCTCCTGACTAAATGGATCTGTTGATACAGGAGCATCATGATGATCACCATGCTCCGCACCTTTTTTAATTTCACGGACGAATAAGAAGGCAAGCAGCGCCCCCAGAATCAAGTACATCACACCGAACGCGATGATTGAGAATAACAGAGAGCCGGCTGTTACGTTAGGCGACACAGATTGAGCAGTTGTCATTAAGCCCATAACCGTCCACGGCTGACGTCCGATTTCTGTCATAATCCAGCCCGCGGAGTTCGCAATAAACGGGAAGGAAATCAGCGCGATCATGATGCGCAAATACCATTTGCTGTTTTCAAGCTTTTTGCGGCGGTTTAACCAAAGGCCGCCTAACGCAGCAAGAATCATGACAACACCTGCGCCAACCATGATGCGGAAGCTCCAGAATGTCGTTTTTACAGGCGGAATGTAATCGCCTTTTCCGTATATTTTTTCGTACTCAGCCTGAAGTGTTTTCATCCCTTTGACACTTCCGCTGAATTTTTGATACGCCAGGTAGCTCAAAGCATAAGGAACTTTGATTTCATTTGAGCTTTTTTCATTTGTTGTATCGATCGTGGCAAAAGCTGTCCAAGCAGCAGGGTCACCGCTGTCTTCCCAAAGGCCTTCGCTGGCAGCCATTTTCATCGGCTGTGATTCCATCAAGTGCTCAGCCTGCGCGTGTCCGCTAAGTGCGACGCCAAGACCGGCACAAAGGCCGACAATCATTGCGAGTTTAAAAGATTGTTTGAAAAACGGCACTTCTTTTTTCTTCAATAGTTTAAAAGCACTCACTCCGGCGATAAAGAAAGCCCCGGTGGCAAGCGCACCGAAAATGACGTGCGGAAATTCAACCCAAAGCTGAGGGTTTGTAATCAGCGCGGCAAAGTCGTTCATTTCCGCGCGGCCGTTTTTGATCGTAAAGCCGACAGGCTCCTGCATAAAGGAATTTGCGGTTAAAATCCAGAAAGACGACATAATCGTTCCAAATGATACGAGCCAAATGCAGAGAACGTGAATTTTTTTCGGCAGGCGGTCCCAGCCGAAAATCCACAATCCGATAAAGATCGATTCCATAAAAAACGCCAATAATGCTTCAATCGCAAGCGGAGCGCCAAATACATCTCCGACAAAACGGGAGTAATCAGACCAGTTCATTCCAAACTGGAATTCTTGCAAAATCCCCGTTACAACACCAACTGCGAAATTTATTAAGAATAAGTGTCCCCAAAACTTTGCCATTTTGAGGTACAGCTCATTTTTTTTCACAAGATAAAGAGTCTCCATCAACGCAACCATAAACACAAGCCCAATAGACAACGGCACAAACAAGAAGTGAAACAATGTTGTTGATGCAAATTGAATGCGGGCTAAAACTAATTCACTCATGCTTTCTCCTCCATTTCCGGTTAAAAACTTCTATTTGCTCACTATTTCACAAATAGAAGCGATACTTTGATCACCAATTCACAAAGTAGACGAAAAAAATATTTGTTCAACATTTCACAAATGTGTCAAAAAATCATTCAATATGATTCCTGATTGCCAGACTGATCAAATGACACATTCTCTTACTGGTTCATATTAAGTACTTTACAACGATTTATTTCAAAAATAAAGACCAAAATACCTAAAAAGTCCCGCACTGTGTGACGGATTATTGTCTATTTTGTTGATGATTTATGACGGACGCTAGGATAAATGACCCTTTATTATCGTACATCAACATTTCGTTCCTTGCGAATAAAATGCTTGTCCGTCACCAGCCCTCGCTTCTCAGCACTCCGTCATAGACCGTTTTTAGTCGGAATGCCTCTTTTCATTTGAACCGGGAAGATTTGAAAACCTGAATAGTAAATTTTTAATATATTAAACATTTCAATTTTTTAGTATAATTCATGTAGTGAACAATTTTACTACATCAAGAATAGGGGAGGTTTTTCAATGGGAGAGCTTCAAACCCAAATGCAATTGCAAACGGATACAATTCACGAAGGGGTTCGAAAAGAGAATTGGTTTGCGAGAGCCATGAATATAAAAGTAGGCATTATACCGCTTCCTGTGTATGCCTTGCTGTTTATATTAATCACTGTTTTTGTTATGCATCACGATGTGAAAAGTGACATCTTGACATCCATTGCCGTCATGGCTTTTTTCGGGTTTACCTTTGCCCAAATCGGTAAATCGATACCGATTGTTCGTTCTATCGGCGGCCCGGCCATCCTAGCTACTTTTATTCCGTCCGCTGTCGTCTACTATCACCTGCTGCCTAATGATATCGTCAAATCCACCACAGAATTTACAGAAAACTCAAACTTTCTTTACTTATTTATCGCTGGGATTGTTGTCGGAAGCATCCTCGGCATGAAAAGAGAAACACTCGTAAAAGCATTCATGAAAATCTTTATTCCGCTTATTGCCGGTTCTGCCGCGGCCGCTATTGTCGGACTGGCTGTCGGCACATCGCTCGGGCTCGGATTTCAGCACACATTGCTGTACATCGTCATCCCTATCATGGCAGGGGGTGTCGGAGAAGGCGCTATCCCGCTGTCCATCGGTTATTCTGACATCATGCCGATGTCTCAAGGGGAAGCGTTTGCACTTGTTCTGCCGTCGATCATGCTGGGCAGCCTGTGCGCGATCATTCTAGCGGGATTGCTGAACAGAATCGGTAAGAAAAAACCGGAATGGACAGGCAACGGCAAAGTGGACCGATCTGAAGAAGAGCCCCCTGCGCTGGAGGAATCGCAAAGCGGACAGCAAATGTTCAACCTTTCCTTATTTGCGTCAGGTGGTATCCTTGCTGTTTCTTTATACTTAGTCGGCATGCTCGCCCACGACTTTTTTGGATTTCCGGCACCCGTTGCCATGCTGTTACTGGCTGTTCTGATTAAGCTGTTCAGATTGGCGCCTGCCTCAATTGAAAATGGCGCGTTTGGGGTGTCCCGCTTCTTTTCAACCGCTGTGACCTACCCGCTGCTCTTTGCGATCGGGGTGTCCATGACGCCGTGGGACAAGCTTGTCGCCGCCTTTAATCTCAACAACATCATTACGATTCTGTCTGTCGTTGTGACCATGATGGCCGTCGGCTTCTTCACCGGAAAGTGGCTGAACATGTATCCGATTGAGACCGCCATTATCAATGCGTGCCACTCAGGACAAGGCGGCACCGGGGACGTCGCCATTTTAAGCGCCGCAGAAAGGCTTGAATTGATGCCTTTCGCCCAGGTGTCTACCCGAATCGGGGGAGCCATTACAGTGTCCTTAACCTTATTGCTGCTTCACCAGTTTTATTGATACACCGCAAGCAAGTTCTTCGTCAAACGAAAGAGCTTGCTTTTTTTACATATTCCTGTTTTTGCAAATTCCCGCGCCATGGTATAGTAATAGTTGGAAATACCAGATAGAAAGGACTCTAGCATGCCTATGGGAATAGATCTATTTCTCGTTATGATTCTCGGGCTGGGATTATATTTTATATCAGCCCTGGCAGCAAAACTCATTCCGTTCATAGACTTCTGGATTGACATCGTTCTTTGGGTTTGCGCTGCTGTTTATATCTTCTCTCATCAATCATTCATGGACGGCATTGTCTCGATCGCGACAATGTTCTACTGTTACTGGACCGCAATGGATCTCACAGTCTCAGAACGTGCGGAAAAACCTTCGGGAGACTGGCAGGAAATCGAGCTTGCCAGAAACAAAACACGCCTCCTGTCAGACATCATGCTGACCGCCGTTGTGTTTGCGGGCGCCATTATTTTTTTCATCTATGGACCTGATCCAAGCGCTCTCAAATATGTGATCCTTTTCGGCATGATCTCCGGCGGAGGAGCACTGGTGAAACGAATCTGGAATGTTTTCAGTGTAACCGTTTTGTATTCGGCGTCCTTAGAAAAATTGCACATTAGCTCGCGTTACGAAACCCGTACATACCCGCTTTCCGATTTGAAAGACATCCAGCTTGAATCAACAGCTGATCTCTTAAAGCTCCATCCGCTTCTGACG
The DNA here is from genome assembly GCF_055486375.1 of Bacillus sp. 11C. Lineage (NCBI taxonomy): Bacteria > Bacillati > Bacillota > Bacilli > Caryophanales > Bacillaceae > Bacillus > Bacillus sp. 11C. Next base: position 322,485 of record NZ_JBUPVZ010000001.1, read on the forward strand.
ATGTATTCATCTCGTTTAGATTTGACAACAAGCTTTCAGCAAGTCATCAAACTGTCCCTTCCCGGTGAAACGCTGTTTCTGACGGTGAAGGAACCGCAAAGATGGAAAGCGATTCTCCGGGGATACACAGACGTGGAAAACAACGAGGACACTATGATTTCTGTTTTGCCGTTTTATCATAGAAAAAATGTGAAGCGGCTGCTTGGGAAGCTTTATTTTGCTGCCAGCGTAAAAGGCGTGTCAGCTTACGCCTTACTGGTGCTCGCATTATACGGATTACAAACCTCTCCATGGGTCATGGCCGTTGCCGTGATGTTGTACTGGATTTTCAATATGTACCTGTCAGACATTGTTTTGCGGGCGGCAATGGATGCCAAGCCTTGTGATCATCCGCATGTACAGGCAGCGGCCGACAAGATTTTCCGCAAAGCCGGCATTTCCCATGTCCGCATATACGAAACAGAGAGTGATGATTACAACGGAATGGCAGTCGGCATGAATGTCGGAAGGTCGATGGTCATACTGACAAGCGCCACACTAACACTTCCGCAGCGTGTCATCGAAGGCATTCTGGCCCATGAAGCGATTCATATTAAAAAACGTGACGTTTTGTCATCACAGCTTTTGCGTTTTCTATATCTTGGAGCCGTCGTTGGGATCATCCTCTTATTTGAGCAGCATATCGCCCATCCCGCGGACCATAAAGTGGCGCTTTGGGTCTTCATCATGGCAATCATCATCCTGTTTCAGCTCTATCAATCCTTTTGTTCACAATGGATGGAGGTGCGCGCTGACAACCTTGGCGCCTCACTGTTGGAAGGCGGGTACAAACAAATGGCGGAAGCATTGAGGATCTTGGCGGTTCGGCAGGATGAGGATATACAGAAACAAAGCGCCTACAGCTCTGAAGCAGATGAGGACGAGCTTACCATTGACTCTCTCTCCCGTGATAAAAGCTGGCTTTTCAGATTCATTGATTTTCAGTTCGCACCTCATCCCCCTATGTATTGGCGTGTCAGCACGTTATTGTCAAACAAAGGACACGGGGTGTTGAAGCGCTGGTTCAGAGACCGGCTGAAGGAATCGATTTCTCTGAAATGAAACCGGCCAGCGTTTCGTCCGTATAACATATATGGTGAAAAAAGGGAGTGACCAGAAGTGATTGTGATTATCTTATTCATTATAGCGATTATTGTTTTCGTTTCAGTCGTACAGCCAAAGCCCTTGGAAAACAAAAGCCGCCAGCATGCGGACAGCGGGTTTTTCGGCGGTTATTCAGACCATGGCTCGCACCATAACGGAGGATGCGGCATTGACGGCAGTTTCAGTGATTCCGGCTGCGGAGGAGGAGACGGCGGCGTTTAAGCGCCGCCTCAGATTGTTGACAAAATCCTAAAACGGTTTAGTTTTAGGATTTTGTCATCTTTTCAGCGTGGTTGAAAACCCTTGAAGTCTAGGAAAGGCGAGCATTGGAGCGGAGCGAATGTCCTAATTCGTGAGCACCAACGCACAGGCTTGACAACGAATGCAAGGGTTTGTCGACACGCTGCGGCGGCGTTTAAGCTCCGCCTTTTTTTATTTCATCGATTCAATGTATGCGCCAAAAGCCGCACCCGACATGCCCGGAGACACGCGCACTCGGTGGAGGGCGTACATTCCCTGGTCTCTCGATGCCGCGCCCGGTTCTGTCGTCACGCCCATTTGATAGCCTGTTTCTTTGGCTGCCTTCAGCGTCTCCTCATTGTAGCGCCCCACTGGATAACTGATGATGGAGGTTTGCTGGTGAAACATGCCGTCAAACAGCTTTTTTGAATCGGCCATCTCACTGTATTGCTGCTCAGGTGTTAACCCGTTCAGCTCTAAGTGGTTAATCGTATGGCTTTCAATTGATATGCCATGCTTCGCCATTTCTTTCATTTGGTTCTCTGTCAGATGATGTTTATGTCCGATCGATTTGCCGATCATAAAAATCGTCGCCTTCATCCCGTACAATTTCAGCACCGGATACGCGTCTTGATAATTGTCGGTGTATCCGTCATCAAACGTGATCAGCACGCATTTCTCACTCGGCTTTTTGTCCTGCGTCAGCATGAGATACGCCTCTTTCGGCGTTAATGTCTGATAACTGTTATCGTGCAGCCATTTCATATGCGCTTCGAATTCTTCCTTCGGGACACGGAGGCTGTTTCCTGAGGAAATGCTGTGGTACATTAAAATCGGCAGCTTTGCCGGTTTCTCTGTTTTGATCCATGCGGATGTATCATCCTCTTTTTTCTGAACATGTATTGTCTTTTCTTCCGGTTTCTGTTGTTCCGCTTTCGGCATCTGCTGCTCCGCTTTCGCCTCTGTGTCAGCGCAAGCGGCGAGAGCCAAGCAGCTGACCAAGAGAAAAATGCTTAGGATAAAACGTTTCATCGGTTCCCTGCTTTCTGTCTATTTCTTCCTCCTTTTTCATCGGTTTTTTTCTGAAATTTTCAAGCAAAAAAACCGGACATGGAAGTATGACCGGCTCACATTTAAGAAAACTGATTCAGAACCAGCGAGGTTAACAGCCCAAGAGCAGCGATTAAACCTGTCATTGGACCGCTGTCTTCGTACGCCTCGGGCATCATCGTCGACGCAACCATCGCAATGATCCCCCCGCCCGCAAACGCCGCGATTGCTGACATCACTTCTTCAGAAGCACCGTTTAGAAAGAAATAACCTGACCATGAAGCGAGAATTGAAATCACGAGCACTGCGGCCCAAAGCAGCAAAATTTTCGTTCTGGTATACCCGCTGCTTTTCATTCCTGTTGTACTGGACAGCCCTTCAGGTATATTGCTGATAAAAATAGCGATCACCAAAAGGAAACTGACCGATTGTTCTTCGAGAAGACTGGCGCCAATCATAATCGATTCCGGGACAGCGTCCATGACGGTGCCGATAAAAATGGCGATTCCTCCTCCGCCGGCAGCTGCTTGTCCCGATCTTTTTCTATGTGACGCGCCTCTTTTAGAAACCGCGTAATCAAAAATCGTAAAAACGACCGCCCCTGCAATAAATCCGGCGCCCGTCGACACCATCCCGCCTTCTGCCGCTGCATCCCCAAGAAGTTCGTAAGCGGCCGCGCCAATTAATACTCCTGTGCCAAAAGCCATAATATAGCCGATGATCTGCTTGCGAATCGAAAAAAACATGGACGCCAGCGCGCCCAGCAATACAGCAGAGCCTGAGATCCCGCCCCACATTGCCGCATGCCACATCTCTATCTCTCCTTTCTTACCAACCACTACCCCCTGCGGTTTTTTCTGTAAACCTTTTAGAGAACACAAAAAAGCCGGGCATGTCTCCATGTCCGGCTTTAGAACTTATCGAATTCTCACTTCTGTCTCACTGTCAAAGAAATGGCTTTTATTCATATCAAACGCAACCGTCAGCTCATCACCTGATTGAATATCGAGACGGGCGTCGATCCGCGCAATAAAGTCTTGGTTTTCGATCTGCGAATAAATCATGATTTCTGAACCTAGCAGCTCTGCGACATTGATTTTCGCTTTAATCGAAGAGTTCTTATACGATTCCACGACAATCAATTCATCATGAATATCCTCAGGACGAATGCCGAAGATGACTTCTTTGCCGATGTAGCCCTTTTCACGCAGCACCTTCATTTTTCCTTCCGGCACGGTTAATGCCGCAGAACCGATTTTGATGACGCCATCCGTCAACTTTCCTTTGAAAAAGTTCATCGCCGGTGACCCGATAAAACCGCCGACAAAGACGTTTTCAGGGAATTCATATACATCCTTCGGCGTCCCGATCTGCTGGATTTTTCCGTCTTTCATGACCACGATCCGTGTCGCCATCGTCAGCGCTTCTGTCTGGTCATGCGTCACGTAAATCGTTGTGGTTTGCAGTCTCTGGTGGAGCTTAATAATTTCCGCACGCATTTGCACCCTCAGCTTGGCGTCCAGGTTCGACAAAGGCTCATCCATCAGGAACACCTTTGCATCCCGCACGATCGCCCGTCCAAGCGCGACCCGCTGTCTCTGTCCGCCTGACAGCGCTTTCGGTTTGCGGTGCAAATATTCCTCCAGCCCGAGAATTTTAGCGGCTTCCTCTACTCTTTTTTTGATTTCAGGCTTCGGCATTTTCCGAAGCTTCAGCCCGAATGCGATATTATCGTAGACCGTCATATGCGGATAGAGCGCGTAGTTTTGAAAGACCATCGCGATATCCCTGTCCTTTGGCGCTACATCATTTACCCGTTTCCCCTCAATATAAAAATCACCTTTTGAAATTTCTTCAAGTCCTGCCACCATCCGCAGCGTCGTTGATTTCCCGCAGCCGGACGGGCCGACGAATACGATAAATTCCTTATCGTCAATGTGAAGGTTAAAGTCATCAACAGCCGCTTCCTTCTGCTCATAATATTTATAAATGTGCTCCATCCGCAATTCAGCCATCTTGATTCCCCCTTTGTTATTGTAAACGCTTTCCTAACTTGAGTGTAACAGCATTTCCATATCACTGAAATGGGCAGTGTTCATAAAATCAACCAGCCATTTTCGTGCATATTTCCAATTTATTCTGAACCTTTGCTTTGCAGGCAGATAAAATAGGCGAGCAACGCGCCTTTATATGTTTTAATGTCTATCCCTGACCGCTCAACAAACTTGTCAATTCGATATTGCAGGCTGTTGCGGTGCAGATGCAGCTGTTTCGCCGTTAACGTCACGTTTGAGTTGTTTTCAATAAAGAGCTTGATGGTCTTTCTCAGCTCAGATTCATTTTCAAATAAAAGCTCAGCTTCTTCAGAGAGCAGCGTTTGCAGCTTTTCTTTTTCTGTTTCTAATAATAAAAAAGGAAAGATCATGTCAAAGGTCACACTTTGCATCTGAGGCAGCCGCTTTTCAGCAAAGAGGAAATACGTCTGTTCACGGGCGTAATGAGTACGGAGACTCTCATCCGGTTCATAAAATCTCCCGGCGTAAAAACGGACACTGAAGTAGAAATCACTCTCAAGAACCTTAGCTAGCGATTCCAGTTCATCCTTCCCCGCCGCCGCTTCACTTTCCTGCTCGACAATCACGCCTCTGTCCTCATGCATCCACACAATCACAAAAGACACCGGCCAAAAATGGCGAACAGCTTCCGCAAATGACGTCCGCTCTATATCACCGATCAAATGAAAATGAACAAATCTCGTTCGCTTCTTTATATCCGCCGGCACTTCCCCTCTAGAAAAAAGAAACGCAAACCACTTGTTTTCTTCCGCCGACTTCAAAGACATTTGATTGACCTCATCCGCAGGCGTCAAAAATGACTGCAGCAGCATTATTTCTTTTTCGCTGATCTCTGTTTTTGGAATGGAGATATATCTCTGACTGTTCTCATCAAAAAAACATAGACAGCCTTCCTGTACGCAAAGCTCTTCAGACACAATCGAACCGGGATAAATAGCCAGCAGCGATTTCATATGGTCTCCTCTCTTTATGTAAGGATCTGTATATCCAGTATAAGGCGAAACACACATGTTCTCCAATAAAAAAGAGTATATCCGGCACAACAGACGAGAAACTGAAAGGGAAACCCCATTCGTTTACATATCGGTCTCAACGGAAATAGAAGAAATAATACGGGACCAAAGGAGGATGATCATCAATGGCTTTAGAAACGTCAAACAAAAGTTTTATCAACGGAAAATGGACAGAAGGGGAAAGCGGACGTAAAGAGGATATTTTGAATCCATACGACCAGTCTGTGATTACAACAGCATCTTTGGCAACAAGCAAGCAGCTGGAGGATGCGTTTGACATTGCACAGCGGGCGCAAAAAGAGTGGGCCAAGAGCACAACAGAAGATCGAAAAGCAGTTCTGCAAAAAGCGCGAGGCTATTTACAGGAAAACCGCGATGACATCATCATGATGATCTCCCGCGAAACTGGCGGAACGATCATTAAAGCCACGATCGAGCTTGAACAAACCATTGCGATTTTAGATGAAGCCATTACGTATACCGGCGAATTAGGCGGCATCAAAGAGGTTCAATCCGACATTGAAGGGAAAATCAACAAGATTTACCGCCTTCCGCTCGGCGTGATTTCATCGATTTCTCCATTTAATTTTCCGATGAATTTATCAATGAGAACGATTGCGCCTGCGATTGCGCTGGGAAACAGTGTTGTTCACAAGCCTGATATCCAAACCGCTCTTTCCGGCGGAACCATCATTGCGAAAGCGTTCGAACACGCCGGCCTTCCTGCGGGTGTCCTTAACGTCATGTTGACGGACTTAAAGGAAATCGGAGACGGCATGCTGACAAACCCAATCCCAAGATTAATCAGCTTTACAGGATCAACCGCAGTCGGGCGCCACATCGGTGAAATCGCCGGGCGCGACTTCAAGCGAATGGCCCTTGAGCTCGGCGGCAACAACCCATTTGCCGTCCTTTCCGACGCGGATGTCGATCGTGCCGTAGATGCAGCGATTTTCGGGAAATTTATTCACCAGGGACAGATATGCATGATTATCAATAGAATCATCGTTCATCAAGATGTGTACGATGAATTTGTTGAAAAATTCACCGCACGTGTCAAAGAGCTTCCGTACGGCGATCAAACCGATCCGAAAACCGTAGTCGGACCGCTGATCAATGAGGGCCAAATCGAGAAAGCGCTGGAAATCATTGAGCAGGCAAAAGCAGACGGCATCGAGCTTGCGGTTGAAGGAAAACGCGTCGGAAACGTACTCACACCGTATGTCTTTGTCGGCGCCGACAACAACAGTAAAATTGCCCAAACCGAGCTGTTTGCCCCGATTGCCACCATTATCAAAGCCTCCAGCGATCAGGAAGCGATTGATATGGCAAATGATACTGAATATGGGCTCAGCTCGGCGGTTTTCACTTCTGATTTAGAAAAAGGTGAAACGTTCGCCCTGCAAATTGACAGCGGCATGACCCATGTCAACGATCAGTCTGTCAATGATTCACCGAATATCGCCTTTGGCGGAAACAAAGCAAGCGGTGTCGGCCGCTTCGGAAATCCGTGGGTGGTCGAAGAGTTTACCGTGACAAAATGGATTTCGATACAGAAACAATACCGCAAATATCCGTTCTAAACGAACAAATCCCTCTGCTTCAAACGCAGAGGGATTTTTCTTTATTTCGATATATCAACAAACCCTTCGCCAAACACATCGCGTACGTCATGAACGATTACAAATGCTTTTTTGTCACAGCTTCTGATAATTTTCTTCAGTGTGGATAGCTCCTGTTTGTTAATGACAATATATAAAATCTCTTTTGACTGGCCCGTATAGCTTCCCTTCCCTGATAAAATCGTCACGCCCCGATCCATCAAGTTATTTACCTTCTCTGAAATCTCACTTTTCTGTTCTGAAATGACCGTAATGGCTTTTTTCGTATTCAAGCCTTCAATAATGAAGTCCATCACTTTCGTACCGATATACAGCATCACGATCGTAAACATCATTTTTTCCGCGCCAATGATAAAATAAGAGCTAAATACCACGATTAAATCAAAAAACAATAACGCATAGCTAATATTCCAATCTAAATATTTATTAGCGATTCTGGCCAAAATCGCAGAGCCGGCTGTCGTCCCGCCGACCCGGATAATCATTCCGATCCCGACTCCCGCAAAAACACCAGCGAAAATCGTATTAATGATCAATTCATCAGACGGAGTGCTCCACCCATGTGTCAGATGGAGGAATAGCGAATTCGCCGCAACAGCAATGATGGTATAGACCGTGGTTTTACCGTCTAGAAATTTGTAGCCGATTAAGAGCAAAAATGCATTTAAAATAAAGTTTGTCACACCGGGAGACCATTGAAAGATATAGTATAAAATCAGCGTAATCCCAGTGACCCCGCCTTCCCCAAGGTCATTGGGAATCGCAAACAAATTCACCGCAAGCGCGAAGAAAAAAGCGCCAATCACAAGCATCAGCACATCAAGCATTTTCTTTTTCACCACAAAACACTCCTTCTCCAGATAGTATCAACAAAAAAGCCCAGGAGTACGCTCTCGCAAAAGAGCAGAAACTCCTGGGCTTTTATCCCACCGTGTCATAACAGCCGGGCTGTTATGTGTTTTCTCTCGGTCACAGTCCAATATGCATTGCGGAACCCTAGAAAACCAATGTTTTTATCCTATCATTTTTTCTTTCCAATATTAGCATTATAAGGGACGGTTTGAATTGGTTCAAGAGGTATTTGCGGAGATTTATTCAAGAAATTAAGAGAAACAAAAAAGATCATCAACTGTTAATAAATGAAAGATTCGGTCGATATGATACAAAGTACCTTTTTAACCAGATATAAATTAAAAGATTTTTTCCAATTTATCATTGACTACATGAAAATATATAGGCAAAATAGAACATATATTTCGAGAAATTAATTACATAGGAGGAAATATAATGTCAGGAAAGCTACTACACTGTAAAGCTTGCGGCCAAGAGATTGCAAAAGGTGTGAAGAAATGTCCGAATTGCGGTAAAGACCAACGTAATTTTTTTATGAGACATAAAATCATTACGTTTATTCTAGCAATAGTAGTCATTATCATAATTGCGAACATCGGAAACAGCGGAGACTCTCAAGCTTCTACTACAACCAGCTCCGACTCTACAAAGTCAACTAAAACAGTACAAAAGGCTGATATCGAAAAACTATATACTAATGCCGATCAATTTAAAAATTATAAAGTCGATCTGTATGTAAAAGTTTTTGACGTTGAACAAGACGACGATGGTACATATCTTCAGGGCTATAATAATCCGGAAAAGTTAAGCAAAAATACTCTCATTATGATCGACGACTCTGATTTAGATATTAAAGATGACGACATTATTCATGTAGTAGGTACGGTGAAAGACAAATATGATGGTGAAAACGCATTGGGCGGTTCTGTTTCAGCGCCGAGAATCATTGCCGATTCCATTGAAAAAAGCGACTATGCAACAGCTTTCGCCCCAGCTCAAAAAACAATTAACGTAGATAAAACACAGAACCAGCACGGATTTGCGCTCACACTTCAAAAAGTTGAACTTGCTGAAAAAGAAACTCGCCTGTATGTAAAGATAGAAAACAAATCACAAGATGAAATCAGCTTTTATGACTTCAATGCCAAAATTACAGCTGATAATAAACAGATTGAGCCTAAATCCGACCTTTCAGAGTATCCTGAAATTCAAAGTGAAATCTTACCGGGCGTTAAAACTGAAGGAATTATTGTCTTCCCTAAAATCGAAAGCAAAACAGCAAATGTTATTTTAGAAGGTTCTTCCGAAAACTACGATATTACAATTAATCCATTTACATTTGAAGTAAACTTGGATCAATAAAAGAAGGGCTGGGGAAAACCCCAGCCCTTTTGTTTATAATTTTACACTCTTATACCCATTCACATTCAAAGACTGCCATCTCCAGGAGTCGGCACACATTTCCTCAAGGCCGCGTTTCGCTTCCCAGCCCAGTTCCCGCTTGGCTTTTGCAGGATCTGCGAAGCAGGTCGCAATGTCTCCAGGGCGGCGGTCCGCAAAACGGTACGGAACCTCTTTCCCTGACACTTTTTCAAAGGCTTTGACCATTTCTAGCACGCTGTAGCCTGTGCCTGTTCCGAGGTTGTACGCATCTGCTCCTGTGGTGTTCAGTACTTTTTCCAGCGCTTTGACATGGCCTTCTGCGAGATCAACGACATGAATATAATCGCGTACGCCTGTCCCGTCTTTTGTCGGATAGTCATTCCCGAATACGCTTAATTGCTCCAGCTTTCCTACCGCTACCTGCGCTACATATGGCATGAGGTTATTCGGAATGCCGTTCGGGTCTTCACCGATCCGTCCGCTTGGATGAGCGCCGAACGGATTAAAGTAACGAAGCAGCGCAACGCTCCACTCATTGTCGGCTGTATACAAATCACGCAAAATTTGTTCCAGCATGAGCTTTGTCTGCCCATAAGGATTGGTCGCACCTAATGGGAAGTCTTCGGTAATCGGCGATGTTTCCGGAACGCCGTACACCGTCGCGGATGAACTGAACACGATTTTCTTGACGCCGTATTTCTCCATGACCTCACATAACATAAACGTTCCCGTCAGGTTGTTATGATAATATTTGAGCGGAATCGCAACAGATTCACCGACCGCTTTTAACCCCGCAAAATGAATCACAGCTTCAATTTCATTTTCCGCAAAAACAGAATCTACCGCTTCCCGGTCCAATAGATCCGCTTCATAGAACGTTACATCTTTTCCTGTAATCTCCTTGACGCGGTTCAGCGCCTCAGCCGAACTGTTGGACAGATTATCTAGAACGACAATCTCATAGCCGCTGTTTAATAATTCAACACATGTGTGGCTTCCGATGTATCCCGCGCCGCCTGTAACAAGTATTGCCATGATGTATAACCTCCTAAAGAGAATGTATTGTTTAATATTATAAAGTTTTTAGAAGCTTTCTACATCCATTTTCCAAAAGTTTAATTGTTTATTAATCGTTTCTTCATATTTTTTGCGTATCGTTCGATAAAGTACATCCCCCATTTCCACGCCATGTTACATGACTTTATGCAGCGCGAACAAGTATAGCTTCTGAAAAATCAATCTGCCGGTTGACGTTCTCTTTTCCAATATTCGCTATGCTTAATGCGGAAAGGATTTGATGGCATGGCGATGAGCTCATATATTTATTTTTATTATTTTATCAATGTATCGAGAACGAATGGTAAAGCCCGGGACATGTTCGATCATTCCGCTTAACTAAAAATATAAGTGAGACATTTCGCGCGAAGCAACAGACACAAGCTGATGAACTGGCAGAATCGTTTACCAAAAGAGAGCTCGAGGTTCTTCAGCAAATGGCCTACGGGTTGAGAAATGAAGCGATTGCTGAAAAGCTTTTCGTCAGCGAGAGCGCTGTGAAGACCCACGTTCACCGTATCCTGCAAAAGTGCAACGCCCAAGACCGGACACAAGCAGTCGTGTTTGCCATCCGTAACGGTATTGTGCAATAGAAATCTCTCGTCCCGCCATGATAAGATAAGACAAAGGAGATGATTGGAAATGAAAGAAGAAATCATTGAACGGTTTACTACATACGTAAAAGTCGACACGCAGTCTGATGAATCCGTCGACACCTGCCCTTCCACACCCGGCCAATTGACGTTAGGAAACATGCTTGTTGATGAATTGAAATCTATCGGCATGCAGGATGCAGCGATTGACGAAAACGGTTATGTGATGGCGACTCTTCCCTCCAATACTGAAAAAGACGTGCCGACAATCGGCTTTCTCGCTCACGTCGACACCGCTACAGACTTTACTGGCAAAAATGTGAATCCGCAAATCGTTGAAAGCTACGATGGAAAAGACATCGTTCTCAATGAAAAACTGCAGGTCATCCTGTCACCTGATCAATACCCTGAGCTATCTGGCTATAAAGGCCACACACTCATCACCACTGACGGCACAACCCTGCTCGGCGCAGACAATAAAGCCGGGATTGCCGAAATCATGACAGCCATGGATTACCTCATCAAACACCCTGAAATCAAGCACGGCACCATCAGAGTCGCGTTTACGCCTGATGAAGAAATCGGAAGAGGACCGCACAAGTTTGATGTCAAACGGTTCAATGCGTCCTTTGCCTATACAGTTGACGGCGGCCCGCTTGGCGAACTTGAGTACGAAAGCTTCAATGCCGCGGCCGCAAAAATCACAGTCAAAGGCAACAACGTACATCCCGGCACGGCAAAAGGAAAAATGATCAATTCCGCGAAAATCGCGATGAAGCTGAACAGCCTGCTGCCGGCAGATGAAGCGCCTGAATATACAGAAGGCTACGAAGGCTTCTACCACCTGCTGTCAATTCAAGGAGATGTAGAGGAAACAAAGCTCCACTACATTATCAGAGACTTTGACAAAGAGAAATTCCAAAGCAGAAAAGCAACGATGAAGCGTGTCGTTGAGGAACTTCAAAACGAATATGGGCAAGACCGGATTCACCTTGATATGAACGATCAATACTACAACATGAGAGAGAAAATCGAACCTGTCATCGAAATCGTCAACATCGCCAAGCAAGCGATGGAAAACCTCGGCATCGAACCGAAGATTTCCCCAATCCGCGGGGGCACGGACGGTTCCCAGCTGTCCTACATGGGGCTTCCGACGCCAAACATCTTTACAGGCGGCGAAAACTTCCACGGCAAATTTGAATACATCTCGGCCGACAACATGGTTAAAGCCGTAAACGTCATCGTTGAGATTGCAAAGCAGTTTGAAGAACAAGCATAATGCCAAAAGCCAGTCCAAAAAAAAGGACTGGTTTTTTACGTGAAAATGAAACATTTTTCATACGTCCTTCGTAAAACAAGTATCAACGGATGAGGGGGAAAAACAATGACAAAACATGCAATCGCTGCAAAAAGTTTATTGAAAAAATGGATCATGACCCGGCCGCTTAACACACAAAAGAAATCGAGCGCATTTCAAAAGATTAGAAAAATGTTCAAACGCTTCTTCTGATCAGTCATCCAAATCCTCAAAACCACAATCTGCATACCCTCGTACCGCCCAAATGCTCCGTGATTTGGGTTTTTTGTGTTTAATTAAGATAAATAGGGTATACATCAAACAAGCAAGAAAAAAACATCCAAAAACAGGTAGTTAGAATCACATAATTTTAGGTTAAAAGTTATATAAAGGAATTTATTTCCCTGCCGATAGTAACTATAGAACTAAACATCAACTAGAACATTCACCGTGATTCAAGACTATTTTCAGGTCATCAGGTTAAACTGTTTTAGAGGGGCAGTTATTTATTTTTGATTGATTTAGAATTTTTTGAATACTTTTTGACAATTTATCCGTACAATAGAGAATACCAAAACTTTTTTTGGGAGGTATGTAAAATGATCCTATTTATTATCATCGCATTATGCGGCTATCTTCTTTTTTCTTTCAGCAAGGACAATCGCCGCAAACCGCAAAAGACAAGCCCTCTGCCAGCAGCTGCACCTCATCATAACAACCTAATCGACCTTGACGCCATCCGCCAAAAACGCCGGATGCATCTTTCCTAAAACGATATTTCAAACGAAAAGGCTGCTGAACAATGCAGCCTTTTTTCATTTTGGAAACATGATTTGGACTTGAAACCTTTTTGCCCCCTGTCCGTAATCTTTTACAAGGCAAATTCAAAAGGAGACTGCAGCAATGATCGATTTATTTATGAAACAAAAAATGTTCTCGTTTAAAAATACATTTCACATTTATGACCGGGATGAACAAGAGCGATTCAAGGTCGAAGGACGGTTCTTTTCGTTAGGGGACTCATTACAATTGACAGATTCATCCGGGAAAACGCTCGTTTCCATTGAACAAAAAGTGATGTCATTTCTGCCGCGATATGTGATTTCAATTGGCGGGAAAACGGTTTGTGAGGTGACGAAGAAATTAGCGTTTTTCAAACCGAAGTTTGAGATTTCCGGCCTTAACTGGCAAATTGACGGTGACTTGTGGAAGAATGAATTCCAGCTGACTGACGGGGAGAATGTCCGGATGTCAGTGAGTAAGAAGTGGCTCAGCTGGGGTGATTCCTATCATTTGCAGATTACAAACGAGGAAGATGTGCTGATTTGCACGGCCATCGCTATCGTGTTGGATATGGTCTTATATGACGATGAAGATGAGAGTCTTTTCTAAAAAGGTGTTGACAATTGATTCAAAAGTAATAATATTAAGATAATTAAAATGTAAATATGAAGATGTACCTTATCAAGAGAGGTGGAGGGACTGGCCCTATGATACCCGGCAACCGCTGTTTTAAACAGAATGGTGCTAAATCCTTAAGAACATTGCGTTCTTGCAGATGAGGCGGAGATTTGATCATTCAAGCTCTTCCTTACTCAAAGGAAGAGCTTTTTTCATGCTTACCCTATTTCAGAAAAGAGGCGAATGACATGGCTCAACAAACAAATGTTGCAGGACAAAAATCAGAAAAACAAAACAAAGCTCCTTTCCGCGCCGATCATGTCGGCAGTTTACTGCGTTCCGCTCCGGTGAAAGAAGCCCGCCAGAAAAAAGCGGCCGGCGAGATCACAGCTGAACAGCTTCGTGAGATTGAAAACAAGGAAATCACTCGCATTGTCAAAAAACAAAAAGAAATCGGTCTCGACGTGGTAACAGACGGTGAATTTCGCCGTTCTTGGTGGCATTATGATTTTCTCGAAGGGCTTGACGGTGTGGAACCGTTCATTCCCGCTGAAGGAATTCAGTTCCATAACGTAAAAACAAAAGCACGCAGCATCAAAGTGACGGGAAAACTCGATTTTACGAACCACCCAGCGCTTGCTGATTATCAATTTTTACATGAGATTGCTGGCGACGCGACACCTAAATTGACGATTCCGAGCCCGAATATGCTGTTTTTCGGTGAAAAGGCCGATAAAGGAATTTATGACGATCAAGAGGAATACTTTCATGATCTGGCCCAAGCGTACAAAAAAGCAATCAACGCCTTCTATGACGCTGGATGCCGCTATCTTCAGCTAGATGATACATCATGGTCTCTCTTCTTTGAGGAAAAAGGCAGAGAGGTCGTTCGGGCACTCGGCGGCGACCCTGAAACATTGCCCGCCTTGTTTGCCAAAACGATTAACGATGCAGTCGCGGACCGCCCTGATGATTTAACAATCACGATGCACATTTGCCGCGGCAACTTCAAGTCGACTTGGGCAGCATCAGGAGGCTATGACGCTGTAGCGGAAACGATTTTGGACGGCTTAAACTTGGACGGCCTGTTCTTGGAATATGATGATGACCGCTCCGGAAATTTTGATCCGTTCCGTTTCGTGAAACGCAAGGATCTGCAAATTGTTCTTGGCTTAATTACATCAAAATACGGCGAGCTCGAAGATCCTGAGGATGTGAAACGCCGAATCAATGAAGCGGCGCGCTTTGTCAGCCTTGACCAGCTGTGCCTCAGCCCGCAGTGCGGTTTCGCCTCTACAGAAGAAGGCAATCTTTTGACAGAGGAGCAGCAATGGGCGAAGCTGCGCCACGTCATCGACATCGCCAACGATGTGTGGAGATAATCTATCATTGACAGAAATGTAAAATGTGTGAATAATAGATACTATCAGAAAATTTCATAAAAAGGTTTTCCTTATCAAGAGAGGTGGAGGGACTGGCCCTGCGATACCCGGCAACCGCTGTTTAACAGAATGGTGCTAAATCCTTTAGAGCATTGATTGCTCTTGAAGATAAGGTTGAGATTGTCACGCAAGCTCTTCCTTATCCAAAGGAAGAGCTTTTTTATATTTGAATGGAAAGAAGGAATGAACAACATGCCACAACAAACAACACCCGCAGAACAAAAATCACTTCAAAGACAAAAACCGCCATTTCGCGCGGATCAAGTCGGAAGCCTGCTGAGATCTGAGCCCGTCAAAAAAGCGCGGCTGCAAAAAGCCGCCGGCGAGATTACGGCTGAACAGCTTCGCCAGATCGAAAACGATGAAATCATCCGCATTGTGGAAAAACAGAAGGAAACCGGCCTGAACGTCGTGACAGACGGCGAATTCCGCAGAGCGTGGTGGCATTTTGATTTTCTGGAAAACTTGGATGGGGTTGAGCCGTTTATTCCTGAGCACGGCATTCAATTTCATAACGTACAGACAAAAGCACGCGGCATTAAAGTCACAGGTGATATCGACTTTTCAACTCACCCAATGCTTGAAGATTATTCATTTCTCCATAGCATTGCCGGTGACGCGACACCGAAGATGACGATCCCAAGCCCGAATATGCTGTTTTTCCGCGGAAAGCTTGAAAAGGATGCGTACAAAAACGACTATCAGCTTTTCCAGCATGATGTATCCAAAGCATATAAAAAAGCGATTCAAGCGTTTTATGACAGAGGCTGCCGCTACCTCCAGCTTGATGATACGGCATGGGCTGTTTTCTTATCTGAAAAAGGCTTAAAACAAATCGAAGCATTCGGAACAACGCCAGACGAGCTTCGTCAGCTGTTTGCGAAATCCATTAACGACGCGATTGCGGATCGTCCGGATGACCTGACGGTGACAATGCATATTTGCCGCGGCAACTTCCAATCCACTTGGACAGCTGAAGGCGGCTATGACGCGGCAGCCGAAACCATTTTTGACGGTTTGAATCTGGACGGGCTGTTCTTGGAATACGATGATTCACGCTCAGGCGGATTTGAACCGCTCCGTTATGTGAAGCGCTCTGATCTTCAGCTTGTCCTTGGCTTAGTGACCTCTAAATTCGGCGAGCTTGAACATCCGGACGATGTGAAACGCCGTATCGAAGAAGCGTCTCGTTATGTGAGCTTAGACCAGCTTTGCCTCAGTCCTCAATGCGGATTCGCTTCCACTGAAGAAGGCAACAAGCTGACTGAAGAACAGCAATGGGCGAAGCTCCGCCATGTGGTTGAGATCGCTAATGATGTTTGGAAATAAGCAAAGAAAAAACACACTTGATTCCATGGCGGAGCAAGTGTGTTTTTTATGTCATTAATTCCCGTCAAGCGTTTCATTTGATCACAGACTGGCTGACAGCGAAATCGGCTTCTGTTTTTTCATAAACCTCTTCCATTGTGACACCTTCCTGAAGTTCAGTCAGTGTCATGCGGCCATTATCAAAATCAAACACGGCCAAATCCGTAATCAGCCTGTGAGCAACTTTCTGCCCCGTGAGCGGAAGGGAGCATGTTTTTCTCACCTTTGACTCTCCATGCTTATTGACATGCTCCATGATGACAACGATCCGTTTCGCCCCATTGACGAGATCCATCGCGCCGCCCATCCCTTTGACCATTTTGCCGGGGATCATCCAATTAGCCAAATCGCCTTGCTCTGAAACCTCCATCCCGCCAAGGATTGCCAAATCGATATGACCGCCTCTTATCATCGCGAATGACTCGGCGCTGTCAAAATAGGAAGCGCCCGTCACTTCAGTGATCGTTTCCTTTCCCGCATTGATCAAATCCGCGTCTTCCGTTCCTTCCGCAGGATACGGGCCGATCCCAAGCAAGCCGTTTTCTGACTGAAGCATGACGTGAACGCCATCGGGTATCTCATTTGCGACAAGCGTCGGCATTCCGATCCCGAGATTGACGTTCATGCCATCCTTGATTTCTTGTACAGCCCGTTTGACCATTCGTTGTCTCGCTTCCTTCATTTCGCCTCACCCTTTCCCGCCGCCTGCCGAACGGTTCGTTTTTCAATCCGTTTTTCATGGCTGGCTCCAAGCACCACATGCTGTACGTAAATGCCCGGTGTGTGGATGTGATCTGGATCAAGCTCTCCCGCTTCCACGATGTCTTCCGCCTCGGCAATCGTGATCTTGCCTGCCATGGCGGCAACGGGATTAAAATTCCTCGCCGTTTTCCGAAAAACCAAATTCCCCATGGTGTCCGCTTTCCATGCTTTGACAATCGCCACGTCGCCAGTAATGCCTCGCTCCAGCACATACGTCCGGCCGCCGAACGTTTTATGTTCTTTTCCCTCAGCTATTGAAGTGCCGACACTAGTCGCCGTGTAAAATCCCGGTATGCCCGCGCCGCCTGCCCGAATTCTCTCGGCGAGCGTTCCTTGGGGAACAAGCTCGACCTCAAGCTCTCCGCTTAAAAACTGCCGCTCAAAAATTTTATTTTCGCCGACATAGGATGAGATCATTTTCTTGATTTGTCTGTTAGCCAAAAGCAAACCGAGCCCCCAGTCATCAACTCCGCAATTGTTGCTGACAACGGTTAAATCCTTGACTCCCTGATCTCTTATCGCCAAAATGAGCTGTTCAGGAATGCCGCACAGCCCGAATCCTCCTGCGATCAGCGTATCTCTATCACGAATCAATTCCGCAGCTTCCTTACTTGATGCCAGCACTTTCCCCATATTCATGCCCCTTTCGTTTTCTCCATCATCCTTACGAACGAAAGCGTTTACAATTATCTCGGTTGTTTTCTTCCCCTTTCCATATGTACGGGGAGCGGAGGCCAACTATTCCGATTAAAATATGGATTTTCCCGCTTAGGCATCATATATAGCCGATGAAACTTTATAGTTAAAGAAGTAAAATCGCTGATCCATGTGGTTGCCCATCAAAATCATTCCAACATAGCAATCCAGCGTGTTCTCCCTTTATTTTCTCATTTCAAAATATAAATTTTATTATTGTGAAAATAGTTAAAAAGGTTGATTTTCAAAAAGTGAAAGGATAAAATACTGCTATCATCATAGAAATAGACATTCTTGTATATGATCAGAAATATGGTCTGATTGTTTCTACCTAGTAACCGTAAAAAACTAGACTACAAGAAAGTTTGAATAAATTTGAACGAGTTGAAAAGGACAAGTTCTTTTCTGTTTGCTCTTATTTTTCACACTTTCTGCACTTCCAGAATTTGTGAAGAATAAGAGCTTTTTTTGTTTCCAAAATAAACCTCATAGGAGTTGCTATCATGTACTTTTTATTAAACCTTGTCGGTCTCATTGTGATTATGGCAGTTGTATTCCTATGTTCTCCGCAGAAAAAGAAAATCAAGTGGCGCCCGATCATTACGTTAATTGTTCTGGAATTGCTGATTACTTGGTTTATGCTGGGAACAAAAATCGGGAGCTGGACCATCGGTAAAATTGGTGATTTCTTCACTTGGCTGATTGCTTGCGCCAGCGATGGTATCGCGTTTGCCTTCCCGTCAGTGATGGCGAATGAAACAGTAGACTTTTTCTTTAGCGCGCTTCTTCCAATTATCTTTATCGTCACATTCTTTGATATTTTAACCTATTTCGGAATTTTGCCTTGGATGATTGATAAAATCGGCTGGTTGATTTCAAAGGCTTCCCGCCTGCCGAAATTAGAGAGCTTTTTCTCTATTCAAATGATGTTTTTGGGAAATACTGAAGCACTTGCGGTCATCCGCCAGCAGCTGACGGTATTAAACAACAACCGCCTGCTCACGTTCGGCTTGATGAGTATGAGCAGCATCAGCGGCTCCATTATTGGATCTTACCTGTCAATGGTGCCGGCGACATACGTGTTTACAGCTATACCGTTGAACTGCTTAAACGCGCTGATTATCGCAAACTTGCTGAACCCTGTTCACGTGCCAGAAGATGAAGACATCATCTATACGCCGCCTAAAGAAGAGAAGAAAGACTTTTTCTCTACAATTTCTAACAGTATGCTTGTCGGCATGAATATGGTTATCGTGATTTTGGCAATGGTGATCGGGTATGTCGCATTAACGTCTGCAGTCAATGGCATTCTTGGCGTTTTCGTCCACGGCCTGACCATCCAGACAATCTTCGCTTATCTCTTTAGTCCGTTCGCGTTCCTGCTGGGGCTGCCGGTACACGATGCGATGTATGTCGCTCAGCTGATGGGAATGAAATTGGCAACGAATGAGTTTGTTGCGATGCTTGACTTGAAAGAAAATCTCACATCACTTCCGCCTCACACAGTTGCGGTGGCGACGACATTCCTGACGTCATTTGCCAACTTCAGTACTGTCGGCATGATTTACGGCACGTACAACTCGATCCTTGACGGCGAAAAGTCAACGGTCATCGGAAAAAACGTGTGGAAATTGCTCGTCAGCGGAATTGCGGTATCTTTACTAAGTGCTGCGATTGTCGGCCTGTTTGTGTGGTAGAAACCTTGAGCCATATCCCTTTCCCGGATATGGCTTTTTTGATTATTGATAAATAGACGAAGGCACCTGCACATCACGGATTCCGGCCGCATAAGGCCCTAAGTCATACTGGCCGAAGACGATGGCGATCCCGTTTTTCGTAAAGTAAAACACTGTGTCTTGGTTAAGGGTAATATCCTCTTTCTTTACATCAGGGAAAAACAGCGTGTCGTGTTTTTTGATATAGCTGTATAGATAATCTTTCGTTTTGCTGACTTTTGTTTTGGTATTCAGAATCTGATTCAGTGTCACACGCTTTTTGGTTTTCAAGTCATAGTTGAAGGACTGAACAGACGTTAAACCATGGGCGCCGCCTGAATATATATAATTGAGTGTTTGAATGCTAAGCTTGCCCGCCGCATTATATTTGACGCTGAACGATGTTTGATATTCCGCTTTGAAACCCTGCTGTTCACCGGCTTTTTTGTTTTTTAAGTATTCTTGATACGATTGTTCAATGTAGGCTTTCAGCTCTTGATTGATTTTCTTTTCAAACGCGGCATTTCCGATGTGATGCACCTGAGGATACTTTAATTCCTTAATCTTTTTGTACGTATGGCTGCTGACAGCCGGTGTTTTCGCTTGAAACGCTTTTAATGATGGAGCCGCAGCATAGGCAAATACAGAAAAAAGCAAAACTGCAACCCCCGCGGCTTTCAGCATGTTATTCCATTTCATACACTCTCCTCCTTTGGTGTCGTTGTTTATCATTCCCTAGTACTGATAAAATCAAAAGAAGTTTCCAAATAAAAAAAGAGACAAGATGCCTCTTTTTTTACTGTTTACGCTCCAAAATCGCTTCATGAACCGCTTGTGCCAAATCTATATTTCCAAACATCTCCAACACCGCAATGACGGTCTGGTCCGGAATGTGCTCGGATTCGTGTTTCGGCACGGCCAGTTCGTCCATGGTTTTTCTCAAACTTTCATTGAGCTTTTGCTGCGGATACGCCTTGGCGTACAGCTCCAGCGGATCAAGGTCATGGTTGACGCACCATTGGGCAAACACCAAAATCATCATATTTTCATCGCGTTCGTAAGCTTCGGCGAGCTGTTTTTCGTTCATCTGTCATGCTCCTTATGAAAAGTATCTTCTTTTAAGATACAGGAGCGGATCACATTCGTCTATCCCAATGGCGGTGAGCGGCGACCGCCTCGATAAACGTCTTGCTGAAGGCGTTGTAATCAGCTTCATCTTTAGCAGTCACAAGGCCCGGCCCCTCTGTTGTCCCGACAGCTGATTGAAGAAGATCAATTCCTTCATTTGCCGCACCGATCGCCTTATAGTGATTGTAGGCTTCTCTGATAAACGCCATCGCGTGTTTGTCGTCTTTTAACTCTGGTCCTCCCGCGGCATAGACGGCATCATACAGAACAGAGTCAGTTGTCAGGAACGTGCCGCCTGCCTCAAGCTGCCGGCCGTTGCCGCTCGTGATGTACCCCAGCGTTTGGCTGATGATATCCGCTGTGATCCCTTCTTGCTTTAAGGCATCCAGCACGGTTTGCAGCTCTTTTTCATGAAATCCGTTTCCAGCGAGAACAGCCACTTTTCTTGATGACGCTGTTTTCACTGTGCGGGCTTGGCTTAACGCAGGCGAGGTCAGGATTTCTTTAGACGCATTACGTTTCGCCGGCGGCGCCACACCTACTCCTTTGGCGATTTCTTCCGCTAAGCCTTCATCCACATTGCTGAAGACATCAACGACCTGCCGCTGCACATCCTTGCTCTTGACCTTCCCGACCTCGAAGCAGAAGGCGGAGATGATGTGCTGTTTCTCGACAGGAGACATGCTGTTCCAGAACAGCTTCGCCTGTGCGTAATAATCGTTGAAGCTGTCGCTCCGCTGGCGGATTTTTTTGCCCTCGACTTTTTCCTGATAGTGGACATAGCCGCCTTCTTCGGCTGTCGCAGGCGACGGGTCATTGTTTTGCAGAGAGTTTTTATGATAAGCGACCGGCCCCTTATTGATCGTCATCCGGTGATAGCCGTCGTACTGGTTGTTATGGAACGGACATACCGGGCGGTTAATCGGAATCTCATGGAAGTTCGGGCCGCCAAGACGGATCAGCTGTGTGTCCGTATAAGAGAAAAGCCGGCCCTGCAGAAGCGGGTCATTTGTAAAATCGATGCCCGGCACGACATTTCCCGGGTGGAATGCGACTTGTTCTGTTTCCGCAAACACATTGTCCTGGTTGCGGTTCAGCGTCATTTTCCCAATGATTTTCACCGGCACGAGCTCTTCCGGCCACAGCTTGGTTGGGTCAAGAATATCAAAATCAAATTTGAACTCATCTTCTTCATCAATCATTTGCACGCCGAGCTCATATTCAACCATGCCGCCGTTTTCAATCGTTTCCCACAAGTCGCGGCGGTGGAAGTCGGGATCTTTCCCGGCAATTTTCTGCGCTTCATCCCATACGAGAGAATGCACGCCGAGCACTGGCTTCCAATGGAATTTCACGAAACGCGCCTTTCCTTGTTCATTAACAAAACGGAATGTGTGAACGCCGAAGCCCTCCATCATTCTGTAGCTGCGAGGGATGCCTCTGTCAGACATCGTCCACATCACCATATGCGCTGACTCAGGATTGTTGGCGACAAAATCCCAAAACGTATCATGAGCGGTCGCGGCTTGAGGCATTTCATTATGAGGTTCAGGCTTAAACGCGTGAACCAAGTCCGGAAATTTGATCGCATCCTGAATGAAAAACACCGGGATGTTATTTCCCACAAGATCATAATTTCCTTCTTCCGTATAAAATTTCGTCGCAAAGCCTCTGGCGTCGCGCACCGTGTCTGCGGAGCCTTTAGAACCCGCGACCGTCGAAAACCGGACAAATACCGGTGTCTTCACTGAAGGGTCCTGAAGAAATTTGGCCCGTGTATACTCGGCCATCGGCTCGTAAACCTGAAAAAAGCCATGTACGCCATACCCGCGCGCATGCACAACACGCTCCGGAATCCTCTCATGGTCAAAGTGCGTCATCTTCTCCCGGAAGTGAAAATCCTCCATCAGCGTCGGACCGCGAACCCCGGCTTTTAACGAGTGCTCATCCTCTGACACCCGCACGCCTTGGTTTGTCGTCATTTTCTTCCCGCTGTTATCGGCTCTGTACTGCTCAAGCTGCTCGTCCTTTAAGTGTTCATTTACACGTTTGCTTTGATCATCACTCATGTCCGTTCCCCCTTTTATTGATTCCATATCTAAAACGAAACATTCTACAGCACATTTACCCGCGGCCTTCTTCAGATAAACTGCTAATCCGTTCAATAGGATTTTAGGTCTACCTATCAGTATGAGGACATACATATTTGAAATAAGCCTTCTGTTCAGAAAGAAAAGGTGGAAGCGCTTACTTAAAATCGACTGAGGGAGGTCATAGCGTGCTTGCCATACTCGGTTTTGTGATGATCATTGTCTTTATGTACCTGATTATGTCTAACCGGCTTTCCGCTCTTATTGCATTGATTGTTGTTCCTGTTGCATTTGCCTTGATCAGCGGATTTGGCAAAGATCTTGGCGAGATGATGATTCAAGGTGTAACAGACCTCGCTCCGACCGGCATTATGCTGTTATTTGCCATCCTGTATTTCGGCATAATGATTGACTCCGGTTTGTTTGATCCTCTCATTGCCAAAATCTTATCGCTTGTCAAAGGAGACCCGTTAAAAATCGCCGTCGGCACAGCGGTTCTGACGATGACCATTTCGCTGGACGGGGATGGGACAACAACCTATATGCTTACCATTGCGGCTATGCTGCCTCTGTACAAACGGCTCGGCATGAATCGATTGGTATTGGCCGGAATTGCGATGCTCGGTTCGGGAGTCATGAATATTATTCCGTGGGGCGGGCCGACTGCGAGGGTTTTGGCTTCCTTGAAATTGGACACGTCGGAGGTCTTCACACCGCTGATTCCCGCTATGATCGCCGGCATTCTCTGGGTGATTGCAGTCAGTTATATCCTCGGAAAAAAAGAGCGGAAGCGGCTCGGCGTCATTTCGATTGAACACGCGCCTGCCTCCGATCAGGATGCAGATCCGCTCAAGCGTCCCGCTCTCCAATGGTTTAATCTTCTGCTGACTGTCGCCCTCATGGCTGCGCTGATCACCAGCCTGCTTCCGCTCCCTGTTCTTTTTATGACCGCGTTCGCCATCGCCTTGATGGTCAACTACCCAAATGTCAAAGAGCAGCAGAAACGGATCTCGGCGCATGCGGGAAACGCGTTAAACGTTGTCTCGATGGTGTTTGCGGCAGGCATATTCACAGGCATTCTTTCAGGCACGAAAATGGTGGATGCGATGGCCCATTCTCTCGTTTCACTCATCCCTGAGGCCATGGGCCCGCACCTGCCGTTAATCACAGCTATCGTCAGCATGCCATTCACCTTTTTCATGTCGAATGACGCCTTTTACTTCGGTGTTCTTCCGATCATCGCAGAAGCCGCTACCGCTTACGGAATAGACGCCGCCGAGATCGGAAGGGCCTCCTTGCTGGGCCAGCCGGTGCACCTCCTCAGCCCGCTTGTGCCTTCCACCTATCTATTGGTCGGAATGGCAGGCGTCAGCTTTGGCGACCATCAAAAATTCACCATCAAATGGGCCGTGGGGACAACGATTGTGATGACGATTGCGGCGCTTTTGATTGGGATTATTTCGTTTTAATGAGAAAAGGATTTCCGCTGGCGGAAATCCTTTTGTTCTGCATAATTTAAAAATCGAAGACCATACTATGGAAAAATCAAAATATAAAGGTGATTGCATGAATTTTGCTTGGGAAGCACTCATTTTAATTATATCCGGCATCATATTGCTAAGAATTTCAGGAAGAAAGTCAATCTCCCAGATGACATTAGCACAAACTGTGGTGATGATTTCCATTGGAACGATTATTGTCCAGCCGATTATAGAGACAAGTTTATGGAAAACCCTTGTGGCAGCCGGTATTTTTACTGCGGCTTTAATACTCATGGAATGGTTCCAGGTGAAGGCCAATTGGATGGAAAAGTTCTTAACCGGCAAAGCGAAATTAGTGATTGAAGATGGCAAACTCAATATAGAAAATATGAAAAAACTGCGGCTGACAGTTGACCAGCTTGAAATGCGATTGAGGATTCATGGAATCTCCAGCATAAAGGACATTAAGAATGCAACGATTGAAGCGAACGGCCAAATAGGATATGAATTGCGTGATGACAAGAAACCGCTCACGATTGGTGAATTCAAGAAATTGATGAATATGCCGGCCGCAAACACAGTTCAACAGCCTGAACCAGAAAATCAAGAAAACATTTTTCAAGAAATAAAAAACGGTCATTCTACACCTTCTGGCAAACTAAAATAAGGCTGTTCCTTGTGCGGAAACAGCCCGAGCGAATGACCTTATTGGATATATGAAATGACTGGCAGACTTTTAACACCCCATGCATAGTAGTAATTGAAAACGCTGAAAGAATCGATTGCTTTGCCGGTTTTTACATCTACGATTAAAATATGATATCCGTAGCTTTGATCATTTGCATCTAGTCTTCTAGGTGTTTTTTTCCTAACGTATCTGAAAACATTGGATTAATCAGACCGATAAAAAACTGATTTTTATGAATCAAAGGAGGACTGATATAATCTCGGTAAGTATTGCCCAGACCAGAAGATTCATGCCAACAATTTCACATTACAATCATAAGAGCATGGCTATTATTGAAGCAGCAGGCTCTTATTACATTTGACATTATTTTTTTGTATAACGCACCCAGTCGTAATGAGCGTATAGCGGTGTTACACCATTGTAGGAACCGAGCCATTCATCAACACCCGTACCATTCCACAAGTTCATCATGATCTTTCCTGGTGTTTTCGGAATTTGGCTTGTCGCAGTATGTTTTAATTGCCCATCGACATACCATTTAATAGAGTTTGGCTGCCAATCGAACGCATACGTATGATGAGCAGTGGCTGCATCAAATCCGAGATCCACTATCTTCTCATGGTTTCCTGCACCATTTGTATAATAGTTAAATTGAACCTTTGTTGTGTCTTTTCCTAAAAATTCGATATCAATCTCATCCCAAGGAGTTCCATCCGTTGGTCCTGTGTAAGTGAAGAACGATGAAACGATCCCTGTGTTTTTAGCTGGTTTCATTCTGACTTCATAAAGTCCATATCCATATGTTTGAACAGAGCGGTTTTCCCCGCAGTCAAACTTGTTATAAGATGGACTTGTTAGCGCCAAACGCATTTCACCTAATGACGTCATTGATACGTTATTTGCACGCCAAGTGCAGTTAAACATATTTCCATTCGAATAACCATTTGCTTTTTGCCATAATCCGGAGTTATAGCTGTTAAAAGGGTCAAAAAACGATCCACCTGTTTGAGCCGAGGCATTAGAAGTGACTGCAGAAAAACTCATAAACAATCCAGTGACAAGAATCAACAACACTCTTTTCATACAAGATGACATGTTGGCATTCCCCTTTCTGAGAAAGCGTTTTCTTTGTCGATCATACATGATTTTTATAAAGGGAACATCGGTCAAAATAATGATAATAAAGAATCTTACTTACTAGAATCCTGTACTATCATTTTTAGATTATACTTAGACTCAACTTTAACAAAATGAAAGTGATGAATGTATTGAATTCAACATGTTTGGTATTCCTTCTTCAACGCTGCGCTTTTATGAAAAGGAAGGAATTAGTTCCGGAAATGAATCGAGATACAAGCGGCCGAAGAGTCGATGATTTGTTGATCGAGTACAAGAGATAGCCGCTCTGAAAAATTGTACGCCGGCTCAGCTTGCACTTGCATAGACGATGGCAAATGAAGTGATTCGTATCCCTGGAACAAAGAGAATCCCTTATTTAGAAGAAAACGCATTTTCTTCCACGCCGGCCAGCTGTAAAATGCCTTTTGCCGCTGCTAAGAATCCCCATTTTTCATCCCTTCTGCTAAAAAATAAAAAACCTAAACTACCCCTATCGCAATAGGAACGAGTAGTTTAGGTTTTGCCTGCCTGACCAGTAACAATCCTATGAAACGCCCTCATCACCCTCTGAAAAAAATAAAAACCTAAATTACCATCAGTACAGACAGAGATCATCCGCACTCATTGCAATTTAGGTTTTGCCTGCTTAGCAGTAACAATCCTAACATCCTCATATGTGAATGTAAGAAAAAATCAACACAAGAAAATAAAAATGTCAACGCTTTCATTTGACGACCCTTTCGATGTGAATCGTTAAATACAGCAGCTCGTCACTGGTGAGCTTGTGTTTATACTCCCGCTCAATGTAGGTTTGGATTTTTTTCGTGCATTCATACGCGTGATGGTACTTTTCTATCACTGTCTCCAGTAAAAAATCGTCCTGGCTTTCCATGTGCGTGCCATTAAAAAGACGCTGCGCGAAAAACTTCAAATGGGTGACAAACCGATAATAGTGAAGCGTTTCTTCGTTGAATTCAATCTTAAAATGGTATTTTACGATACTCAAAATCTCTTGCATGACTTTTGTAATATTGATGATATTAGGCATCTCTTCATTCAGCTCGGCATTTACGATATGCATGGCAATAAAGCCAGCTTCATCCTCCGGCAGAGACACGCCAGTCTTGTTTTTCACCATGTGCAGCGCTTCTTTTCCGATTGCAAACTCGTCTTTGTACAGCCGCTTTGTTTCCCACAGCAAGGCGTTTTTGATATCAAGCCCTTTCTGATTGCGCTGGATGGCGAAGTTAATATGGTCGGTCAGCGACACATAGATGCTGTCGTTGAGCTTTTTGCCGAGCTTTAATTTCGCATAGCTGATAATCTCTTCGGATACTTCCATACACTCGATCGGTATATCATACAAAAGGGTTTTGAATTTTTCTGATACATCCTTGTTATCGAGCGTGAACACCTTCTCAATGCGGTCTTCATCGACATCATCGCCGGTCTTTTTCTGGAACGCGAGCCCCCTGCCCATGATGACCAATTCTTTTCCCTGTTCATTGACCACGCTGATCACGTTATTGTTGATCACCTTCGCAATTTTCATGACATGTTCCTCCAATCAACTAAGAACAAACTACACCTTGATTGTACATTCTTTTTGTACTAGGTCAATATCATCAGGGAAAGAGCAGGAAGCAGGTCAATACAATCCACTCAGCACCGGCTGCCCGGGCTGTTTTTGAAGCAGTGCCTCCAGATGTCGTTCAAATGATGCCTTGTCAGCCCCCTGCTTTTTGACAATGCTGTTCATGATTTTGACGCTTTCGGCACTGTATTGCGTATATTGTTTTTTCAGCTGATCCAGCTGCTGTCTTGTCTTCTTCGCGTTTTTCGGTGTGACTTGGCTGATGAGTTTGATCATACGTTCTGTGATCTCAAAAAAAGCAGCACGATTTTCTTTCAGCTGCTGCATTTCGTTGCGGCTCATTCCATGATTGCGGGTTTTTTGAAGCAAAGCGATTGCCTCGGTGTTTTGTTTTTTGAGCGGTTTGTTTTCATGTTGAATCGCTCTAAGGTTCTCCTTCGCAATGTCTGCTTCTTCTTCAGTCATGCTGCTCCGCACAAAGTATTCAGGGTTGCCGATTCCATAATCAAATGCTTCGCTTACACGTATCATGGAACTGAATACAATCGCCAGCTGCATATCGCTTGGAAGAGTCTGGAATTCCTGTTTATTCTTATTGCTCATCGGTTTGGCTGTGGTTTGTTTGACCGTCTCTTGATCACGATCTGCAAACGTCTGAGCCTCATCTTCACTTTCGCATGCGCTCATCACAAGAACTGTGACCAGCAGGCTTATACACAAGCCTATTCGCCTCATGCTCTGTCTCCTCTCTGCTGAATCCCTTCTGGAAAATACGTAAAATGTAGTTAAATGGTACCAGATATACCTATCCCCATCAATAAACCAAAAGTTTGATTTGAAGCACAAAAACATAAACATTTTGTAAAAATTTACGTGCTTTCCATTCTTTTCAGCCCCATTTCTCGTACAATAAAAGTATTGTTACCAGAGAAGGGGGCTTGTGATGAAACGTTTTACGAAACAAGAAAACAGCTGGATTTTATATGACTGGGCAAATTCTGCATACTCGATTGTCGTGACCACCGCGGTGTTTCCGTTGTTTTATAAAGCAGCTGCGGCGGAAGGCGGTGTCGGAGCTGCTCAATCGACTGCCTATTTGGGATATACCATTGCGATTTCAACGTTTATTCTTGCGATGCTCGGGCCGATTTTAGGCACGATCGCCGACTATGAAGGGTGCAAAAAAAAGTTCTTCGGTTTCTTTGTGTCAGCCGGTGTTGCCAGCACCGCGATGCTTGCCTTTATCCCGAGTGAACATTGGCTGCTTTTGTTGCTGTTTTATACCATATCGGCTATCGGTTTTTCCGGCGCCAACGTGTTTTATGATGCCTTTCTCGTTGACGTCACTTCAGAAAAACGGATGAATATCGTCTCTGCACGGGGTTTTGGCTTAGGCTACATAGGAAGCACGATTCCATTTATCATCAGCATTGCTGTCATCCTGCTTGCTCAAGCAGAGTCGATTCCGCTGTCTGTATCGGCCGCAAGCCAGCTGTCCTTTTTCATAACGGCTGCCTGGTGGGGGCTGTTTACCATCCCGATGCTGAAACATGTCCATCAGCGCTATTTCATCAAAAGAGAACCTCATATTGTTATCAACAGCTTTAAGCGGCTCGGCCAAACGATGAAACGGATTAGGCAGTACCGGGCGCTGTTCCTCTTTTTGCTTGCTTATTTCTTTTATATCGACGGAGTCGGCACGATTATTACGATGTCGACCTCCTATGGGTCTGATTTAGGGATCAGCCCCTCAAGCCTCCTGATCATCCTGTTTGTCACTCAAGTCGTCGCCGCGCCGTTTTCCATTGTATACGGAAAACTGGCAGAACGCTTTACGGGAAAAACAATGCTGTACGTTGGAATCGTCATTTATATGATTGTCTGTGTGTACGCTTATTTTATGGAAACAACGCTAGATTTCTGGATACTGGCCATGCTTGTCGCCACTTCGCAGGGCGGCATTCAAGCCCTCAGCCGTTCTTATTTCGCCAAGCTCGTGCCAAAGCGCCACGCCAATGAATTCTTCGGCTTCTACAACATTTTCGGAAAATTCGCTTCGATTATGGGGCCATTGCTCATCGCCGTTACCGCCCAGCTGACCGGGAGATCCTCGACTGCGGTGTTCAGCCTAATTGTTTTATTTGTAATCGGCATTGTGATCCTCGCTTTTGTCCCGGAGGAGACCAGCGCGGATATAAGCCAGCAGCAAAATGACCTGCCCCTTTAACCGGGAGCAGGTCATTCATCATTTATTCGCTTTATTCACCTTGAGCTTCTTCCCTTTGACGGATGTGTTTTTCATCACTTTGAGAACTTGAGGGCCTTTTCCGTTTAAAATCTCCACGTAAGAGGCGTTATCCATGATTGTGATAATGCCGATATCATCAGCTGTCACACCATCAATTTTGGCAATCGTTCCTACAAAATCAACGGCTCTGATTTTCTTTTTCTTTCCGCCGTTAAAATACAGCTTCATAATGTCTTTATTCAGCTCTTCGCTTTTGTCCTTTTTGAATTCCGGACGGTCATTCAATTTGGATAGAAAATCAGGTTTCTTCTTGGCCGCTTCTTCTTGAGAAGGGGCTTCTATTTTTTGAATCTCAAATCCGATATAGTCTTCAATGTCAGCTAAAAACCGTTTTTCGAAGGCTGTGACAAACGAAATGGCCTTTCCTTTGTTTCCTGCGCGCCCCGTCCGGCCTGTGCGGTGGACGTAGCTTTCCTTCTCAAGCGGCAGATCATAGTTGATGACAAGAGAGATATTTTCAATATCAATCCCGCGCGCGGCGACATCTGTCGCGACTAAGTAACGGTACTCGCCCCGTTTAAATTCATCCATGACATCGAAACGGTCTTCCTGAATCATTCCGCCGTGTATTTTATCGCACGGATACCCTAAGTTATCCAATTCATCGGTCAGCTGATTGACATGTTCTTTCGTCCGGCAGAAAATGATGCAGCTATCCGGATTTTCCGTTATTAACACATCTTTCAGCAAAGAAAACTTATGCTCTTCTCTGACTTGGATCACCGCATGTTCAATATTCCTTGTGGTAAGGCCGGCCGCTTTGATCTCAATATGCTCCGGGTTTTTCATATATTGACGGCTTAATTTCTCAATATCCTCCGGCAGGGTCGCCGAAAACAGCATCGTCGTACGCTCAACCGGCAGATGCTTGATGATCGCCTCCACCTGCTCAATGAAGCCCATATTCAGCATCTCATCGGCTTCATCAATCACCAAATAGGACAGACGGTCTAACGGCAGCGTGCCCTTTTCGATATGATCCAAGACACGTCCCGGCGTGCCGACAACGATGTGGCTTTTTTGCTTCAGTTCAGCTTTTTGTTTATCAAAGGAAGACTTTCCAAACACGGCAGTCGCTTTAATTCGTTTAAAGCGTCCGATGTTTGTGATATCCTCTTTTACTTGTACGGCAAGCTCACGGGTCGGTGTTAAAATAAGCGCCTGCGGCTTGTTTTCATCCCAATCCGCCAGCTCACAGAGAGGAATCCCGAAAGAAGCCGTTTTCCCGCTTCCCGTCTGTGATTTGACGACAAGATCCTTTCGTTCTAGGGCAGCGGGAATCACGCTCTGCTGCACCTTGGTCGGTTCTGTATATCCCAGTCCTTCTAATGCTCGTAAAATGTCATGACTGATTTGATAGTTTTTAAAATGACTCATGTATAAACTCCTGTCTCTTGCAGATGTTCTCATTATACGCTAATTCACGCAGGCATATGTGTTTTGTCGAAAAATGACGTATTAAAATCCTTCAATTCTCTGGCGTTTCAACTCCTGAACGGCTAACCGCGCCAGTGCGTCGGCTCCCGCGCGGTTAGGATGCAGCGTATCTCCGTCCATATATAACGCGAGTGTTTTTTCCGGACCGATTGATGTAAAGTAAGCCGAACTGAGGACATTTAAGTCAATGAGGTGCGTTTTCTCCTCTTCGGCCAAAGCCAAAATAGAAGCCCTGTACCATCGGTTGACAGACGAATGAATGCCTTCAGACGTAAAATCTGTCGCCCGTCCCTGTGGTGTTGAAAGGATGACTTCCGCACCCTTCGCTTTCACCTCGCGGATCATATCTCGCATAATCTCCTTAAATTCCGCTTCAGATTCATTATGCTTCGGATTTGTGTCATTAATGCCCAGCTGCAACATAAAATAATCGCCCGGCTTGATATACTTCAAGATCGCCTCAAGCTGCCCGTCATTTCGAAACCCTCTCGCGATCTGCCCGCCTGACGCCATGTTTCTCACTTGAAATTGTTTGTCGACATAGTGAGGCAGCATCTGCCCCCAGCCCGCCTGCTTGCTGCTGTTGAGCGGATAATAATTGCACACCGTCGAATCGCCGCCGACATAAATGGTTCGGTTCGTCACCGGCTGATCAGACAATTTCTTGATTTTCAAGGCGCTGAGCGTAAAAGCGGTGCCTGCTTTTCCCTATGTCACCAGCAGATTCAGCTGCCCGTCGGTAACAGGAATTTGGAACGTATCCTCCGCACCGTCTCCCGTCATATTGATGACCTGAAACACACCCTCCGCCGCCACACTGGCCCTTGCCGTATTGCCAAGCGTCACCTTCACCTCGTAAAGGCCATTTGGAAGATCCACGCTAAACGTATTGTCGCTTTTCGTCCCATACGTCAAAAACTGAACCGCATCACTCTTCACACCAGTCCCGGGCGCCGCCACATCCTTCATATTCTCCGGTGTTAGAAACCCGTAGCCCTTTGACCGGTCATACCGATCAGACGCCCTGACACCAATGTAACCAGGCTCAACCGAACCGCTTCCAAAATCAAACTGATACACCTTCGGCTCCGCCGCCTTCACACTCTCATTCCCGCCGAAACACAATATCAGCATCATCACAAAAACCGCCGCCATCCCTTTTTTCATCAAAACTCCCCCTCTATGAAAACGTATACATTAATGCATACTCGGTGATTGTTTCTTTATGATGACTGAATGCAGAATTGACAAAACAAAAGGAAGATTTCATTATATCAATAAGTGATATATCATTAGTTGATATAAGAAATGAGGTGACCCCTTGCCAAAACAACGTCAGGAAATGGATCAGCTTACCGATCCAGCCTATTATATTGTCTTAACATTGCTAGAACCAAAGCACGGATATTCGATCATGCAAGAGATGGAGAAAATGACCGATGACTCCTTTACGATCGGCCCGGCTACTTTATATACATTGTTAAAGAAATTACTGCAAAAAGAGATCATTGAGCTTATCAACAATGACAACCCGCGCCGCAAAGTATACCAGACCACCCTGCACGGCCAAGAATTACTCAAAAAAGAAATTCAGCGCAGAAAAGTGATGGCTGAACACGGCGAACGCGCTTTTCAACAAAGGAAAGGGGATGAATCATGAAACAGAAAAAATATATGATGTCCGAAGGCTTGGCGTTTTCAGAAGAAAAGGATATGAAGAGACTAAGCGATATGGCCGGCAAAGGCTGGGTGCTCGATTCATTTGCGTTTATGGGGTATAAGCTTAAAAAAGCTGAGCCGCGGAAGTTGATATACAGCATTGACTATCATGATGTTGAGGAAGAAAGCTTGGCGGAATACACCGAGATGTTTGAAGCGGCCGGATGGGAACGTGTTTGCTCTGTATACGACACACACATCTTTGCTGCTGAACCCGGAACGAAGCCGATTCACTCCGACCGTTCAACTATGATTGATAAATATAAACAAAGTGAATCTTCCCTGCGCTATATCACATTGTTCATGCTCTGTCTTACCGCGGCTGTCACTGTCATCAGGAATACATTTATTTCTGGTGATGCTTCCATACTTCATAACACCGTCCACGTCCTTTTTGTCTTTATCATCGCTATCACTATCCCGGCTATTCTCACTTACGCAGCCTCTGTCTTTAGAATTTGGCGAGTCAAACGCAGAAACCCCAACCTTGAGTGAAGGCTGGGGTTTTGCTTTTTAATAACTTTCCGTGCCTGTTCTAAATACATTTCTAAGCTTATACTATCATTTCAAATTGAAAGTAGTACGTACCTATTTCTTAAAAGTGCTAGCTAATTAGAAATTATATTAATTAATAATCTCCTTGCTTGCTCGTGTAGTTCTAGTTCTCGCTTTAGTGCAGGATAGTTTTCTAAAATTCCATTCATTTGAGAGTACCTTGGGTATAGTTCAAAAAAAGATTTTGATAATGAATCAAGTTGGCGTTTGGGCAGTTTTTTATCTGCCAAAACATAACTTAGACTTCCAACAATGAGCATAAAAAATTCATAAAAATCTTCCGCTAAACAAAATTCATTATAATCGTCCTCTAATTTCTCAATATCAGAAGGAAATGGACCTTCTAAATCTCTTTTAATTCTCTCAAGGGTGGAAATTAATTCATTATCTAAATTGTAACGTTTATACTTTTTTATTATTATCCCTCCACAAATAATTAAGACCGCTTAGGCCTTTTTACGTTTTCTCTATTAGTGTTACTGAATTTGTTCAATATCCTTACCCTCAGCGACCACATCCGCTTTCCCCTGCCTCCTGACAAGCGTCAAAGCCATGCCCGCAAAGATCATCACGATGCCTAGTGTTTGATAGAGGTCTGGACGGAAACCTGTGAAGACGGTATCCAGCACGATCGCGACAGCCGGGTCGAGGAAGACAATGATTGAAATAAATTTCGTTGATAAAAAACGCAAACTGTCAAAAAACAGCAAATACACAATACCCGTATGAATGATACCGGTAGACACCACCATAATCCAGTTCCCCTGAGACAGGCCGGCAAAAGCGCCAAAGTGAATAAACGGAAT
The DNA here is from genome assembly GCF_055486375.1 of Bacillus sp. 11C. Taxonomy (NCBI): domain Bacteria; kingdom Bacillati; phylum Bacillota; class Bacilli; order Caryophanales; family Bacillaceae; genus Bacillus; species Bacillus sp. 11C. Next base: position 357,121 of record NZ_JBUPVZ010000001.1, read on the forward strand.
CAGGATAATGATCCCTAAACCGGTTTGCAGGAAGGTGGTCGCGTAAGGGCTGAGGTTGTGAATGCCTTTTCCCAATAAAGTAGTGAACGCATAAAACAGTGCGGCGAGAACGGCCCAAATGATTCCTGACCCCATCAGCTGCGTTAGTGATGTGCTGCCATTAATCCCGGAAATCAGCGCAGTTCCCAGAAAACAGATGATAATGGAACTGACAGAGATGACGTTTAATTTTTCTCTGTAGATGATGCTCCCCAGGAGAAGAACAAGCACCGGTGCAAGGTGATAAACCGAGATGGCGATCGTGACAGATGTTTCTTCAAAAGACTTAAATAAGAACACCCAGTTGAATACAAGAAAGAAACCGCACGCCAATGTTTGCAGCACTTCTCTCTTGCTCCACTTTTCGGTTTTATACTGGCCGGACGCCAGCCAGCAGAAGCTTAAAAATAGCGTCGCGCAAAGGCAGCGGATGAATACCAATTCAAATGACGGCAGATTGGTATGCTCTGAGAAAAAGCCGATGGAACCGAAAATCACCATGGAGATGACCATTTTCAGCACGGCTGTTGATTTTTGGTTTGACGATAAGGAAAGATCCTGTTGCATCAAGAGTATTCTACCTCCAGTTATGTATAGGGAAAGCACCCCAGCTGCAAGGTGCTTTTCCCTTTATTATAGTTTCTTGCCGGCCGTCCAGCCGCCGTCTATGACAAAGTTTGAGCCTGTAATAAAGTGCGCCTCATCAGAAGCTAAAGATGACCTTTTAAATAATCCTGCTGATAATTCAAAAAAATTCCTTATTCCGCCGCATTGATTAAGATACCGGAATCAAATGGTTTTGTTCAGGCTTTGGCATCAAAGATTCTGCCTGCTGAACATCAGACAAGGCTGCTTCCTTCATGTGAAAGCATTGTTTACTATAAATTCTGACATCTTATCCGTTTCATTATCTACTCCAACGACACGCTGGCCGCTAGAAGTTGCTTTACCGCCTCAAAGCCTTTGCACTTGTATTCATTATATTCTTTTTTTCACCATTTTACATTATGACTTTATTCATTTTGGTAATTTTAAACAACACAGATACTATACTTAAATTGATGTATCACTTATCTTTTAGCATGTTGCACATGTAGATTTCTGGTTTTTGCCAACACGAAGAGCCCCCAAGAAATACCAACCTACTCAATTGGATTAACGATAGATGAGAAGGGGAATGCTGTTGATATCGCAACTTTTACAGCACACTTTACGTTTTAGAAAGGAACGATGTTAATGGAGTCTATCTGGCTGGAATATGCCTGGACATTGTTAATTTTAATCGGATTAGAAGGACTGCTATCGGCTGATAATGCCCTTGTACTGGCAGTTATCGCCAAGCATTTACCCGATGATCAGAAGAAAAAAGCGATAAATTATGGAATCATCATGGCATTTGCCTTCAGGTTTGCGGCGCTTTTTGCCATTTCGTTTATCGCGAATGTCTGGCAGATTCAGGCGATAGGAGCAGCGTATCTTCTTTACCTGGGCTTAAAGCATGTGGTGAAGGCCCGTTTCGGGAAAAAAAACGAGAATATTCATGAGGAGGACAAAGAGGAGGCTGCCGGGAAAGGTTTCTGGCCCACAGTCGGAAAGATTGCTTTAGCGGACCTCGCTTTTGCCATTGATTCGATTCTTGCTGCGGTTGCTTTAGCTCTCGGCCTTCCGGAATCACCGCTTGATGATTTCGGCGGCATGGATGGAGGACAATTTATTGTTGTTGTCCTAGGCGGAATTGCAGGCCTTATCCTGATTAAGTTTGCCGCAACCTGGTTTGTAAAACTTCTTAATCAGCGCCCCGCACTGGAAACAACCGCATATGCCATTGTGGCCTGGGTCGGTGTCAAACTGGTGGTCATTACCCTTGCCCATGAGGATATTGGAATCCTGGACCATCACTTTCCGCACAGCACCACCTGGACGCTGATCTTCTATGGCGTTTTAGTGGCCATTGCTTTATTCGGTTGGTTTGCGCCGGCCAATAAAGCAGCAAAGAAATAGCATCCGGGACTATTATGTGAACAAGGCGCTAAACACATTGAAAACAAAAAGAGGCGTCATCCCTTAGGTATCAATGGGAGTCGCCTCTTTTGGTAAAGATTCGCATCAAAAAACATCTTGTATTTTTAGTTGTGTTTTCTTGGAACATAAGAATAACAGTTACAAAATTACAGAAAATACAAACTCTACTCTTCTTCAAACAGTGTTCACTTATACAGCCATTTAATCAAGTCTACCATTGAATCACTCAAGTGTGATTTTCGGACGTCAGCTAGTCACTATAAAATTAGCAATACAAAAATTCAAACGAGTAGTTTTTGGAAAATGAAGATATGTATCGCTAACTGTCTAAGAAACACACTAGTCATATTAAAAATCAAAATTGGCGCTTTCATCAAGCAATTAAACACCATAAACTTTTGTCCAGAATAATGGTCACAATAGGTTATATCTTCTATAGTTTACCGGCTAGGGAAAATAACTCTGTTCTTTTGATTGCATATTGTGTATAAATCCTCAGATTTTTTCCTTGGACTAGATTACATTGAATGAAGTCATTTATTTGATTTGAAAGTATGGAACTACAATAAATAAAGAAGCAAGTAAGACTAAAGCAATTATTATGACTGTATATATGCTTTTTATTAAAACGCCAAAAACCATAAGTAACAAAGGCATTAATATAGTGAATACTCCAATTATAAATAGTATAATCCCCATTCTTTTTGATAACTTATCCTTATCACCTAAAAAAGTAAAGTCATTATAATTTATTAATAGAACTAATATTTTTTTTACACCAATTAAATAGGCAAATAATAAGCATATAAACCCGCCAATAATATAGTTCATCAATCTCTTTCACCCTTTATAATGGCTTCTAAAAATTGCTTTGAATCAAATCCTAACTCTGCATCGGCTTGTTTTTTTATTTCTGTTTGATTGTCTAAAAAGAGCTTATACTTAGAACTTATTTTATATAACATATCACTAAATTTACTTCCTTCTTTTAATTGTGGAAAGTCATTTCCGCTACTTACTTGTTTAATAAAATTCTCTTTAAACTCTTCACTCGTTTTTACATTTTTGACCAAGTCTATTATTGCTTGTTTTTGTTGCTTAATTAGTTCAGGGTCTTTATTAATTATTTTATTTACAGTATCATAATTGCTCTTCTTAAGTCTTTCCAACTCTTGCTCATTTTCCATAATTAACTTCATAATCGGATGATTATCCTCTACCTCTTCAATGTCATCCAAATAACTAACTAAATTTAACCAATCCAAGCTTTTACTCTCATTATCAATAGTAACTTCTAAAAAAGGCTCAAACATAACAACAACAAATTCACCAAATTTACCTGGGAATATTCTCAAGATTTTATCCAGTATATATTCTTTCTTTTCTTGATCTTTCAACTGCAAAGTGTCTTCTAAAATTTTAATCTTATCACTAAAATCATCTATTTCATTTATGTTCTGTATGAGAGTCTCTGTTAATAATTTCTGTTGCTCAAGCTGCTTTAAATTTATATTAATTTGATTTAACTGTTCATTTAATAATTCTGAAAGCCTTCTTTCTCCAATTAGAAGAGATTTAATTTCTTTTATAGGCATATGAAGCAATCGAAGGGACGCAATTAAGTTCAACTGAGAAACTTCTTTTTCGGAATATTCTCTATACTGATTCGTTGGGTTTTTATTAACTTCAATTAATCCTTCAGATTCATAATACTTAATCGCTTTTTTAGTTAAACCTGTTAATTCAGATACTTGTTTAATATTCATGAAATTCACTCCTTAGAGATTTTCACTTTTATCTTAAAGGTGTCCGTGAGGGATATGTCAATAAAAAAACGGATCTTAACTTGTTAAAATTAAGATCCATTTTAGAGTTTAATTTAATCTCTCCACCATGTTTTTAGTAAGCATTTCATTCATCAAAGAGGTTTTATCATTGGTCACAGTGGAAGCTACAACAACTGCTCCGGCCACAACAGCTACCCATATAGCAGCTACTGCCGTCCACGTCACAAATGTGACACAAGCTCCTTCGGCAGAGTCAACTTGAGTATTTTCAGATATGTTTGGATCAACCTTTTTTAGAATTTTTCCGCTTCTTGTGAGAAGTTCCTTTACTTCTTTTGGATCTTTGTTTTCATAAATGGCTTTCTCCAAATTATTGAAGTAGTTTGGATCTACTTCCTTCATTTCTGCGATTAACTTAAGTGCTTTTCTTTTTGATTCTTTTGTAGATAATTTTTCTAAATTCTCTTTACTCCAAACTTCCGGAAAAAGTTTTGCTACATCTCCTTGCCCAAAGGCCACACCAGCATAAATTTCTTCGCCAGAAAATTTATGGCTTTCGATAGCCTTAGCAGAGTTAAAATGGCTTGTAATTGATGAAACTAACAATACAAATAGAATGAATATTAAGTTTTTTCTGTTGATAAAATTCCCTTTCATTTTTCTTCCTCCTTTATTATTTAATTTAATAATTCAGAACCTTTTGTTTATCCCCCCTTTCTAATAAACCTTTTTTAAGTTTAATTTCTTTCAACTTGAAAGGTTTGTCTAAAGGTCTTAAATATAAAATTAAAATACTGCACATAATCATAGAAAAACTAATCAAACCAAACATAATTGCAAAAATATCATGCATGAGCAGTCCTATATAGAATAAAAGATTCCAACTTTTTTTCGGTGCCAGTATAGCTGCAAATAATAAAAACTGAATGAGCAATGTTCCCCAAGTAGCTACCACAATATATTTACTAGTGATTATAAATTGAAACACATGAAGTATCGGCTCTGGAAATCCCAACATTAAATGTTGAGAATAGTAATAAACTGCTGTTCCATTAATCCAGTCTTCCTCACCTAACTTAGCTATAAATGAATTAAAATATAATATAGAAACTTGTACTCTTATTACAACAAAAGAGACCAACGCTATCATCCTAGCATAAAACTCTCCGTTGCTTTTAATGTTACTTACTTTATTATTATACCAATGCCATTTCCTACCGTCGGTTAATGTTATAGGTAAGAGCAATAGAGTAAAAACCGCATTCACCTGTTCGCCACCATCAATCGTAAGTGCAGAAACTTGCAAACTATAACAGATCCACCAATGGAAAAACCCAGTGATTCTCGGTCGCCAGCCAGTTGCTATAATTATCAATAACAATACACAAATCCACCGTACTATATTCAGATGAAGATAATCATTTGAGGTAAGGCAAAAAACACTTGGAATAGTTTTTGGACAATAAGGATAAGTATCTATTCCGCTAGCTGGTCTAAAAAACACACTGGCATCATTAAAAATAAGCGTTAGAGCTGTCGACAAAGCCATTAAACTTCTTGCTAATCCATAAACATTTGTCCAGGGATAGTTACAATTAACCCAATTAAAAGTTTTTTCATTGAATGTCTTATAAACACCTCCATTTAAGAACATTTAACTTCAACTCTCAATACTTTAGATTCTTTTGAAATATTACTTCTACTTTTATTGCTCCATGCCCAAGGTATAAGTGTTTCTCTGGATAAACCTAAGTTTCCGCACAAAGATGGATTAGGTGTTTTATTTTTTATAGCAAATAAAGTATCAGTCTTTTTTAAACAAGCTCTTGATCCGTCATGACAGTTCTTCCATTCTATAGAGCTTGGAATCTGTTCGATTAAATATCCCAACTCAATCCCTTGCGCTCTTCCATGTCTGTCTAACCCGAAAATGTTCTTAAAGCTATTATTTGGCCAAGAAACTGCCTGTGTATAATTTTTAGTTTCATAGACATTTACCATTTCTTCTCTAGGATTTTTACTGAAAAACCCCCAACCCTGAGGATATAGAGTTTTCATGAAACTTTGTTCATCTAAATTTGAAGACCAGTTTTTTGATAAAAAAAAGAGAGCTTATTAGCTCCCTCTACAAATTATTCAAAATCATCCAAATTTTTTTTACTATAAATCACTAACCTTTTTCTAATTTTTTCGATGTTTATAAGATTTCTTAATTTCATATTCGTAATTTAATTTTTTATTTTTCTATTAGACCTAATCACTTATTCTTTTATCGAACAATCAATACCGGGCAGGGCGATAATTGAGACACTTTATGGCTGACGCTTCCAAGCATCATTTCTTTGAGGCCGCTGATGCCCCGGCTGCCGACTACGATCAGGCTGACGCCTTTCTCTTTTGCGGTATTTAGTATCTCATGCGCCGGCTCGCCCTGCGCGTAAATCGTTTCAGCTTGAACACCGTTTCCGGCTGCTTTTTCTTTTGCATTCTCAAGAATTTTCAGGCCTTCTTTTTTAACCTGGTCCCTGATTTCTTCAATAAAATGTTCAGGCACATAGACCATTCCCGTCAGAGAAGAAGTCGTGACGACGGCTTCTCTCCCCACATGAAGAATGCTTAGTTCCGTCTGCTGCTCTTTAGCCAAATGCACTGCGGCATCAAGCGCTTTTGCACTCATATCTGATCCGTCAATCGCAACTAACATTTTGTTAAACATGCTCTTCCCGCCTTTCGGACTGTGGGTGGTTCATCTTTCTCTTTTATTGTCCGCCTGCTTCCGGTTATTGTCAATTGAAGCGCATGAGTATTCAAAAAGTTGTCAGAGACTCTCTCCATTTGTGGCGATGACTCGCTGATACCAGCCGAAGCTTTTTTTCTTGATGCGGTTTAATGATCCGTTTCCTTCATTGTCCCGATCAACATAAATGTAGCCGTAGCGTTTTTTCATTTCCGCAGTGGAGGCGCTGACAAGGTCAATCGGTCCCCATGACGTGTATCCGATTAAGTCGACACCGTCAGCAATCGCTTCCCGGGCTTCAATGAGGTGTTCTCGCAGATAGTTGATTCTGTAATCATCCTGAATAGAGCCGTCCTCCTCCACTTTGTCTGCCGCACCAAGGCCGTTTTCCACGATAAACAGCGGCTTCTGATAGCGGTCATATAACGTATTAAGCGTGGTGCGCAAGCCTTTCGGATCAATCTGCCAGCCCCATTCTGATGATTTGAGATATGGATTTTTCACACCGCCCAGCAGGTTGCCCCCTGATTTTGCGAGTTCTTTCGGATCAGTGCTTGCCGCCATCGACATATAGTAGCTGAATCCGATGTAATCCACCGTATGTTCTTTCAAAATCTCTTCATCGCCATCAGCCATTTCAATTTCAATATGATTTTCTGCCAAGAAGCGTTTCATATATCCCGGGTATGCGCCTCGTGCCTGCACATCTGAGAAGAAAAGTGTTTTGCGCTCATTCTCCAGTGCCGCGAAGACATCCTCCGGCTTAGATGTCATCGGATAGGTTGTCGTTGCCGCAATCATACAGCCGATTTTTGAATCAGGAATGATCTCATGCCCCGCTTTGACAGCGCGGGCGCTGGCGACAAACTGGTGGTGCGCGGCCTGATACATCGCGTTTAATTTGTTTTCTCCTTCTTCAAAAACAAGCCCGCCGCCGGTAAATGGCGCATGGAGCACTACATTAATTTCATTGAACGTCATCCAATACTTCACTTTGTGTTGATAGCGTTTGAAGACGGTTTTGGCATAACGTTCATAGAACTCGATGACCTTGCGATTCTTCCAGCCGCCATACTGTTTCACTAAACCGAGCGGCATTTCATAATGTGAGATGGTCACGACTGGCTCAATCTGATGCTTTAACAGTTCATCAAACAGATCGTCATAAAAGTTGAGGCCTTTTTCATTAGGCTCCTCTTCATCGCCATTCGGAAAAATTCTTGTCCACGCTATTGATGTGCGGAATGCCTTAAACCCCATTTCCGCAAACAAAGCGATGTCCGCTTTATACCGATGATAAAAATCAATTCCGTTATGATAAAGATTCAAGGAAGACATCGACTCATCAAATGGAGACATGATGCCGTTCGGTGATACGTCAGCCGTCGAAAGCCCCTTACCGCCCTCGTTATAAGCACCTTCCACTTGATTGGCAGCAACCGCGCCGCCCCATAAAAATCCTTCTGGAAATCGTTTTGCATTTGCACTCATATTGATCACCTCATCAGTTTTTTTAAGATAAAGCTAGCAATGCTTCTTTTGTCTTCACCTTGCCGATTTCTTTTACAGGCGAAAACGAATATTGGTCTGTGTTGGTCACGATCACCGGGGTGATGACGTCATATCCCGCCGCTTTGATTTGTTCCAGATCAAAGGACACGAGCAAATCTCCCGGTGCGACCTTGTCGCCTTCTTTGACGTGAGCTGTAAACCATTGCCCCTCCAGCTTCACAGTGTCCAATCCAATGTGTATGAGAATTTCGGCTCCCTGATCACTCGTCATTCCAATCGCATGCTTTGTTTTAAAAACAGTGGTAACGCTTCCATGAACAGGAGAAACAACTTCTCCTTCTTCAGGCTCAATAGCGAATCCTTTTCCCATGACCCCGGCAGAAAACACCCCGTCATTCACTTCACTTAATGACTTTACTTCACCTTTAATCGGGCTGTGAATGATTTCTCCGCTGCCTTCATGCACAGACGGCCGCTGATCACTGTCAGACGGCACATCCTCGAATCCAATAAGATAGGCTGCCGCTGTTCCCGCCGCAAACGCAATCACAAGGCCGATTATGGCGTAAATAAACGTTGGGCCGATAAAGACAGGGATACTCGGCAGACCCGCATTCCCCCCGACAATATAGGAAGCAACACCCGTCACACCGTAAAACGCTCCGCCGGCCGCGCCACCCAGCAAAGCCGCCGCGAACGGTTTTTTCAATCTCATATTCACGCCGTACATCGCGGGTTCTGTAATCCCCATCAGCGCCGTGACACTCGTTGTGAGTGCAAGTGATTTAAACTTTTTGTTTCTGGAGCGAAGGAAAACGGCAAAGGATGCCCCGGCCTGCCCCATATTCGCCAAAAACATAGCGGGCAGCAAGTAATCGTGCCCGTTTTGGGCAATGTTGTTAATCATAATCGGCACCAGTGCATAATGCATGCCCGTCATAATGATTAAAGAGAATGTTCCCGCAAGCAAAATCATCGCAATAAGCCCTGCATGATCAAATAAAACGTTCACACCGACAGACAAGTATTCTCCCAAAATAGCGCCAAGCGGACCGACTGTAATCAGCGTCAGCGGCACAACAATCAGCAATGTCAGTGCCGGAACCACAATCAGCTTCAGAGAAGAGTGGGTGATCCGGTCAATCCACTTCTCAACATACGATGCGATCCAAATCGCCAGCAAAATCGGAATGACTGTTGACGAATACGTGGCAGCGGTGACAGGAAGCCCGATAAAGGAAATCGGTTTCCCCGCACCAAGCAGCGCCGTCAAATCCGGATGCAGAATCGCCGCCCCAATCGCCGCCGCTACATATGGATTGCTTCCGAACTTTCTCGCCGCGCTCATTGCAAGCAGGAGCGGCAGGAAATAGAACGCGCCATCACCGACAGCCGAGAGAATCACATGCGCCTGACTCGTCTCTGTCATCCAGCCGAATGTAACGGCTAACGCGACAAGCCCTTTGATCATCCCTGCTCCCGCAATCGCCGGAAGAATCGGGGTAAACACACCAGAAATCACATCAAAGACCGCACTCAGCACATTCTTTTTCTGGGATGATGAACCGGCACTCTTCTCATCACTGAGCTTACCGTGCTGCAGCATCGCCTGGTACACCTTGGGCACATCATTTCCTATGATAATTTGAAACTGACCACCGCTGATATTAGTGCCCATCACACCCGGCAGCTGCTCCAGCTGACCGCGATCCGCCTTCGAATGGTCATGAAGATTAAAACGAAGCCTTGTCATGCAGTGAATCACGCGCTGAACGTTGTCTTCACCGCCTACGAGTTGTAATATGTCTTTCGATAACTTATCATAATCCATGTGAATACCTCCTTTTTATGGGGGAACCCGCTGGATGAAAGGTGGCCGCCTTTCACCAGCTTTTTTTGTATCAAATGCCGCATCACCTCCTAAATTGAGAATAAAAAAAACCTAAATGACACAGATTGCGAGAGTCTCCTCCTGCACCTGCACCATTTAGGTTTTGCCTGCTTTCGCAGTAACAATCCTGACGGGTCGCTTTATTTGTTTGTAGGTATACTTTAGCACTAGGTTTATAGGATGTCAACGCTTTCATTTTTGGTTTTTGACTAAGGGAATTAATAATTATGTAATATTTTTGTTTATAGCGGTAATCCATTTAGTATAGTTTGTTTTTCTTTTACTAAAAAGTCTTGAAACAAATTGCATAATTTATTTATATTTTTTTCATATGAATGTAAACGCGGATTGCATCCGTCATTAGAAGGCTGTCAGAGACTATTTGTTCTTATAATACATCTGCTTTTAGCTTCAGTTTGTTCCCACGCCAATTCAAGGATATTCTCACCTTTCATATTAAGATTATTCCCTAGATAATTAACCGCATAATTTATAATTTCTTGTGAAGAAATTAACTTAAACTGCCTAAACAACGTAATGCAGTTACATTCAAATTCATTTCCCTTGATTATCCCAACTTTATACATCCTTCTATCTCTTCCATTCTGGTTTATTTCATCTGATACTTTTCCACCTCTTTAACGTAATATTTAAAATTAGGAGCTTATTCTACAATAGGAAAAGCTTATTCCACTCCACATAACTGTGTGAGAATAAGCTTTAAAAAGTTATCATTTGCTTTTAAGCATTGTTGCATAAACAATGCTATAACAAATTATTAAGAATGAACCTTCTCAAGGAAGTCTTCATGTATTTTCTTAACCGGGGCACTTGCTCTTGGCAATTTATCATTTATTCGCTGTAGTATGGATGGATCGCTCAATATCATTTGTTTACTCTCGGGAGTCACAAAGCTTCTTAGAGAATCTATGCATACCTCAAATAGCTCTTCATTATCAATACTAAGTAGTGATAGTAATATTGAAAATTCATGCGAACTTCCGTTATTATCCATACAGTATGCCAGTTTTTTTTGCCATTCCAAAGGTTTAGTAAGTGCTTCGTTTTTTAATTTTCCCCAATCATCTGCTCTAAAATCTGACAATATATCACTTGCAATTATACAACCATCATCGTACCATGAGTCCTCAGTTGTTTCAGCAGATAAAAGATTATCCAATTCTCTATACATTTTTTAAACCTTTCAATTATTTAATGATCCATTAATTTTCTTTATCTTCTTTAATATCTCAAAATTTGAAATTTATTGGATATCTCGCTCTTTAGAATGCATATTCTCTTTGTTTACTTTATAAGCTTTATTCTAGTCCAGAATAAGGATTTTCAATATTCCCTTCTAATTCCTCTATAGTTTCCTCTATTAGCTCTTGAATATCATCACTTAGATTTTCTTTTATCATTTCTTGCAATGCCTTGTAACTCTCTGGAAGGCCTAAATAAGCAATTATTGATGTAGCATTATCCATTAGATCATAAGAATTTGGATCCAATAAATCGCTTATTATAAAATCTACTTTGTGTTTAATTTTTTCGTCTAATATCTTATATGTATTCCACTGTCTTTCTGAAAGTTGATAAATTGCTTCAGAAAACTCAATATTACTGACATTATCCTTTTTATTTGCATAAGCATCAATAACCTCATTAAAAAACGCTTCTAATGTTTCTACAGATAAAGCATCGGGTAGTTCATTAAATTTAGAAATATCCATATTTTATTCTCCTTGAACTGGAATGTGTGTTATGTTACTTGGTTTTTTATAGAGTTTACCATCTTGACCAAGAAGTTTTTTTCCTACTTTTATTTGGGCAGTCCACATATTTCCTGAATTACTATCTGGAAACTTTTCTTTTGCATTTAAATCTGGGGAATGCCACTTCACTTCTACTTTTTTACCTTCAATTTCAAAATTGTATTTATATCCTTTTTCTATAGTTTCACTTGCTTTAAATTTATTCGGTACATCCTTTGGTATCATTGATTTTAAATCATCCGCAGAAATTTTTCCGTTCTTGAGCTTATTAGTCGCAAAACTCAAGTCAAAATCTTTAACTTTGTCCAGGTTCTGATTAGATTTTTGTGGGGTTTTCTCTTCTGATTTAGAGATTTTCTTCTCAGTTTTCTCCCTTTTCTCAACTTTCGAAACTTCATCAGTGGCTTTCTCTGCTTTCTTAGACACTTTAGCTAGTTTATTTCCCCGTCGAATCCATTTGATAACTTTAGCAGGCGGCGTTATATTAACACCGGCTTTAAATCGATCTAGAAGTGAGAGTTTTTCATGTGTATGAGGGTCATATCCTAATGCTGCTCGTTCCCAATCGTCTGCACTAAATAACTCCAAACCCATTTCTAAGTATCTCTCTATATCACTTTCATTGTCATCTGGTTCTGGAGATTCATCAACACACTCTATCTTGACAATTATATTTCCATCTATGTAGGCACAGTAAGTTATTCCATCAATAGTTTTATAAATTTTCTGTAGTTTTTTTATATCCTCTTCACTATATACTTTCTTGGTGACTTTTTGACTCTTTATCATTTGTTCTACGCGATTATGGGTAGCCAGCGAATCAACTTCAGGGCCTTCTTTCTCTCCTAGCTTCTTCAACATCATCTCCATCGGAGAATCATCCGCCTGCTTCATTTGCGGGTTAATGGCGCCGAAGGTTTGGTTGATGTTTTCTTCTTCCTTTGATTTCAAGATCGAGCCGCTTTTGTAGCCTGTAATTTCAATTTTCGGGCCGGTGTACATCGTTTCGAGCTGATCTATGTATTTTTTCATTGTTTGAAAATCTGATTTTGCTGTTTCCAGCGCTTGGGTTTGCTGGCCGTCAAATTGAAAGAGCTTATGCAGAGTGTCCGTGATCAGCCTTTCAGCCTGTTCTGTTTCCATCCGAAAAAAGGAGTCATTGACTGTCGGCAGGCTGACGATGTGGTCGATGGCTGATGTCTGGCGATTGACTGCGTCTGTGAGCTGTTCTGTCACTTCTCGCGCATGCTTGATCCCGTGTCTTGCGTCATGTGAGAGAAAAGCCTCCGCAATCATGCCATGAGAGTCGGATTCTACAGAGGAAATGCCGTGCTGCGTTTGTTTCAGCACTTTTTTGTATTCGTCGATAAACATGCCGAAGAAAAGGAGAAAGGGCTTGTGGCACTCCTCGTAGAAGGTTCGGATCGCATCTCCGCCTTTTCCTTTTAACGCATCCTTCATGCCTGCCAGATGCTCAACGCTTTTTTCCAGCTTCTCCAGCTGCTGTTTTTGCTTGTCCAGTTTTTCAATCGTATGCTGAATGCCCTCGTGAAGAGCGTGGACATCTAATGTTTTCAATCCCTTGTCCTCCCGCACTTTATTTCATGGAAGATGATATGTTTTCGTCCGTTTCCTTCATGGCGTTTACCGCGCTTTCCGTTTGTGCGATATGCTTGGCCAGAACGGATGCATATGCTTCAGTGAGCTCTTTGATGTCCTCATTTAATTGCTCGATGGACTTCACAACGTTTAAATGGTTTCTGCCTGAAAGGTGGCCGGGTACGGAGGACTTGAGTTCAGCTGAGTTCTTGAGCTGAGAAAGCCCTTGCTTCACTGTGCCATAGACCATTTTAATTTCCTGTGCCATTTGTGCTCACCTCACTTTTTATGTTTTTCCTGCTCTATTTCATGCTCTATTCTCGTGATTTGCCGTCTTATGGAATATACATCGCCCTCTAATGAATGGATTTTCCCTTCGATGCTTTCGATGATTCCGCTGACCTGTTGGCTTTTGATTTGATGATATGATTTGTTCATTCCATCACGAATATCTTCAAACCGCTCAGCGTGTGTTCCTCTCCATACATCCCGGTTAAGATGCGGCCGGTGAATGAGATGCTGAACCTCGGAAAAATCGTGTTTGATTTGCCTGATTTCGTGCAGCACTCGTTTTAACTGATGGATCTGTTCCTGTTTTTCATGTAAATCGGCTTTGACCGAATGTAACAACATTTCACTATGCATGCCGCAACACCTCATGTTTCTATCAAACTGTGTAAATTCTTTACAATACAGACTATTTTCATATTACATGATGGGTCATATTGGATAAATAGGCAAAAAGGTTTGTCTTACAGAGAATATAAATAAGTATATTTATCTATTATCCTTTTCATTCGACTTTCTCGCGAGTAAAATCCTGCTTATACAGGACAATAAGATCAGGTACAATTGTCCTCATTTGATTCGCGATGCCATTTACAAATATCTGTTACCTATAGTCAATAATAATGATAAAATTAGGATCTATATAAATCTAAAGTGAGAGGGGGCAAATATAGCTTCGATGGGGATTAATTAAGAAAACCATTTTAAAACCTAGATGACTAATCCTCTTATTATCTTTTAGAGTATCCATCTTTTGTTGCTTTTATAAACTTTTCAATTTTATCTATTGCCATGTTAAAATCTTTCTTGAATTCATGCTCCCATATCCTTAAGATATTCCAGCCTTTCTCCTTGTAATAAAACGTTACTTCACTATCCCTGATCTTATTGCGTTTTAGTTTAGCCTCCCAATATTCTTTATTGCTCTTGGGCATATTTCCATGAATATCACAACCATGCCAAAAACAAGAGTCAATAAAGATCACTATTTTATATTTTTTTATTGCAATATCAGGTTTTCCCAATAGAGATTTTACATTTCTTCTAAAACGCACTCCTCTTCTCCATAATTCAGCAAATGCTTTATCTTCTAATTTAGATTTTGATTTTATAGCTTGCATGTTTTTTCTTCTTTGTTCTTTTGTATGTGTATCAGACATTAAATCACTCCTTCGACCTTTTCAATATTCATTTTTCCCCGTTTAATTAAACTTAAATCTTATAAAAGGTAAAAACAAACGTTCCCCTTGCTGCAAAAAAATATGTTATAGTTTATAATATGTATTACTTAGATTAATTAATGGAGGTTTTTATATGATCTTCCGTAAAGGAGAGCTTTTTAGCGGACCCGGAGGACTTGCTTTAGGTTTAACAAGCGCGTGTATTGTTGATGATTCTGGTAATGAATATAAAATCAAACACGAATGGTCTAATGATTATGATGAATCAGCTTGCAAAACATATAGACGAAATATTTGCCAGAACATAGATGACTCGAGTGTAATTGAAGGTCCTGTTCAGGAACTTGACATTGAAAGCCTCCCGCCGATAGATGCTTTAGCCTTTGGATTCCCTTGTAATGATTACAGTATAGTAGGGGAACATAAAGGAATGAGCGGTGATTATGGTCCGCTTTATTCTTATGGTGTTAAAGTGCTTAATTACCACAACCCAAAGTTTTTTGTTGCTGAAAATGTTGGCGGACTGCAAAGTGCAAATGAGGGAAAAGCCTTTATACAAATACTAAAAGAACTTGCCGATGCCGGACTGGGTTATCAATTAACACCCCACTTATATAAGTTTGAAGAATATGGTGTTCCTCAAAAAAGGCACCGTATTATAATAGTTGGTATTAGAAAAGATCAGGATGTAATATTTAAAGTACCTGCACCAACTACACCGGATAAATATGTTTCTGCAAAAGAGGCTCTGCATAATCCTCCGATTCTTGATTTTACAGAAAACCACGAACGCACAAAACATAATCCTAAAACGATTGAAATGTTGAACTATATCCCCCCCGGCAAAAATGCTTGGTATGAAGGGATCCCCGAAGAATTGCGTTTAAAAGTTAAAGGTGCCCGAATGAGCCAGATTTATAAAAGACTTCATCCGGATGAACCATCTTACACAGTAACTGGCAGCGGGGGCGGCGGTACACACGTTTACCACTGGGAAGAGCCCAGAGCATTAACCAATAGAGAACGTGCCCGCCTTCAAACTTTTCCGGATCACTTTGTTTTTGAAGGTAAGAAAGAAAAAGTAAGACAGCAAATTGGAATGGCTGTACCACCTAGAGCAGCTAAAATTATAGGTGAATCGATCTTAAAAACATTTGCAGGTATTGAATATGATTCAATCAAACCCAAGTGGACTTACGAAGAACTAATAAAAGAAGAACAAGTTCCATACATGGTATAAGCAGAATCGCAAAACGATTCTGCTTCTTTTTCACTTTAAAAATAAAATTGCTGCAACCGTAAGTATAGAGATAAATGCAGGAGTTATTGATAGCTTAAACTTCTCTATTTCAATGTACACAACTAATTCACTCTCCTAATCAATCTGGTTTATTTCTGTTAGAAGCTGTTCAATTGAAGAATAACTTTTATTTTTTATCGCTTTCATAAAAATCTTTACTCTTTCTTTTGGAGACAAATCATTCTCTATACAAAAATCAAGTAAACCTAGTAAAGTTCTCGCATTCAATAAAATACCATTAATAGAAAATCCCTGAAGATTTCTTACAGTCAATTTATTGATCTTATCTAAATTCTTGACACCTCTAAATTCATCAGCTGCTGTAACATAACCATAAAACATCATATCTTTTTTATCATATCCTTTATAATTTGGTATATATTCAGATGCCATATGAGAAGCAAAAGATGCGCTCAAAGCGAACTTTCCTTTATATCTTTTTGCATCAATTATTCCAAAAAAATCATCATAACTAATTAATAAATCAATTTCAGTTCTTTCATTATTAAGTGCTTTGGGATGCATTGTTACATTAAATCCAAGAGCTTTAAAGATCTCACCTGTCTTGTCCTCAAATAAGAGATCATTTGTTTCATTTATATAACCTTCAACAAAATCTATATTTAACGTTTTATATTCATCTTTCGAGAGAATATCATGAGCGATATTTTTTGAATCACGCGGCGGAAATACTTTACTTAAAACACCTATCAGTTCTTCCTTACTTAATGATTTCGGTTCTGGTATACCTTTGAGAACTGATTGTACTTTTTTTTCTGTTTTTTTAATATTTGTAGCAGGTTTTATACCATTAAAACCACTCGCTTTATAGCTATGTATATCAAGTCCATTATTCTCAGCCATTCTTTGCAAAGAAATTAGATAACGTTTATTGAAAGGGTATTTAATGTCCAATAAATCCATCTCTTTATTAAGCTGCTCTCTTTTACTACTTTCAACAATCAGCGCTTTCCCTCTAATATATTCGACCATTCCTGTATATTCACTTATGAGCATAAAAGTATGTGCAACATCTGAATGTGCTGTATAAAAATTACGTGCCCCTTTATCAGACCTTTCTCTATGATCATACTTTTCAGCTATTAATTGTTTCATCTTTTCTTGTTCTTCTTTGCCAGCTTCACGGAAACTGATAATTTTATCAATAACTTCTTCTACTTGATCATCTTTTTGAGCGGTCATTACAAAGTAGGTGATTTCTTCTTTTGTTAGATAATAATTCAGAACTCCATGATTTGCAACTTTTACCAGAAATCTAACTGGGCGTAATTGGAAATCCTCGCTAAACTTTGGTCTAAAGCCTTTTTCTAAAAAATATGCATTTGGATATTGAAGAGTAAGTATTTGTTTCCTAATATTTAAGTAAACATCTCTATCTTCTAATATAGCTTTTCCTGATTTCGTAAATCTAATTTTCCCGTTATCATCTAAATAACAATAAGCAAAAGTTCTCAGCATCGCCATCCATGTTCTTCCTCCAGAACCGTCAGCACTTATATTTTGTCTTTTTACTCCTTTATCAGCAAGAACTTGTTCAAACTTTTTATGAACCTCACGATTCCCTGTCCATGTTAATGACAGTTTCTCGGTTGCCTCATAAAGTGCTTCTATGGCATCTTGATGAAATTTGGGATCCCTTTCAGGCCTTGTTATAAACCATACTAACCTCTCAGAAGCCACTTAACATACCTCTTCTCTCTTATAATTCTTTTATTTCTTTATATATCTTTTCTTCTTCAGTGCTTATCTTTTTTTTCTTCTTTAATAATTCAAAATAATATATTGTACTTTTTAAAATACCTTTATTGTCACTTAAAAAAACAGTTAAATCTGCATCT
This sequence comes from Bacillus sp. 11C, assembly GCF_055486375.1. Classification (NCBI taxonomy): domain Bacteria; kingdom Bacillati; phylum Bacillota; class Bacilli; order Caryophanales; family Bacillaceae; genus Bacillus; species Bacillus sp. 11C. The sequence continues at coordinate 375,111 of NZ_JBUPVZ010000001.1, forward strand.
GCAATATTATTTGTAACTTTGATAATCTCTAAAGCCTCATCATCAATAATTTGTTCCAATGTAATTTCTTCTCTCTTTCTTTCTCTTAATATTTCATTTACAGACTCAAGATACCTTAGAATTGTTGTTAATTTAGGGCTCTTCATTTCATTCAGCATTTTATTAAACGCATTGTCACTTTTTCCAGTTCTAATACTCAACTGCTTTTGTTTAATATCTTCTCGTGATAAAACACTGTTTATATTATCTAAAATTTTTTTTGCTGTAACCTTCTCTAAAAATTTTTGAAGAGTTTCTGTACTCATATACACCTCTTTTAAATATTGGGTTTTATACAAAATAATTCATATTATTATCATAATACAATTTTTCACCTCTTAATATACTCTATAGAGTACTCTTTTCTTCTTCTAATAACTTTTTGAGCTTTCAAACAAAATCAAAAGGCCCTTCAAAAGGCCTTTTGATTAATAATTTATAGCTTATTTATTAACTCCCCAAACAGCCTCACCGCTGCCATTCAACACACTAAACGTCATTACGTTCTTCTCTCTCACCGAATCCCACTGCTGTAAAAACACTCCGCTATACTTCTTGCCATCTAACGTGATTTCGGCTGTGTTTTTACCGGTTTTCTTCCATGTCCCTTCCATTTCCCCGGAAATGGTGTGGTTTTTATTGAGCTGAATGTTGATGGTTTTTTTGATGTCGGCTGAGATGTCTTTTCCGTGCTGGATGAGTTTGTAGGTTCCTGTGATGTCTTTTTGTTTTACATCTTTCAGCGTTTCACCCGCGTAGCGATATGGCGCTGTTACCGGCCAGCCGTCTTTGTTCATGAACATTTGATGGACTCTGACCTGGTGTTCTTCACCTCTGCCCGGGAAGCGGGTGTGGAAGAGTAAATAGGAACGTCCGGTTTTTTCGTCATAGTATGCCGAGTTGTGGCCTGGTGAGACGTATCCTGTTCCTTTTTCATTTTCTGTCTCAAACGAATAGCTGCCCATGAGTTTGACACCGTATGGTTCGATGGAGCGGTCGTCGAAGATTGTGCCTTCTTTGCCGCGGACGTCAATCATTGGGTTGCCTTCTGCGTCATAGTAAGGGCCGTCCGGTTTTTTGGAGCGGACCACACGGATGTTGTAGCCGCCTGTTGCGTCGAGACCGCCATAAGACAGGTATAAGTAGTAGTACTTGGTCTCTGGATTGTAGAGAACATACGGGCCTTCAATTCTGCTGTGGTTGCCGCCGAGCAGTTTTTTGCCGTATCCCTGGCCAGGAAGCGGGAAGCCCGTTTTCGGATTCATTTCTAGAATGAAAATGCCGCCAGAGTATGATCCATACACCATCCACAGCTTGCCGTCTTTATCAAAGAAGGTATGCGGGTCTACGGCATTTGGATGTTGGGTCGCGTCATACGGTGTTCCATCGTTGCTTGTGCCCTCCATGCCTGATTTCAAAAAGATGCCTTTGTTTTTGTATGGACCTTCAATGTGATCAGCGACGGCCACTCCCATGGCCGATCTTGGCGAGTCACCGCGGCAGGCGTTGTAGTACATGTAGTATTTGCCGTCCGCCAGCTGTGTGACGTCAGCCGCCCACAAGGTATCGGATTGCGCCCATTCGAAGGTATCTTTTAATTCTTCGTAGACATTCGGAATCAGAGGATTGTTGTTACTAACGTTGGTGGTCAGCTGTTGCCATTGCATGAGGTCATTTGTTTTTGCTGAAGCGAGATGAGATCCAAAAACATAAAAGGTGCCGTTTGTCTCAATGACGGAAGGGTCATGTACACTGACTTCTGTAAATACAGGTTTTTCTCCCTTTTTTGCATAAGCGGAGTTTGGCAGGGTGAAGGCCATGATAAGGGCTGCAAGAAAACATACACGGAACAATCGGTTCAACATCTAAACAGTTCGCCTCTCTTTTTTATTAAATTTTTAAGCGCTTACATTTTTCTTATGAAAAAGCCCGGGTCCGTTATAAAGGCCGGATGTTTTCATATTCAAACGTTCCCCCCTGTTCTCTTACATTGTCCATGATGTTCATGACATCCAGAGAGAGATGGATGGTCTGGCTGCCTGCTTGGCGCAGGACTGTAGCTTGCATATTCTCTACTTCATAATTCAACCCTTTTGCCGTTTCTCCTTCTTTCATCATCTCTGTTTTTCCATGTACGGATGTTATGAATGCGCTTTGTCGATCTTTAAAGTTGTCGATTATGATAAAACCATCCCTAATCGAAAAAAGTTTATAAAAAGTACGCGTCTGTTTAGATGAACACTTATGAATTATATTAGTCCGAAAGAACACCTTTTAACTTATCGGTACGATAAACAGCGGGTTATTACATTTATGCCTCTGACTTTGTCCACTGGTCAATAGTTGTACATAGCAAAATCATCGAAAACTGCTTCAGTAACAAATCAGGGTGATTAACCAAAATAAGCAGAGCCACCGACTTTTTAAAAAGCACAATACAAAAAGAGACTGGAATATTATATCCCCTGCCTCTTTTTGTATTATTTTTTTTGAGGTTGATATCCACTTTCTTGTTTGTTTCAGTTTCTAACATTTGATCTTCGTGGATTCGATTATGTGAGACGTCTATTTAAACTCTTTTTGAAAAGAAAATTAAAAGTCACTAGGAGCTATTATCTTGCCTAGCGGTCAAATATGACTTCCATCTCTTCAGAAGTAGACGAGTCTGTTTGCTCCACTGTTCCTCCGACTAACCACATTCCTACTTTATCAGCTGCACTAATTCCTGCATCATAAGCTGCTTTTGCAGCTGATCCAACAGCTTTTACACCTTTCCATAAAGCCTTAAGTCTATATGGCTCAACAGTTCCTTGTTCGTTTGCTACCACGATCTGTTTTTGATAGTCAGTATTATTTGCAGCAGCATTAGCAGACGAATATGTGCCTGCCGATATAAGAATTGCAGTTCCAAGTACGATGCCCATTGCTTTTTTGTTCAACTTCACTTTAATCACCCCCTTTTAAGTAATATATTACCATTAAAAAGTGGTATAGGGTATTGAGAAATATGATGAATATCACATAAAACAATAGGTGTTTAAACCTTATTTTTATTAAGTTTTCAATACTCGGCATTCAGATGCAGTTCCTTGTCTAAAAGCTTTTGTATAAATTCATCAATATTATGTTCGATCTTCTGATATTCCTCATAGTCTAAATCTTTTGTAAAAAACACAATCTCCGTCGTGTTGCCTTCTTTATCTGTAGCTAATACTGTTTTATTAATTATATTTAGTGTTCTTCCGTCTTTTCCACCGATGTACATTTCTTTGTTTGTTTTAATAGCTAATAGTCTTAAAAGTTCCTTTTTATATTTAAATTTATCTTCGTTAATATGACGCAATACTTCTGAATATACTTTTGCGCTTGCTTTAGGAAGGTATCTCGTCATAGTTTCTTGTTCATCTAATGTAGGCTGATAATTTTTGTAATCCGGATATTTACCTTGCTCATTCAGTTTTTGAATAGAGTTTACGAGATTGGTATACTCCTCATAATTAAGTTTTGTAATTCTGCCACTTGTTTCTTTAGAAGAGGAATCCCTATACTTCCACTTTATATAGTGGTGGGTCAGTTCGCTTAAACCAATGGGATAGAGTTTATCATGGGGTTTATAGTTTTCGGTTATAGTATTGTTGACGTTTTCTAATCCAAGTTTGTCCAGCAGGTAGTCAGTATTTGGGTTTGAACTATGGGTAAAGAGACTTCTCACAATTTCTTCCAACTGAATAGTCTTTGCATGTACTCCTTTAATTGTTTTAATTTTATTTAACCACTTTTTATGGTTATCATTCTCTCTTTTAATGAGCACATAATCGTCTAATTTTTTTAAGGGTATCTGTTCCTTAGGATTGATTATTCCTTTTTCCACCTGCTTAATGAACTCTATAGCAATCATAATCTTATATACACTCGCTAATGGCATGCTATTATTCTCTGAGATGCTGATAACTTCTTCTCCGTTTTCAACTAGAATAAAACTCGCTTTTTCTGGATTTTCATTAATGAAATTTACTATATACTGAACATCACTGGCTTTAAAATAATAGAATGCACATCCAGCTAGTATAAGGAGAACAACAAGAATACTGCTGATGGCAATCAGAACACGTTTGACAAATTTGCTCATGTTTCCTCCGAAGAAAAAGAAGCGTCAGCTAAACGCATTCGCTTCCAGATTATCTGATTTATTATTGGTCGAACAGCACTTCCAGTTCATTTTTATTCAGGTCATATTCTTTCTTAGAGTTTGCAGTGCCCCACTGATCAGCAGCCCATGCGCTTGTAAATTGTTTTGCAATAAATTTTCCCCCTGCAAGCACCCATTTGCCAACTGCCTGAGGTCTCACTTCTTCTTTCTGTTCATTAATAACTTTTTTGTTAATAGAGTTTGCTGTAGCAGAAGCAGAAGTTGAACTGTAAAAAGTGGTAACGACTAAAGCAGCACCTAGAGCAGCACCTAATATTTTTTGTTTCATTATGAGCAGCACTCCTATATTTTTTGATTTTTATTGTTGATAAAGCAATCATCATTACATTTGCCAGTTGGGACAATACTTCGATTAGAAGCAATATAATCATATACTCGCTGCCCCAAACCAAATATCTTACCTAAATAAAGCGCTGGGAGAATTGGCCACAGTGGTAACAGTCTTGTTGCAATTTGAATAAAGGCACAGATTCCTTCCTTTACTGGACTTTTCGAACTTTTGCTATGCATTCGTTTTTCAAGTTTGTTTAAATCCAACTTATATTCGTCTCTCACCCCTTCTTCTCTGAACGATAGGCATTCAATTAAACCAAAGTAATCCATTCGTTTTAAACGATTCACACTGTTAATACAAAAAGGACACCACCCGTCATAAAAAACAGTGATTTTAAAGGATTGGACTGTAGTTGATTTTCCTATTTTTTTTCGCATGATAAACCTCAGAAATACACGTAAACGATGGTGCTTTTGCTTAATAAACGTGTAGAATTGAACATATTCTCGATCGGATATCATAAGGAGATCAGCTATGATCATGATTAGCGAAAAGGTAACCAGACCCATGGCAATACCTATACCCGCATGGAAAGATACCATCAAGAAAACAGCAATGTATTTGGTTTTTGGGTTGAACAATAGAAATGGAAATGCTAATTTAACCATAATAGCAGCATACGCTGTAAACACTAAAAGATAATCGTTATTTAAGAAAAGTTCACGTAACTGTGGATTGGAAAAGAGATCTACTTGAAGGATATAAAAAATAGCTGTCCCGCTGTTCCACATCTCCCCCATAACTTGATATAAGCCCGAAGCCATATACAAGATGCTAATTTGAATAACACAGGCAAGGACTGCAAAATTGTGAAAGACCATTTTTATTTTAAAGAAATTCGTATCCTTCTTCTTGAGATAACTGGCTTTAAACTTCGCTGCATCTAATGAAAAATAAGCAGTAGTGTTTGCAAAAAGAAGATAAAACAAAAATAAATACATCAGGTTATCTCCACCATCTGACAGAAAGTGACTACACTGAATAAGGGAATACGTAAAAACGTAATTAAAGACTCCAATTATTCTTCCCATAAAACCAATGGTATATAGGAAAGCGATTATTGCCCCTAGATGGAAGAGTAAATCAAAATATATTCGTGAATCGTTCAGTGCATAGAGACTATAAATTCCTCTGTTCGAACCAAGCAAACCTTCGCTGCTCCATAAAAAATAACGCTGGGAATAGTGCAGCACATAATTGTACAAAATTACAATTCCAAATCCTATTCTTAGCAGACTAGCCCCTTTTAAGTAATTCTCTCTGCTTGAAAAATCAAAGAATCTTTCCGGCAATGCTTTTATCTGAAAGGCAGACAACTCCTTCACTCCCTTATAAAATCGGTACTACATTTTCAATAATTTCTTTTTCTTTAAATTGCTTTACCACATACCAGGGATTTTCCACTCTGTTGTCACGCTTCGAAAAAGGCGTGTTCTTCTGCCTTAAAATTCGCAGTTCAATGTTAGCTATTCTTTTATCAGGAAACAGGTATTTTGCATATGAACTACCGAAGCGATAGAGTATTGCTTCATTCTGCTGAAACTTTTCGTCTCGTTGCTTATCTAACTTCTTAATTTTTTCTTTCTCACTCTCAGATTCTTCCAACTTTTTTCGGTAATCGATGACTAAATCATCTTCTGTAGTGAGTTCTGAAATAATCCCAGTAGAAATCCGGGCCATTCTGTTCAGGGGACTAAAGTAATTTTTATGCATTTCTTCAATCATGGGAGTGGTAATATCAATCCAATCAGTTTTACTATCTCCCTCAAATCCGACCTTAACTTGAATGCTTTCATTATGTGAAACCGGATCTGGAGCAAACAGGTGCCAGTTTTGAACGAAGATAGGTTCCATATATTCACTCACTTCTTTCTTATATTTGTTGGAGATTGGATTCATTGGCATGACATTTAAGATAACAATCATGAAGTGGAATATAAGTATACCGGATAGCAGTATAGGAACAAGAAACATAACTTTTTTCAAGGCAAACGGCTACCTTCTTTCATTCATATATTATATATCTTATTCTATCATTAATAGGAAAATATGGTATTGATAAAACTCATATGATTTTACCCTTTCTTTGCTGAATTTCCGAGCAGCTTTCTAAAAAAGTTGACTGTGAATAAAGCATAATAGAAACATATTATGTTCAGGCTACGAGAAAATCTCGGCAGTCCTTTTGGAAAATTCAATCACACAATATATGGGTTGATCGCTAGGAATAGACACCGAATATCGTGTCTTAAACGTCAGAAATTAAAAAAAGAGGGTTTCTCCGACATCAAGTCTTTAAAACCCCCACTTTCTATTTAATCTGGCATGATAGAAATATACTATGCTTTTGGATATTAGTTTACTAGTTTTTTTCTAAAAGATTCGTCTTTTAAAGTGTTAAGGACAAATTGATTAAAATTAATCTGTAATCGTTTGGCTGTAAATGCATTTAGATTATTAGAGAAGAAAACAAGCTCTGTCTGATTTCCATCCTTATCTGTTGAAAAAGAAGCATACGTGAATACAAATAAAGTGGAACCTCCTTTAAAGCCGCCTCTCTCTATCCATTTCCTATTGTTTTCATTAGAAAACAGAGCATAGCCTAGCAGTTTTTCTAAATGAGTTTGCATATCTTGATTGAATTGTTCCCTACAATTGATCATTCTCATTACCTTTAGATAATCAGATGCTGATCCTGCCGGCAAGCGCTCAGACCAGATTTTCTGAAACTCATATTCAAGATAAACTTTTTCCATATATTCATGCTTTTCCTTATTTTTAAGATGCTCATGAATGGTAAGAGAATAATCTATGTATTCTTTTTCAGGCATCTCGGTCAAACGTTTTAATAACTGATCTTTCTTTTTAATCTGTTCTTTTTGGCTAATATAGGAAGGTATATGCAAAGAAGATACGATTGGAAATATCATTGTATGGTGACTAAGATTTAAAGTTTCTGGCACTTTATTAATGGTATTCAAACCTAAATAGTCCATAAGAAACTCTGTATTGGCATTTGAACTGAAGGCTATCATACCGATAGCAATCTCTTTAAGAGTATAGGAAGGCTTATTCTTAAACTTATTGACCCATAGCTTGTGTGCTCCTCCATCAGTTCCCTCTAGATAATACTTAAGAAGCTGTTCATTAGGTATGGAGGTATTTACATCAATTATGTTTTTACTTGCCTGCCTCGCAAATTCGATTGCCACTATTATTTTTACTGTACTGGCTAAAGGCATGGTAATGTCAGGATTAATAGAGACCAACTCAGTTTGATTTCTTGTAATGATCAGAGAAACATCCTTCTTCTCTCTCCTTTTTTTTGCATAGTCTATCGCAACAAAAGGATTATTGTTTACCTTCTTAAAATAAAGGACTATTGCTGCTCCAATGGTTAAAATAAAGGTTGCAGTAATAATGATAAATTCAAACAAATATGAAAGTCCTCCCTTTATCTTGATTCTAATATATAAGACATACATATTGTTCTAACTTTAAAGCAAGGTTAAATCAAAATAAAATAATTAGACTGGTTTAAATAATCTTTACCAATGAGATGTTTTAAAATTGGCATAACAATTAGTTTGGATCTGGATGATCTACCAAAAGCCTAGAATAGTCACTAATTATCTCATTTAACACTAGAAATTTTGCACCTGTGAATATACCTCTAGTTAAGACAGCCTGTAGACAATTATTCTTAAAACTCATTTATATCACCCCTTTCTTCAAGGACAACAATCTATAAGCTTTTTGATAATATTCACTGCTTTTTTTATACTTTCTTTCTTTTTCAAACATGTCAGCTGTAACATAAAGAATTTCGCTCAAATAGATAACATTATTTACCTTTTCAAAATAGGGAATGACTTCTTCTTCAAGGAGTGGAATCAATTCTTTTATTTTTCCATCAAATTTTAGTTTTTCTACTTTTGCCTTATAGTAGTATTCTTTTGAAAGATTATATGTAGAATAATACGCAATAACTTTATTATAAATTTTATAGGCTTTTTCTTTTTCATTAAGCTTCATATGTTCCTCTGATAGATGGAGCAGTGTATTTAAATAGGAATTTTCATTCTCCTCTTTAAATAAAAGGCTTTCTTCATAAAGTTTAATAGCATCTCGATTGTTTCCAATTTGTGATTCAAGGTATGCTAAGTTGTGTAACCCTTTCGCACACAGATGATGACATTTGTTTAATTTGCACATATTAATAATTGTTTCAAATTTTTCTCTTGCCTCAATGTGTCGTTCTTGTCTTGTCAGATTAATTCCTATAATTAAATCACATTCAATAATACGGTTATATATTAATTGCTGGGTAAACAAGTGCTTTGCATTTTCCGCATAATAAATAGCCATCGAGATATCATGGAGCTGGCTATTGACAAAAGCCAGATGGTAATAAAGCTCGGAAATTTGTTCGGCTTTTTCTGATATAAATCCCTGTTCGGCCTCTAAAAATAAGCTTTTCGCCCTAAAATAATTAGACTTCATGCAATAAAAAATTCCTTTGAAATATGTAAAATAGTTCCAAACTGTAGCAGACATATTTTTTTGAACTTTTTGTAGGTTTAATATATATTTCGAAGCAATGTCTATATCTTTGACATATAAAGCACATCTGATCTCTAACAACTGAACAAAATTAGAAAGATCTGGTGGCAGTTTTTTCTTCTGATAATTTCTCGCTTTCTTTTTGTAATAATCAATTAGATCGTTATCTTTGATAATAATAGACTCATACCACTGTTCAAGAACGCAGATCAGTTCCTTGTACTCGTTTTGTACCTTCTCAATTTCAATATCAAGTCTTTTTAATAAGTGATAGAGAATATCCTCACTTGGGTTAATCTTATTATTTTCCAACTTGCTTAAATAGGGAACAGAGCAAATAGATTTTGAAAGCTGATCTTGAGTCATTCCCTTTTCAATTCTATTTAAGAAAATCATTCGTCCTAGGTTTATAGGTGGTATAGTAATTTTCATGTCTCCAGCCTCTTTAAGCATAAATTTAGTTTTACCTTAATCGCTATCAATCATAAAAATCCATTAAAGAATACCTCGCACTCTACTAACAAATAATAACTATAATTTAAAAATATGTCAATTAATAAGAAAAAAGCACAGGGGTCATAAATACCTCTTAGTGCTAGTTTCTTACGACGATATTAGTCTTTTTGGGATTTTGAGTAAGTAGGAACCAAAATAATGCCCAGTATAAACATCACAAAAGATACTCCACGAACCACATCATAATACTCACCCGATTTAAAAAACATCACATTTATTGCCATAGCAATTGCACCAAGAACCATCATTATTTTCCCAAGTAATTTCCTTGACATAAACCCTCACCTCCTCTTTTTCAACTGAACGAAACAAGTTTTTCTAACGATCAACCTTAACCTAGATATTAAATGTGAGAAGATCCACGAACTATGCAATGCCTTTTTCACTTCCAGCAAAATTTTCAGCTGCAGTTTTTTGTTACTTTGTATAAAGTTTTATAATTTAGGTACGATTTATACTTATGGAAGGTTCCCAAGAAAAATCTCTGTATTCAAAATGACATTAAGAAACATAAATACAACAAACGGATGTTCATGTTTTTCTTCACTCATCCCTAAAATGTATATGTATAAAAACATTGATATGAAGAAACACCGGTCCGTTATAAAGGCCCGATGTTTTCATATTCAAACGTTCCCCACTGTTCTCTTACATTGACCATGATGTTCATGACATCCAGGGAGAGATGGATGGTCTGGCTGCCTGCTTGGCGCAGGACTGTAGCTTGCATATTCTCTACTTCATAATTCAACCCTTTTGCCGTTTCTCCTTCTTTCATCATCTCTGTTTTTCCATTTGCGTATGTAATAAACGCTTTGTCCGGCCTTGTGAAGTCATCGACTGTGATAAAGCCATTTTCTCCGGCAACTACGCCTCTTTTTGCATTTTCACCCTCATTGTCAGTGATATGCCTGACTGCTCGTCTACACCTTTGTCAGCCGGCTTGGCCGTGCTGAGGATCTCATTCGGCTGGCTCGTGAGAAAACAGCAACCGCCCACACCCCTGTCTGGCTATCGTGTGCAATGTGCTGAAAAAAACCGTCCGGTTATCTGCGCCACGCTATCACAATAGCAATCTAACTTGTTAAAGACTGTAAAAAACCTTTTGACTTCTGCTGCTGAACCAATTAATATAATACACAGTTAATAGTTATCAGAATTTTTAGGAATTGAGTGATTCATATGACACTGCACAAAGAGCGCCGGATCGGCCGGCTGTCTGTTCTTCTGCTGCTTAATGAAGATGAAGAACGTACACAGGTCGGGGAGCTGGAGCGAGATGGATGGAAAGTCTGTCTCGGCAAGGTAGGATCAATGGACGCGCATAAAGTAGTAGCCGCAATTGAAACCGCTTCCAAAAAGAGCGGTGTCATTCAATCTGACGGTTATCGCGAGTCACATGCGCTTTATCATGCAACGATGGAGGCTTTGCATGGCGTGACCAGAGGTGAAATGCTGCTTGGATCGCTGCTTCGGACGGTTGGCTTGAGGTTTGCCGTTTTGAGGGGAAATCCTTATGAAAGTGAAGCGGAAGGCGATTGGATCGCTGTCTCGCTTTATGGAACAATCGGGGCGCCGATCAAAGGACTTGAGCATGAGACATTCGGCGTTGGAATCAATCACATATGAAACAGCCCATAGATCTTAGACGATAGGGGGCTATGCGTGAAATCAAATTTTCACAGCATAGCCCCTTTTTGTATGGGCGCTTTACCAAAGTAAAGACAAAGGAGTTGGGCTTATGGTGACTTTAGACGGTTCTTCATTGACAACAGCCGACGTCGCTCGTGTGCTGTTTGATTTTGAGGAGACAGCGGCTTCCGAGGAAAGTATGGAGCGCGTGAAAAAAAGCAGAGCGGCAGTGGAACGGATTGTTCACGAAGAAAAGACAATCTACGGCATCACCACCGGATTTGGCAAATTCAGTGATGTCCTGATTCAAAAAGAAGACTCGGCGACGCTTCAGCTGAATTTAATCCTTTCTCATGCCTGCGGAGTGGGTGATCCTTTTCCTGAGTGTGTTTCCAGGGCAATGTTGCTTTTGCGCGCCAATGCGCTGTTAAAAGGGTTTTCCGGTGTACGTGCTGAACTGGTTGAACAGTTGCTTGCTTTTCTAAATAAACGCGTCCATCCTGTCATCCCCCAGCAGGGATCACTTGGCGCAAGCGGGGATCTGGCGCCGCTTTCCCATTTGGCGCTTGCGCTGATCGGTCAAGGAGAAGTCTTTTTTGAGGGAGAAAAGATGCCGGCAATGAAGGGATTGAAAAAAGCCGGTATTCAGCCGATAACGCTGACATCCAAGGAAGGACTTGCCTTGATTAACGGGACTCAGGCCATGACTGCTATGGGTGTGGTCGCATACATTGAAGCTGAAAAACTAGCCTATCAAATCGAGCGCATCGCCAGCTTAACGATCGAGGGGCTGAGGGGAATTATTGATGCGTTTGACGAGGATATTCACTCAGCCCGCGGCTATCAGGAGCAGATTGACGTCGCAGAACGAATTCGCTTCTATCTATCCGACAGCAGCCTGACAACCTCTCAAGGTGAACTGCGGGTTCAGGATGCCTATTCATTGCGGTGTATTCCGCAAGTGCATGGTGCGACTTGGCAAACGTTAGTCTATGTCAAAGAAAAATTAGAGATTGAGATGAATGCAGCTACGGACAATCCTCTTATTTTCAATGACGGTGACAAAGTGATTTCCGGCGGAAACTTTCACGGACAGCCTATAGCCTTTGCCATGGATTTTCTGAAAATCGCAATGTCAGAGCTTGCGAATATTGCAGAGCGCAGGATAGAGCGCCTTGTGAACCCGCAGCTAAATGACCTGCCGCCTTTCCTAAGCCCTCATCCCGGTCTGCAATCCGGTGCAATGATCATGCAGTACGCCGCGGCCTCACTCGTTTCTGAAAATAAAACACTGGCGCATCCTGCAAGTGTGGATTCTATTCCGTCATCCGCCAACCAAGAAGACCATGTCAGCATGGGAACCATTGCTGCGCGGCATGCCTACCAGGTGATCGCGAATACAAGAAGAGTCATTGCAATCGAAGCGATTTGCGCATTGCAGGCGGTTGAATACAGAGGCATAGAACATGCAGCGACCTATACCAAACAGCTCTTTCAGGAAATGAGAAAAGTCGTGCCTTCCATTCAGCAGGACCGTGTTTTCTCCTATGACATAGAACGCCTGAATGACTGGCTGAAGAAGGAATCTTTATTACCAGATCACAAGAATGAAGAACTGAGGGGGATGAACATATGACTGATATAAAAAAATCTATCCGTGCCAATAGGGGAACAGAGCTTGAATGCTTAGGGTGGGAGCAAGAGGCAGTGCTTCGGATGCTTCGAAACAACCTTGATCCGGAAGTCGCCGAGAAGCCGGAGGACCTGATTGTATACGGCGGAATTGGCAAAGCCGCCCGGAATTGGGACGCTTTTCACGCCATTGAGCATTCTTTGAAAACACTTAAAAATGATGAGACATTGCTCGTGCAATCCGGAAAGCCCGTTGGTATGTTCCGAACCCATCCGCAGGCGCCGCGCGTGCTTTTAGCAAATTCTGTTCTTGTTCCGAAGTGGGCGGACTGGGAGCATTTCCACGAACTTGAGAAAAAAGGGTTAATGATGTACGGGCAAATGACAGCGGGCAGCTGGATTTACATTGGCTCACAAGGCATATTGCAAGGAACCTATGAAACCTTCGCCGAGCTCGCGAGACAGCATTTCGGAGGAAGCTTAAAAGGAACATTGACTCTGACAGCCGGTCTCGGCGGAATGGGAGGCGCCCAGCCGCTGTCTGTCACGATGAATGAAGGAGTCGTCATTGCCGTCGAGGTTGACGAGAAACGAATCGACAAACGAATTGAAACAAAATACTGCGACCGAAAAACAGCGTCAATTGAAGAAGCCTTAGCATGGGCTGAAGAGGCAAAGCTAGCAGGAAAACCTCTCTCCATCGCTCTTCTCGGAAACGCGGCAGAGGTTCACCATACCCTTCTGAATCGTGGTGTCACCATTGATATCGTCACCGATCAGACATCTGCCCATGACCCCTTAATCGGTTATGTTCCCGAGGGCTATTCCCTTAATGAAGCCGACCGTTTGCGCCAAGACAATCGAGAGCTTTACGTGCGCCTTGCGAAGCAAAGCATGAAAAAACATGTGGAAGCCATGCTGGCCTTTCAGCAAAAGGGCTCTGTTGTATTTGACTACGGTAACAATATCCGGCAAGTTGCTAAAGATGAAGGCCTGGAAAATGCCTTTGATTTTCCAGGGTTTGTCCCAGCCTACATCCGCCCCTTGTTCTGTGAAGGAAAAGGACCGTTCCGCTGGGCGGCGCTTTCCGGTGATCCGGCAGATATTTACCGTACAGATGCGTTATTAAAAGAACTGTTCCCGGAAAATAAAGCTCTTCACCGGTGGATCGATATGGCACAGGAAAAAGTCACGTTCCAAGGCTTGCCGTCCCGTATTTGCTGGCTTGGATATGGAGAACGAAAAAAGATGGGCCTCGCTATTAACGAGCTGGTCAGAAACGGGGAGCTAAAAGCGCCTGTCGTCATTGGGAGAGACCATTTGGACTGTGGGTCTGTCGCCTCTCCTAACCGGGAAACCGAAGCGATGAAGGACGGAAGTGACGCTGTCGGCGATTGGGCTGTGCTAAATGCGCTTGTCAACACGGCGGCCGGTGCAAGCTGGGTTTCCTTCCACCATGGCGGCGGCGTCGGAATGGGCTATTCCCTGCATGCCGGCATGGTCGCGGTTGCCGATGGAAGTGAGCTGGCTGACGAGCGGCTCGCGCGGGTCTTAACGACCGACCCTGGGATGGGCATTATCCGTCATGCGGATGCAGGTTATGAACGTGCCGTTGAAGTAGCGAAGAAACAAGACATTATCGTGCCAATGCAAAAAGAAAGGGAGTGATGACATGCCGAAACAAATTGATACGATTCTCATCAACATCGGTCAGCTTTTGACGATGGAAAGCAGCGGCCCCCGCGCGGGCAAAAGCATGCAGGCTCTTCATGTGATCGAAGACGCTGTGGTCGGCATCCATGAACAGAAGATTGTTTTCGCCTCAAAAAAAGGAGCTGAAGCCGATTACGAAGCAGACGAAATCATTGACTGTTCGGGACGGCTTGTAACGCCGGGTCTCGTCGATCCGCATACCCATCTTGTATTTGGCGGATCTCGGGAAAAGGAGCTGAATCTAAAGCTTCAGGGCATCTCATATTTAGATATACTGGCGCAGGGGGGCGGAATTCTGTCTACTGTCAAAGACACCAGAGCGGCTTCAGAAGAAGAGCTGCTGCAAAAAGGCCATTTTCATCTGCAAAGAATGCTGTCATACGGCACAACAACGGCTGAAGTAAAAAGCGGCTACGGCTTGGAAAAAGAAACAGAGCTGAAGCAATTGCGTGCCGCAAAACAACTTCATGAGAACCAGCCTGTTGACCTTGTCTCCACGTTTATGGGAGCCCATGCGATTCCTCCCGAATATCAACACAAGCCAGATGAATTTCTGGATCAAATGCTTTGCCTTTTGCCGGAAATAAAAGAGCAAGAGCTCGCAAGCTTTGCGGATATTTTTACAGAAACAGGCGTTTTTACCGTCAGTCAATCCCGCCGTTACTTAAAAAAAGCGGCTGAAGCGGGATTCGGGTTGAAAATACACGCAGATGAAATCGACCCGCTTGGAGGAGCTGAATTAGCGGGGGAGCTAAAGGCTGTCTCAGCCGACCATTTGGTAGGCGCCTCTGACGAAGGCATAAAAAAATTGGCTGAGGCAGGAACGATCGCCGTCCTCTTGCCGGGCACGACATTTTATCTTGGCAAAAGCACATTCGCCAGAGCAAGAGACATGATTGATGAGGGTGTATGTGTCAGCTTGGCAACGGACTTTAATCCTGGCAGCTCGCCGACTGAAAATATCCAGCTGATCATGTCGATTGCCGCGCTTCATCTAAAAATGACTGCGGAAGAAATATGGCATGCGGTCACAGTCAATGCCGCATACGCCATAGGAAAAGGAGAAGAAGCCGGTCAGCTCAAAGCCGGCCGCTCAGCTGATCTTGTCATTTGGGAAGCCTCGAATTACATGTATATTCCGTATCACTATGGAGTCAATCATGTACATCAAGTCATGAAAAACGGAACAGTTGTTGTTAACAGGGAGAGAGCCATTTATGGATAAATACCCTTTTCTCAGAGAGGCTGGTTCTTCGTTTCAAGACCGGGATGTAACAAAAATGAGCGACCTGATCGCAAAATGGGACGGCCAAGGCATTAAAGGGCCGGCATTGATAGGTGTCCCCCTATCTAAATCCTCCATCAGTCATTCAGGCGCTTCCTTTGCTCCCGGAACAATCCGCCAGGCTCTTAAAAACGCATCTGCCTATTCTGCTGAGCTTGGAGAACATGTCGTATCTGACCTTCTTTACGATCTGGGGGATATTGATATTCATGTCACTGATATCGTAAAGTCACATCATCAAATCTTTCTTACCATGCATGCGCTACTTTCGGATCACCCAGATTGGGTGCCGTTCATACTCGGTGGAGATAACTCCATCAGCTACTCCACTATAAAAGCAATGGCACAAACGAAAGGAACGATCGCAGTTATTCAATTTGATGCCCATCATGATGTTCGGAACACGGAGGACGGAGGGCCGACCAACGGCACTCCCTTCCGCCGCCTTTTGGATGAAGAAATCATTGAAGGCCAGCATTTGATTCAGCTGGGCATCAGAGAATTCAGCAACAGCTTGGCTTATGAAACATACGCGAAAAATCATAACGTGAACATTCACACGATGGGCATGGTACGTGAAAAAGGACTAGTCCAGACTATAAAAGAGATTCTGCCTGCCATTCAAACGAGAACAGACTTCATTTTTATATCAGTTGATATGGATGTCCTAGACCAGTCCCATGCACCCGGCTGTCCAGCGATTGGCCCAGGCGGCCTTTATACAGACGAATTACTCGAAGCCGTCAAATACATCGCACAGCAGCCTAATGTCGCCGGGATTGAAATCGTTGAAGTCGACCCTACCCTCGATTTTCGAGATATGACTAGCAGAGCCGCGGCTCACGTTCTGTTACACGCATTAAAAGGAATGAAGTTCTCCCCATTCTAATGATCTTCTGTCTGGTTGTATTTTGGGTACGAGAAACTCATCTGCCTAATGAATGGCAGCTAAAAGGAGGACGAGACGGTGAGTCTTCAGGGAAACAGCGGCCAACAGCTAAAACGCACGATGAAAAGCAGGCACTTATTTATGATCTCATTGGGAGGCGTCATAGGCACAGGACTTTTCCTCAGCACAGGCTATACGCTAAATCAAGCTGGACCCGGCGGTACGATCCTCGCATATGTAATCGGCGGGTTGATGATGTACCTCGTCATGCAATGTCTCGGTGAATTATCGGTCGCCATGCCGGTGACCGGTTCTTTTCAAAAATACGCCACAACATTCATCGGGCCATCTACCGGTTTTATGGTCGGCATCATGTACTGGATGAATTGGGTGGTGACGGTAGGTTCAGAGTTTACCGCATCCGGCATTCTCATGCAGCGCTGGTTTCCTGACAGCAGCGTATGGATGTGGAGTGCAATTTTCGCAGCTCTCCTTTTCGTATGCAACGCATTTTCAGTCAAGTTATTTGCGGAAACCGAATTTTGGTTTTCCAGCGTAAAGATTGTCACCATCATTTTATTTATCATTTTAGGGGGAGCCGCCATGTTCGGCCTGATCTCTCTAAACGGGACGGCTGATGCTCCTGTGTTTTCAAATTTCACAGATCATGGAGGGTTGTTTCCGAACGGCTTTCTCGCTGTATTTATCGCCATGATATCTGTGAGTTTTGCCTTTTCTGGAACAGAATTAATCGGAGTCACAGCAGGAGAATCAGCAAATCCTCAAAAAGATATTCCGCGCTCCATTCGTAATGTCGCATGGAGAACAGTCATTTTTTTCATTGGTGCCGTCTTCGTATTATCCGGACTGATTTCATGGAAAGAAGCAGGAGTGATTGAAAGCCCCTTTGTAGCAGTGTTTGCAGAAATCGGAATCCCTTACGCCGCAGATATTATGAATTTCGTGATATTAACAGCCTTGCTGTCCGTTGCCAATTCAGGCCTATATGCCTCAACCCGTATGCTGTGGTCGTTAGCAAATGAAAACATGATCAGCTCTCGTTTTAAAAAAGTCACATCTAAAGGCATTCCACTAAATGCCTTAATCATCAGTATGGCCGTATCTTGTTTATCTCTCGTTTCCAGTATCGTGGCGCCCGGAACTGTATATGTGGTGATGGTAGCGATTGCTGGGTTCGCAGGAGTTGTGGTCTGGATGAGCATTGCCCTGTCTCAGCTCTTGTTTAGAAAGAGATTTCTTAAAAAAGGGGGGAATGTAAAAGATCTGACATTTCGCGCACCGCTTTATCCTTTTATACCTATAGCCGCTCTTTTATTATGTTCAGCTTCTTGTATCGGTCTCGCTTTTGATCCCAATCAAAGAATCGCACTATTCTGCGGAGTTCCTTGTATCATCCTTTGCTATCTCATCTTCTATTTCAAAAGTAAGGTTGAGAAAGCAAAAAAAATCACCCAAGAGGATTATCAGATCGATCATATCCTTTAATTAAAACAGCACACCCCACTCAGGATGGGATGTGCTTTATTTTTATTCCGTAATTAACGTATGAATCAGCTTCGGCGCCTTCGCTTCCGCTGCGATGCGGATGTTGTCATAGACTTTCGCGATGACTTCATCGACGTTCTCGCGGTTGGCGTACAGCGTGACGAGTGGTTCGCCTTTTTCTACCTTGTCGCCGACCTTTTTGCGGAGCATGATGCCGACGGCTAAATCGATTTCGTCTTCTTTTGTGGCGCGGCCGGCACCTAACAGCATGGCTGCGACACCGATTTCGTCCGCGACGATTTCAGAAACGAAACCGGCTTCTTTGGCAGGCACATCAATTTGATAAGCAGCCTGCGGAAGCTTAGACGGCTCGTCAACAATCGAGCTGTCGCCGCCTTGGTTTTTCAGGAAGTCCTTGAACTTCTCAAGCGCTTTGCCGTTTTTCATGACTTCTTCCAGCTTCGCCCTCGCTTCGTCCAATGTGTCGGCTTTTTTCGCAAGCACAACCATCTGGCTTCCGAGCGTTAAGACAAGCTCATGAAGATCCTCAGGGCCCTCGCCTTTGAGCGTGTCGATCGCTTCCTTGACTTCAAGCGCATTTCCGATCGCAAAGCCGAGCGGCTGGGACATATCAGAAATAACAGCCATGGTTTGGCGGCCGACGTTATTTCCGATGCGTACCATCGCTTTGGCAAGTTCAGCCGCATCTTCTTCCGTTTTCATGAAGGCGCCCGCTCCCGTTTTCACGTCAAGCACGATGGCATCCGCACCGGCAGCGATTTTCTTGCTCATAATCGAGCTTGCGATCAGCGGGATGGAATTGACCGTTCCTGTCACATCACGAAGCGCGTACAGTTTTTTATCAGCCGGCGTTAAATTGCCGCTTTGGCCAATGACGGCGACCTTATCGCGATTCACAAGCTTAATAAATTCGTCCTTCGACAGCTCCACATGAAAGCCGTCGATCGCTTCTAATTTATCAATCGTTCCGCCTGTATGGCCGAGACCGCGTCCGGACATTTTGGCTACCGGCACATCAAGAGCCGCAACAAGCGGGGCGAGCACGAGTGTCGTCGTGTCGCCGACGCCGCCGGTGGAGTGTTTATCCACTTTAATTCCTTCAATGGCAGAAAGATCAATCGTTTCACCGGAGTTCACCATAGCCATCGTCAAATCCGCACGCTCGCGGTCACTCATATCCTGGAAAAAAATCGCCATGGCAAGCGAGCTTGCCTGATAATCAGGAATGCTTCCATCCGTATAGCCGTTCACGAAAAATTGAATTTCTTCTGTGGTGAGTTCTTTTCCGTTCTGTTTTTTGATGATAATATCTACCATTCTCATTATGGTCACCGATCCTTTTCGTTTATGTTCAGTAAATCAAGCCCACAATTGCCGCTGATAAAAAGCTGACAAGCGTAGCGCCGTATAATAATTTCAGGCCGAAACGAGCAACAACATTTCCTTGTTTTTCATTCAGTCCTTTTACGGCACCGGCTATGATTCCGATTGAGGAGAAGTTCGCAAATGACACAAGGAATACCGATACGATCGCTGTTGTACGGCCGCTGAAATCAAAGCCGTTTTGCGTTAATGTCGTCATAGCGACAAATTCATTCGATACCATTTTTGTTGCCATAATGCTTCCCGCATTAACAGCTTCATTCCATGGGATACCCACAAGAAAAGCGAATGGAGCAAACACATATCCAAGAAGGTCTTGGAAGGAAATACCGAGTACTGCATTAAAAATACCGTTAACCAAGGCAATAATCGCGACAAATCCGATCAGCATCGCAGCGACGACAACCGCTACTTTGAAGCCATCGAGAATGTATTCTCCAAGCACTTCGAAGAAGGATTGTTTTTCTTCTTCTTCAACACGAAGCATATCCTCTTCTTCTTCAACATCGTAAGGATTTATAATAGTAGCGATAATGAAACCGCCAAATAAGTTCAAGACCAGCGCCGTTACAACATATTCCGGTTCCAGCATCGTCATATACGCGCCGACGATTGACATGGATACAGTTGACATCGCAGAAGCGCAAAGCGTGTACAAGCGCTGCTGATTTAAAAGACCGAGTTCTTTCTTCAAGGAGATAAACACTTCAGACTGCCCTAAAATAGCAGAAGCGACTGCGTTATACGATTCCAGTCTCCCCATACCGTTTATCTTGCTGAGAGCAAGTCCGATATACTTAATAATAAACGGAAGTATCTTCCACTTTTGCAAAATCCCAATCAGAGCGGAAATAAACACGATCGGCAAGAGAACATTCATAAAGAATGTCGTTTGGTCCGCATTCACCAGACCGCCAAACACAAAGTTGATTCCTTCTGCCGCGTATTCAAGCAGGTAATTGAATCCTTTTGCAAATCCTCCTACAAGGAAATTCCCTACCCCGGTATTGAGGAGAATGTAGCCGAGTATAAATTGCAAAATGAGCATAACAACAATTGGGCGGATCTTAATTCTTTTTTTCCCGCTGCTTGCGATCCACGCAAGGCCTAAAAACACGATTAAACCGATAATCCCAATCAAATACTTCATATGTGTTCTCCTTTATCTGTATTCGCTTACAATTATTATTTCCCCGTGAATAATAGAAGAGTAACGGAAAGCAATGGGCCTTCCGTCTGCTTCTTAATAGTTGTCTCCGCCAGATGCGTTTTCTCCTTTTACAATGGAAACGCCTGCGCTTGCGCCGATACGGCTCGCTCCCGCCTCGACCATTGTGTCTACATCTTCTTTCGTTCTGACGCCGCCGGATGCTTTCACGCCGATATCAGGGCCTACAGTTTTGCGCATTAAGGCGATATCTTCCTTCGTTGCGCCGCCTGTTGAGAAGCCTGTTGATGTTTTCACGAAATCCGCTCCCGCAGAAACCGCTAAACGGCATGCACGTTCTTTTTCTTCATCAGTCAGAAGGCATGTTTCAATAATGACTTTGACAAGCGCTTTTCCGGCTGCAGCTTCCACTACACCGCGGATATCCGCTTCAACCACATCATCTTCTTTATCTTTCAAAGCGGCAATGTTAATGACCATGTCCACTTCAGTGGCGCCTTTTGAAATCGCGTCTTTTGTTTCGAACGCTTTTGTTTCAGTTGTGTTAGCACCGAGCGGGAAGCCGATGACTGTACAAACGTCAACTCCCGTTCCCTCAAGCTCTTTTGCAGCAAGCTGCACCCATGTCGGATTGACACATACAGAAGCAAACTTGTATGTTTTCGCTTCTTCGATTAATGTTAGAATTTCCGCTTTTTGTGTATGCGGTTTCAAAGCTGTATGATCAATTTTGTTAGCTAATGACATCCGTCGCACACTTCCTTTTTTGTTAAGATATTTTTTAGCATAACCGACTTTTGAACATATGTAAATTGGTAATTGAAATTTTGTTCAGCGAACGGTTTGCACGTGTCACAAATCATTAACAAGCGCCCTTGCGGTATGCTGGTCAATGATTAAAACATTGGCATATTTTCCGGTTAACGCACCGTGTATGGAAGACACTTTTCTGCTTCCGCCGGCCACTAAAATTGAGCGTTCCTTCAGCCTCAGGTCTTCAAGCTCGACGCCGATGGTCCGGTCATTGATGGCTGTGCTGCAAATATTTCCTTTCGCATCAAAAAAGCGTGAACAAATATCGCCGACGGCCTGTCTTTTCAGCAAGGCTTTCTCTTCTTCATTAAAATACCCGAGCCTGAATAACAGCGCTTCGTCACGGACGGTTCCCACCGTGAAAAGAGCGATATTCGCCTGCTTGCCCATCTCGATGATCCGCTCGATATGACGGTCTTTCTCCACCATTTGCTTTACATCCGCATGGTCAAATACGACGGGAAGCGGGAGATAGCGCGGCATCGTTTGAAAAGCCTCTGCAAACAGCTGAATCGTTTCAGCAGAATACGTGTTCACCCGAGAATGGCTGATGCCGCCTTTCAACTGGACGACCTCGACGCCTTTAACCTGCTTCGGCTGCATGTTCTGCGCGATTTGATACATGGTGGTTCCCCAGCTGACCCCGACAATGTCGCCGTCTTTCACCGTTTCATGCATATATTCTGCACCATAGCGGCTTAGGTCATGTGTAATTCCTGCATAATCGGGGGTCGGAGAAAACACAACATGCGCCTCGAGAAGCCCGTATTTTTCTTCAAGCATGGAACCGAGCGCATCCAAATCCTCAAAAGGGTCCATGACGCGAATCTGGACAAACCCTTTTGCTTTTGCATATTGCAGCAGCCGGGAAACGGTCGGCCTTGAAATGCTGAGCTGCTCAGCAATTTGCTGCTGACTGTAATCTGATTGATAATATAATTTTGCCGCTTCTATGCTGAGCTGCTGTTTTTCACGATCCATATCGTGCCTCCAGTTTAGCTTCAATTTCTATTCATTTTTACAATATCCAATTTATTTTAACATTGAAATACGGTATACGCTCCATTATCGGATGGTTAAATACACTTTAAAAGTGATATTTGAAGTCTCATTAATAAACAAAACTCATTATATTATGCATTTCTAAAAATGACTATGATTAAAAGCTATTTTATTAATCATTTAAACCAGCATAGAAATTTAATCTTCTGTTAAGAAACTATTATATTCCTAGTCACGACTATAAATATATATACCTGAAACATAACTCCATAAAGTAATGAAAGATTATCATCCTATACTTTTCAATAATATCTCGCGATTTATGTTAAAAGGTAAATATAAGAATAAATACTCTAAAAAATAGAAAAAAATAGTTGACTTGTAAAAATATTATAGTTAATATGAGTCTATTGGAATTTTTTGAGTAAATAAGGAGAAGTGTTCTTTAATGAAGAAATTAATCTTTTCACTACTTTTTACAGCCTCCCTCATAATGGTTTCTGCTTGTGCCAAAAATAATGAAGTCAAGATGGTAACAGATTCGGTATCCGAACCAATCATTGTAATAACAGATACCTCCAAAGATCCTAAGAGCGAAAATAATGACTTTTGGTTAGACTCTGAATCGAAAAATATTTATTTCAAAAAAATATTTTGGTCGTCTGATTTTAAGAATGGCCCTTTTTACAACAAACAAGTAGAGACGAATAATGCTGACATCAAAAAATTACTTAAAGATAAAGAGACCGACATTGTCCCTCTCCCAAAACATAATAAGATTGAAATGGTAAAGGAATTAAAGCATCCTACACCAAATTACATACTTGGGAAAATTAGAGACGAAAAAGGGAAAGAAGTCACATGGAAACAAACTTACAAAGATCCTGGACCTGATGCAGATTTTCAAATCAAATTACCATCTTTTAAAGGAAAATCAGCAGTTGTTTCTCTTCGGTTTATTTGGTTGAACGAAAATCATGACTGTTACGGTGTGGCAGACAAGATTTTTAATATAAAAAAAATATAGAGGTGAATTCATTGAAAAAAAAGATACTTGTATTTATGCTCATTTTGGGAGTCAGTTTTACTTCTTTAGGCACTGCCAAACTATTAGCAAAGCACCCACCTGATGGAAACTTTGTAGACACTAAATTTCATTTTGGATTCTTAAAAGGAAATCCTTATGATGAGACAACTGGACGTCAAAAGTACCGAACAACTTATGTATATCAAAATGTAAAAGATGTTAATATTGCATATACATCTTGGGTTAAAGCAAGCGGGCATGATGCTTCCCACGGTCATAATTATACAGTAAGAAATAAGGGCGTAGTATTAATGACAAACTATGCAGTTGAAGATTATAGAAGTTGGTGGGCGGAATCCGTAAGCACTTCTATTGCAGCTAAAAAAAATGGAAATGGGCACTCTAACGGAGTATGGAGTCCTGACTACGATAAATATTCGTAATAATATGTGAAACATTCAAAAGGGAGTTATTAGAGCATGAAAAAAAAGTTTTTTATTTTCACTCTTATTATAGGGCTTAGTTTTACTTTAGTAGGTATTAACAAAGCTTTTGCTGATTCAAAAGGTATGACAAAAAGTTATCATTTTGGGTTTTTAAAAGGAAATCCATACGATGAGACTGGTAAGCTCGAAAAATATACTAAGAGAGCTGTCTATCAAAGAGTAAATGATATAAATATTTCATATAAATCTTGGGTTAAAGCAAACGGGCATGATGTTTCCCATGGTCATAATTATACAGTAAGAAAAAAGGGCACAATATTAATGACAAATTATGCCCTTGAAGATAACAAAGGATCTAGAACAGTAGTCGCTTCAATTGCTGCTAAAAAAGACGGAAACGGCCATTCTAATGGATTTTGGAGCGCAGATTATTGATAAATTCTTAGGTACTGATATTTCAGTACCTATTTACTTGTTTAGAGGAGGATTTTATGGGAGAACTAATTTTACACCGACTATTACATAGAAAGTCATTTTATATCGCAATTTTAATCGGCTTATTTTGTTCTGTTGCTTATTTTTATACAGATGAACTTTTTTTAGAAGAATCAATTGAAAAAGATGGCGGAATAGCATTTACACCTTATACCAAGTGGATGGGGATTGGTGGAATTTCAGACTACCCTACCTTGTTTCTGTTCCTTTTACCTGTAATAGTATCTCTTCCATTAGCAGATTTATTCGCAAGTGATCAACGTACTGGCTATACACCTTTTTTATTTATAAGGAAAAAAGCAAGTTTATACTTCAAGGCTTTATTTGGATTGAATTTTGCCGCAGCTTTTATTACTGGAACGCTGCCTCTAATTGTTAATCTTTATTTGTCTTTCATGAAGTTTCCTAATATTCCGCCTGATCGTGTTATCAATAATGAAATGCCATTAGTAACAGGTTATACATTTTTTCCTGATTTTTATTATAGTCACCCATTATTACACATTTTGTTCTATATATTATTGACTGGTTTGTTTTCCGGGGTATGGGCTAGTTTTGCACTGAGTATAAGTATGCTATTTCACAATATGTTTATTGTTGTTTTATCTCCATTCGTACTTCAGTTTATTCTTAATACTGTATTTACAACGTTAGGACAAGATCAAATGCAAGCCTCTAGTTTTTTACAACAACAAGCACCCAATGGAGCAAGTTGGTCTGCAATGTGCTTCCAGTTAATAGGAGTGATGCTTTTAAGCTTAATAATTTTTCTACTAGGAGTTCGCAAATATGTTCGTGATTAGGGAATGGAAAAACTTAATAACTGATTTATATGCTGATAAATGGAAAATAACGAGTTGGCTTTGCTTATTTATACTGACTATTCTTTTCCTAATTAAAAATGCACGACTTGAAGATCTAAAAGGGACGATTAGTATCGCAGACGCAATGGATCAATTTTTCTCAATATATACATTTACTTTTCCTCTCAGTCCACTTTTCCTTTTATTTGTGTCCATTGGTGTTTTACCATTTTTTTCGCTATTTCGTATCATTAGATATAGATCACGTTCAGAACTTTTTTTAGCATTAATTGCTCGATTGTTTGGTATTTCCTTATGTTTCACACTATTATTATTATTTTTTGGATACATTATTAGTGGGATTTGGTGCGGGAATTTTGTACATTATTGGGACACAACAGCAGGAACGCCTTATATAAGATATGGAGATCAAATAGACCTCTCATCTTTTTCAGGGATATGGATGATTACTCGTTATTTTATTACGAGCACTCTCGTGTTCTTTTTCTTTTCTGCTGCAGTTAGTGCTATATATTTGTTTTTATCAAATTACATATATAGTTTTATCGCTGTAATGTCTTTAATTATTATGGATCGTATGATGAGCAACTTTTATGAATTTTCAATTTTACATGATCACTTATCTTTGAATTTAGACCAATGGTTAGTACCAGAATCTTTTGAGACCACAGTCTTTCTGTTTACAGGCGGGACAATACTTTTATTTTCTATAATATATGTACAAATGGTCAAAAAAGATTATTCTAATGGGAAAATTGACGAGAACAACGTTAAGAAGAACTAATAATGGAGGACGAAAAATGTCGAAAGTAATCATAGAAGCTAAAGATATTGTAAAAACATTCAAAAGAAATACGGTACTAGATAGTATTTCTTTTAAATTAGACAAAGGGAAAATTTACGGATTTCAAGGACGGAATGGATCTGGTAAAACTATGCTGTTGCGTGTACTATCGGGATTGATGCGCCCTACTAAAGGGCAAATCTTAATAAACGGAATTAATATGACAAAGCAAGGAAATTTCCCTAACAATATTGGCGTTTTAATTGAGTATCCTGGTTTTGTGCCTGATTACACCGGCTTTAAGAATTTAAAGTTACTTTCAAAAATTCAATCAAAAATTTCCGATAATGACATCAAGAAAGCTATTGAAAGTGTCGGTTTAAATCCTGATGATAAAAAAAAATATAAAAAGTATTCCTTAGGTATGAAGCAACGCCTTGGAATTGCTCAAGCTATTATGGAAGATCAACAAATTATAATGCTGGATGAACCGACAAACGCTTTAGACCGTGAAACTGTAAAAGTAGTCGAAAATCTTTTATTTAAATTAAAGGCTGAAGGAAAGACCATATTAATTGCTAGTCACGATTCTGAAACACTTCATGCAGTATCAGATAAAATTTTTGATATTGATTGTGGACGTATTGTCGGCGAGTCTGAAAGGAATGTGAATTAATGAAGAAAAAACTATATTTGGCTTTAATATTAATTTGCTTGATATTAGTTACTACATATAGTATTTATCAATACCGCGCTACTAATAAAAACTATGCTGGTTACAAATTATCAGTTGTTAATTCTAATCTAGACACACCCATAAAAGCCCTAGGCTTTACACAAACATTTGGAAAAGCAAAGACTGAAGTAGTGGAAGATGATATGCTGAATAAAATTACAAATTTTATAATACCTTTCACTTTTAAAAATGACACTGATAAAGCTGTTACATTCCATCCAGAGTTTTATCGTTTAATGCGTGGAGAAGATATGACACAAAGTATCGACTTTATTGATAATCGCACAAAAAAAAGAGTGAATTCCATCCCTCCTCACACAACAATCAAAGGGGAGGCTAAATTCACCTATAATGATATGAATAAAACCGCATCATTACAACTGAATATTAACTCTCGGCATGGTATGACTATCAATTTGTTCAAGATTCCAGTTTACAAATAAGATACTTTATGGAAGTGAAATTCAATGAAAGATTATTTCTTATTAATAAAAAGAGATCTGCAAACTGGCTTTCAACATGCTAAAACTAACTTTATTATTTTGCTAATTCTCACGTTGTTTTTTTTGTTGTACCCAGTACTTTTGTTAAAATCCTATGATCAAAATAGTTATTATTCGTATTTAGATACATTACTAATTGGTATAGGTGGTGTACCAATTGAGCTTGTAATACAGCACTCTTTTAAATTCCCTTTTTTATGGTTGTTTATTCAGCTAAGCTTGATTTTAATTATGAATACGTGGATAAGAACAGACATTATAAATTTCAGCTCATTTACTAGAATTAGAATACGTAAAGTGTATTTACTTATCATTAGTAAATATACTTGTACTTTTATTATTACATTGATCTACTGCTCTCTAATGTTTTTATTAACATTTTTGCTATGCCGTTTATTTGGAATCCACTCAACAAATTATACTGAATATACTTTGCATACACTAAATTTTTCAGATTTTAAAATGCCATATCTACAGTTAACATGGTTCGTCATTTTGTTGAATTTTTCAAGTGTGCTATGTGCAGTTTTTCTCTTCACAACACTTTCAATAATGATGAAACCCGTTTATGCTTTTTTAATCTTAACTGCATGGTACGTGCTGTCTATTTTCAGAGACTCCTTTGTTTTTATAGGAAATCTGAGTATGGTTTTAAGACAGCCCCTATTTCACCAAAATGTTTTTGCCTCTATTATGATCACCTTGTTGGTACAAGTGATAATTATTCTTATATGTATAATTACTTCCATTATATATCTTAACAAAAAAGACATCATAGGGGATTCTATTGATTAAAAGTACTGAGCTAAGAAAAATCATTTCAAACTTTAAAGGATTTAATCCTCATCATTTCTGAAATCAACTTTAATATTTTAACTGTCCTCTCGGCTAATGTAACTACAATATTTCGGAATTAGGATTTTAACTTTCTTTTCAAAAAAGCACCCTTTTATGGGGTGCCTATTTTTTCAGCACAAGCTCCTGAATCGCATGCGCCACGCCGTGTTTTGTATTTGATTTTGTTTCAAAATGGCAATCTCCCTTACTTCCAGAATAGCGTTTGCCATGGCAACGCCGCAGCCCCCCCATTCAATCATTGTCAGGTCGTTTCCGTTGTCGCCTATGTACATGACTTCCTCCTGTTCAATTCCAAGCAGCTGCGATAGCTACAGCTGACGCCAGCTTTCATCCACCTGATTTCTAAGAAACTGAAAAACGCGCTGGACGCGGATCTGCCCAGAGCTCACTTCTCCCATGCCATATGCTGATAAATGCCTTTCATAATGGCGTACATTCCGTATAAGATCAGCCCGAACGCTAAAATACATAAAATCATTTTGCCATG
Organism: Bacillus sp. 11C; assembly: GCF_055486375.1. NCBI lineage: Bacteria > Bacillati > Bacillota > Bacilli > Caryophanales > Bacillaceae > Bacillus > Bacillus sp. 11C. The sequence goes on from NZ_JBUPVZ010000001.1 coordinate 403,977, forward strand.
CGGCTGCTGCGCGAGTTCGGCGAGCGCGCCGTCAAAGCCTCTTGTGTCGTCAGGGTCAGCGGTCATGGCTGTCTTAATGAGGAAATAACCGATAGCTGAGAAAATAATGGCCCGGGCGATATGGCCTGCGCGTCCGGTGTTTTTCGCAATACATATCATGTGTTTGTCCATTTTTGACGTGTCGAACTCTTTCATAAAAGCAGCCCGTACACCCTTCACAAATTGTACAATCGCAAATAGAATAAATCCTCCACCCGTAAGCCCTGTAAGCCATTGACCGAACGGCTGTGCCAATACATAAGCGGACCACGTCTTTTCCGACGTGCTGCCGTCCCCTTGGTCAAACACAAATCGCAAGGCTTTCCAAGCAATGGATGCGTAAACGGCGGCGCTGAAAAAGTTTCCCGTTCTCCGTGACAGGCCTCGCTTGCTTGTTCCGTAGCCCTCTGTGTCCTTGAGCGCGCTCAGCACCATCCATATCACATAGCCGATGAGACCGACGCCAATGAGCAAAAGCAAGATTGATCCATACGGCATGCGTGATAGCGTTTGAAACGCTCCGCTCGAATCTTTCGCGCCGCCCGCCCCGGCTGCCGTCATACATGCTAAGATCCCGAGCAGGATAAAAACGCCGCCGAATGCAAAATAACCAAGCCTCCCGAATCGCTTAATCCAAGGCTTGGTTTCCTGTTTGATTTTTGACATGCACTCGTCTTTCACGGCCATGTGTCCAACCCTCTTTCACAGAATCCTTACTGTAACATTCCCGATTGGACAAAGTTGAAACAGCTTCTGCCTCAGCTATAGCCGGCTGACGCATGTTTTTGCTGATCAGCTGATTGTGCAGGCGTCATCCAGGCAGCCGCTGCCGCAGCTGTGATTCCCCCAGCTAATTTTCCAATGATCATGGCCGCCGCCATTTCTTTTTTCATTCCCGCCACAAAACCGAGATGGCTGCCAAGCACAAAGGCTGCGCTAACCGCAAACGCGACATTGATGACCTTTCCTCTCGGCGTCATATCTTTTAATGAGGCCAGCATCGGAATATGATGAGCCAAAGAGGTCACCAAGCCTGCTGTTGCTTTCTCATCTAAATGAAAACATCTCCCCACTGCCTGAAGCGGCTTTTTAAAGGCTTTTGTGATAAAGGCCGTCATCGGAAAAGCCCCTGCCAAGGCAATGGCGATGGTGCCAGTCGTTTGTATTCCTGTTTCAACGCTTTCCATTCCCGGAATCAGCACAATGCCGGTCATCGTTTCAACGGAAACAGCTGCGAGCCCGATAATCGCAACCATACTGACAGCCTTTCCGAAGAGATGAAATAATCGAATGATGTTGTCGGTATACCGCCACAATCCAAAAGCGATCACAGCAGAAAAAAGACTCGGAATCAGAAGGTTTTTACCTATCATAATGGTGTCAAAACCTGCGTATAACCCGCCGGTTAAGCACCCGATCGGTACTGTACACAGCCCGATTAATATGCCTTTCGCAAAATACGGGTGATCCTCTTTTTCGATGATGCCAAGAGCGACGGGAATCGTGAAGACGATTGCCGGTCCCATCATCGTTCCTAAAAACACCCATGAAAACAGTCCGGCATCTGGATCTTTGGCCATTTCTCCAGCGAGCGCGTATCCACCCATATCAATGGCCAAGATGGTGTTCGCAAAGGATGAGGGATCAGCTCCAATCGCTGTATAAACCGGAGATACGATGGGAATGAGGATTGCTGCCAACACGGGTGCCAGCGACACAATTCCGATCATCGACAGCGCCAGCGGACCCATGGCCTTGAAGCCGTCGGCAAACCGCTCGCCAAGCCCCCATCTGTTTCCCAAACAATAATCCGCGGCTCCCCCTAGTAAAAAGACAGCCAAAATGAATACAACCGCATCGTTCACCATCAGGGGTTTCTCCTTTTTTAAACGTATGATTGGTTTCATCATATCATCTGAAATCACCTAATAGAGCTGAATCTTAATCAATATGCGCTAAAAATTCTTTGATATCGGCTTTCTCAACGGCTGTTATGATGTGCCGTGCTTATGCGGAACCACTAATGTCCATTTTGTTTTGCCAATCATTCAGAAGCTGTGAAATTGCACAAAAAAATAAGCTGACCCCGGATTCGTAACGGCATCAGCTGATTGAATCTTAATTAAGCTCTAGAATATTTTCTTCTGCTTTAGCAGAAAACACTTTAGGCTCAAAACGGTCAAGGTCTTCATGAAATAAACTTACTTTTTGGATTTGCCGATTATCGTAGTGGTGAAAGTAGTAGTTTCCCGTGTCGCTGCACATCACAGAAGTATATTGCGTATAATCAATTTCGTCATCTTCCGTTATCACAGCACCCTTGGGTATTGCCATGTTTGACAAAAGCTGAAAAGCTGCTGATACACCTCTTGTTTCATCTGCCGCCGGCTCTAGATGTTCTTTCAGAAAAACAGCTCTGACAAACCGTGAAGGCGGTGTATAATCTCCCGGCAGACCTACAGTGCCCGAGCCTTCGCCAAAAGCGGACAGCATCAAGCCGGCCATCTCCTTGCTCTCGAATTGTTTCGGCCTTATTCCTATATATTGCCGAAGATTGGTCACATGCCATAAAAAGTCGGGACTGTTCGTCATGACACCTGGTTGATTGTCATAGATTTTGATGCCTTCTGTTCTCGGTTCTATCGTCAGGCTGCGTCCCGTCCGGTCTGACAATATCCAGTGTAGCGGTAAAACTGTATCCAATAGCTCTAATTTCTTCTCTACAATCGTTAAAGATTGGATCTTTTCTTTTACGTCTTCCAAAGACTTACAGACTGACAGCACCCATGTTACAAACTCATGCGGGGCAATATGAACGCCGTCTCCCCGTATCGTTTTTTCGTACTCCGCATATCCCATAAAATAAAGCGCCGCACAAGATAAACCGCTTTCATTAACACCGTCGGCAAATAATACATTTCCAAGTTTTCTCCCCATACCGATAAACGCGTATTGCGTTTGATGCACCTTTCCGTCAGCTTCACTCGTCCAGCTGTAACGGCGCGGATAGAGAATGACCTCCGTCCCCAGCTGAAATGCAAAATCCATTGTTCTCGCTAATAAATGATTCCGGTCAGCAGTTTCCAATGTAAGACTTGTGCACATCTGATTCAGTCCCCTTTCAATTCAGGCTAAAATCATACATTTTGTGAACGAGTTGTTTTATCAGCATAACGAAAGTCAACTAGATTCGTCAAAAGATTAGCATGACATCAAAACAATGAACAAGAAGATTCGTTCCTCAAAAAAAATGTACGATGCTGATGTTTATGGCGATTGATTCCTTTTTATTTCTACAAGTCCTCTTCAGCAGCAGAGCCAATCAGAAATTATACAGGTTCATGATCAATCGCTGACGTTCTAAATATCGACGGGGCAGCAGGAAAAGAAATGTTAGCGTCCATTCTACAATTACAGACCGGACAGGCACAATAAAGCCGCCATAACAAAAAATCCAGCCTCCTAAAAGGCTGGACTTCATTATTTCGCCAAAACAAGCTCGTGAATCGCATGCGCAACCCCATGTTCATTATTGGAGCGTGTTTGAAAGTTTGCGGCCTCCAATACTTCTGGAATGGCGTTTGCCATGGCAACGCCGCAGCCCGCCCATTCAATCATTGTCAGGTCGTTCCCGTTGTCACCTATGCTCATGACTTCCGCCTGTTCAATGTCAAGCAGCTGCGCCAGCTGGCGTACGGCATTTCCTTTGCTGGCTTCAGGATGCAGAATTTCATAAAAGAAAGGCGCGCTTCTGACCATCGTATATTTTTCTCTCACGTCTTCTGGAATTGATGTAATGACGCGGCTTAAGTTCTCCGGTTTATCAATAAACATCACTTTCGGGATGAGGATGTCTTTTGGCATTTCGTCAACTTTGCGGTAATGAAGCGGCACTTGTGTCACATAGGATTCGTATACGGTAAATTCACTGATATCCCGGTTAGGCGTATACAGATTAGATGAGTCAAAGTAATGCATCGGCGTCTTCAGCTCTAAGCTCAGGTCATATAATGAAGTTAAATCATCATATCCGAGAGACAGCTCCGTGACCACTTCATTTGTATGCGTATTTTGAACAAGCGCTCCGTTGTACGCGATGACATAGTCGCCTTCTTCAATTAAATTCAGTTCATCTAAATATCTCCGCACTCCCCCGATAGGCCGGCCGGTGCAAAGCACAATTTTGACGCCTTCCGCTTTTGCCGCGTGAAGCGCGTTGCGGACCTCCTCTGTTACTTCATGGTGATCATTTAAAAGTGTTCCGTCCATATCAATTGCAATTAGTTTGTACATCCTGCATCTCCTTCATGTCGTTTTCAGGCTATAGTCCCATCATATCGTTTTTTCTTTTTGATATTCAACTGGAAGAGATGATTTTCTCCTGATTCTATTTTGACGCCGCCTTGTCTTCGCATACGCGTGCGCGGTTTCCGCTTTCTTTCTGTCTCCATGCCGCCATTTTCTGCTTTTTCCTGTTTCATCAGCAGGAAGCCGGCAGCTAAAAAAGGAATGCCGGTTATATTCAAGATGGCTAGCTTCACACCTGCCGCCGTCAAAAAGACTGCCCCTGATGATGCAGGGTTCCGTCTGATCATAACGTAAGCGGCCATTTCCATAACAATCAGGATGGCGTGAAGCACTACACAATAAATAAGCAATACAAGCCCAAAAAACAAAATATAATTCACGAATGCCCCCGAGTAGATCATAGCGCGCATCATTTGGATAAACGATAAGGACTGCATAGATCCGCTGATGACATTAGGGTTATAAATCGTATAGTCACTAAATAAATGTTTAATCTTGAGAAAAGCCCAAAACATAAAAATCCACTGAATGATATGTAAAATAAGTCCTGTTAGCACAAGGCTTTCAGCTTTTTTATTTCTCATATGTCTCCTCCTTGCCGGTCTTTGATTCGATTCTTGTCATCGTTTTTGTCTGGCCATTTTGCTCTCATATCAACGTCCCGTTTTCACCTCTTTTCAGCGTGCTTTTGAGCGGATAATAGGAGCCAAGATACTGAATCTCAATGGACCCGTCAGTGCTCTGGGACATGATCTTGTATGCCTTAAAACAGCTGCACCTCTCCCTTTAATCACTTCCGTCTCTGCTACCTCGTCTTTGGTAAATGTAACTGCTGCTGACCTCACGCCGTCCATGGGTCCCGGGGTCATCCCCTCATCCCACGTTCCATCATAAAACGGCGTTGCTGTTGGCAGCCCGCTATCATGAACATACAGCCGTTAAGAGTAACATGGCACAGTTTTTTCTCATCGCGATCTCCGTCCTTTCTCTCCTTTTTGGGCGAATGCCGTGGCACTGTGCCAATGACTACATAAGTTATAAAGAATTCACCCATATTTTACATTTTTTAAGGAGATTGATCACATGGACCCTTATCAATATTACAGTCCGCAGCCGCCTTACTATAGCCAATATGAATACAATCCTTATCCGCAGCAGGATTATTATGAGCTCGACCAGATGAACAGACAGCCGCCAGCATTAGAAAGAAGAATTGCAGTACTTGAACGGCAAAATGAACAACAAACAAGAGAGTTAACACGCCTTACAAATGAAGACCGCCGCCAAAATCGGGAAATTGCACGGATGGCCGAACAGGTCAATCAGTTAAGCCAAGCTGTTGAACGCCATACCCGCCGCTTAAATCGGCTCAATCAGCGCCTCCGCACAGTAGAAAACAGGCTGAATATCCCATTTACCGCAGGTGAAGGCGGTTTTTGAAGCGGGCAAAGAAAAAAGCGGAATACGATTCCCCATTTCAGGGTTCCGTTTTCCGCACTCCTTATGGTATGAAAAGCGGAGCATTTACATAAAAAGGGTTTGTGCAAGTATACAATCTTTACCGGCTGCATTCAAAGAAAGAGAAGTTGAGGAAAATAATTGTAGTTTCTCGTTTGCGGAATTTCTTTTCATTCAGGTTGCATGATAATACCGACTCACGTCAATCGATCACATGGAGGGATCACTCATGCATAATACACAACACGGCTTGCAGCAGCTGAACCAAGCCCGCCAGACTGCTCAGCAGCTCATTCAGCAAACACAGCAAAGCAGCCAGCAATATCGCCAAATGCTTCATCAGGAGCAGCAGAACATCCAAATGCTGCAGCAGATACTAAACCACGAACAACAAGCTGCACATACCATTCAGCAAGCACTGCACGGACATGACATGGCGATTCAAAAATGCCAGCAGGTTGTCAACATGTGCAACCAAATGCAGCAGGAACTCACTGGGCAATCCAGCGGCATGAATTCGAATGTATCAGCACTTCCATTCGGACAAAACACGCCATTCCAGCAGCATTCCTACCAGCAGTAATATATAAAAGCAAGCGGCATAGCTCCCCCTATGCCGCTTGCTTCTCTATTGTTTTAATTGTGATTGGACGTTTTTGGGCAAATCTTTATATTGCACTTCTTCCCAGGTCTCTACATATTTGCCTTTTGTGTTGACTTTTAAATAGGCATTCTTCCGCAAATCACCGCTTGCCAGGAACGTTACTTCGCTCTTTTCACCGGACTTATTGCAGCCGTCTAGTGTATATTTAGTGCCGCCTGATTTAAGATGCTGGCCATCTCGATTCATCTGGACATACATATCCTGTCTGGGAACAAGCGGGTTGATTCTGTCAGTTATCTCGTTATGAATGAAGAGAATTCCTCAAATCGCTGCGATAGCCCCTGCCCCCACAATAATTGAAAAGATTTTTTCATCTTTACCATCCTTTATTTCATCGTTAAATCGCTTTTTATTTTTTTCAAGTAGCTAAACCGCACAATCAAGAAGAACAGCAGCTGAAAAGCTAAAAATCCTCCGATTGTCAGCAGCAATGGTTTGGTTACGTTGACAAAGTCGCCAGCTCTAATGGCAAAAACCGTATGAAGAACAGCCATCGCAAAGGGAAAGAAGAACAAGATCGCTAATTGAATGGTTACGCTTTGTGACATTTCTTCTTCACTAAATCCAATCTTCGCTAATGAACGGTAGCGCTTCTGATCTTCCTCTAAATCTGTGAACAAGCGGAAGTATAAAAAGCTTCCGGCCGCGGTAAAGAAGACAATGGCAATGAAGAGCCCGATAAATAAGCTTAAGCTTGGCAGTTGCACTGTCATATAGTGTGTGCTGGCCTTCGCATCAAATTGAAAGTGAACGTCAGAATAATCACCATACAATTTATTTGTAAGTGATTGGCTGATGCCTAAACTGTCTTTCCAATTCTTAAATTTGTAACCAATGAGCTTCGTGCTTTCTCCAAGCTTATGAAGCTTTTTGTAGGTTGTTTCATTTACGACAAGAACGCTGTTTACAGAAATCAGCGGTTTTTTTGTTTCTTTCACTTCGAGCTTCTGATTTGCCAGCTCATTTTTCTTGTTCACCAGATCTAATTGTTTCGGAAATTCTGATTTATCATTGATCTCATAGGTGCTTGGAAAATAGATGCTTTCACCGTTTTTCAGATCATTCAGGCTGATACTAAAGTGCTTTTGAAATGTTTTCTGATTCATTAAGATAACAGGCGGCACTTCATCTCCCCGCTTATAGCGCACGTATGAAACCTGCATATCATAACGAGTAAATGAGAAATGGTTCTGCTTCAGTTCATGTTCAATATCTTGCAGGTGCTGTTTTTCTTTCGGATTGCCTTCAAAGGATAAGTACTCCATTTCATAGGCTGAATCCATTGCCCCGACAGTTGATTTGTAAACTGCCAGCACCCCTGTTGCTGTAAATGCCACTGCTGAAATAATACTGACGATAAAAAACAGGCGGGCGTTATCCTTTAAGCGATAGACTAAATCAGAAATCCAAATGACATTTTTCCCGCGCAAATAAAAGCTCTTCCACTTCTTCACGGCCCGCAATATCCAAATACTGCTCTGGCTGAAGAAAAAATACGTTCCGACAATGGTTAAGATCAAAATCAGAAAAGGCATATAGGAGTGAACATTCTCTTTTAAGACCATTCCGTAGCCCATCACAAGGCATGCCACGCCGAAAATCGACAGAAGGATAGACGGCTTCGGCTCAGGTTTCATGTTTTCCGCGCCTTTGATCAGCAAAATAACGGTTTTGGATTTAATAAAAAAGAGCGTAAACTGCGATAATAGGAAAAATAAGAGCATAAATCCGCAAATCGTAATCCCCAACGCCTTCCAAGGCATATACAGGGGTAAAGCGTCCATTTCTAAAATATAAGCACCGATTGTAAAAAATGTTTTTGAAAAAATCAGTCCGCCGATGATCCCGGCAACAATTGAAAAGGCGCCGATCATCATGTTTTCAGCTGTCACCAGCACCCGCAGCTGGGCGGGCGTAATCCCCTGAATCAGCAGAATGCCAAACTCTTTGTTTCTGGATTTCAAAAAAGCATTAACGGAATATAGAACAAATAAAATTGAAAAAATAAAAATCATCCACTCCGCTGCTGTTAATCCTTGCCTCGCAATGTTATTCAAGTATCCTTCCTTAAGAGCAGGATGAAAAATAAACATAGCGAAAGTAAAGAAAATCAATACAGAAAAAGCACTGCTCAAAAAAAACGCCAAATACGACCGTTTGTTTCGTGTAACATTTTTATAAGCGAACTGAAGAAAGGTCATTTGCGTTTCCCCCCAGCATAGAAAGTACATCCAAGATTTGATCATAAAACACCTGGCGGTTATCCCCGCGGTAAATTTCGTTAAACAGTGTTCCGTCTTTAATAAAAATCACACGCTGGCAATAGCTTGCCGCCACAGGATCATGGGTGACCATCAATGCTGTAATCTGATCGTTCTGGTTCAGGCTTTGCATGGTTTCCATAACATCCTTGGAAGCTTTAGAGTCGAGGTTTCCCGTCGGTTCATCAGCCAGAATCAGTGAAGGTTTATGAATCACTGCTCTCGCAATGGCCGCCCGCTGGCGCTGTCCGCCTGAGACCTCAAACGGACGCTTTTGTAAAAGATTCTCTATTCCAAGCTTTTCTGCGATGGCATACAGCTTTTTTTCCATGACAGAAGGAGATTCTTTTTCGAGTGTTAACGGCAGCATGATATTTTCGCCAATCGTCAGTGTATCAAGCAGGTTAAAGTCCTGAAACACGAAACCAAGCTGTTTGCGCCTGAATTGTGCCAGCCTTGTTCTTTTCAGATTGTGAGGGTTGTCTCCTTTGATCAAGACATCTCCGGAATCAGGACGATCTATTGTTGAGATGATATTCAAAAGCGTTGTTTTACCGGAACCCGACGGGCCCATTACAGCCGTGAATTCCCCTTCTTCTACTGAAAAAGAGATTTGTTTTAACGCCTGGTGAGACACTTGTCCTTTGTAAGTTTTATTTAAATGTTTGACCTCGAGCATATTCGCCATGAGAATCCTCCTTATCGTTATTCTTCATCAGAAACCGGCTTATCATGTGTGCGAAGAACCTCATAAAAAATCCCCCCTGATAAGCTGGTAAACAAATCTTATCAAGAGGGATGGCAGTGTGCTATGCGGTTTTCTTAATGCCTCCTTACACTTTTGTAAGAAATAAAAATTGTACCGCTGTACCTTTTCCCGAAGAAGAGCTGATCTCTACTTCATGATTCAGTTTTTTCGTAATTTCTTTCACCAGATGAAGGCCTATCCCGGTTGATTCTTGGAAACGCCGGCCGTTTTCACCTGTGTAATAGGGATCAAACACACGCTTTATATCCTGTGAGGGAATCCCCACACCATAATCTCTTACTTCTAACACCGTTTTAACCTCATGCTGAAATATCGTCAGCTCAATCCGGTCACTCATTCCCGCGGAATACTTCACCGCGTTTGTCACTACCTGCCCAATCGCAAATTTCAGCCATTTTGGGTCTGTATAAATCGTATCGTCAGTGAGAATATTTGTTTTCGGATATACACGATGCTCAATAAAATACCGTTTATAGCTTTGAATAACGGTTTGGAGAATCTCGGATAAAGAGACTGCTTCTATTTTGAAATCTCTCTCAAACAGGTCGAGCCTCGAGGAATATAGCAATGTTTCCAATCCATATTCAATCTGCCGGACTTCTTTTTTGATTTGCCCAAAAATGGGTTCGTCCTCTTCCTGAATGATTAAATTAATAACAGAAAGCGGTGTCTTCACTTGGTGCACCCACTGGTTCATATAGGTTACCCTATCTTCCAGTTTGGCTTCTTTTTCTTGAAGCTTTTGATTGTGGAGGCGGTTCAGTTCCATCTGTTTTTCATAAAGCTCAGAACAAAACAAAGAAGAACCTAAATCAGGCACTTCCGCATCCTCCTGATGAGAGCTGATCCACTGATAAACACCGCGGTCTTGATACCAGCGATAGATCAAATACACCGCTAACAACAGCAGCTGCACGCCGAGTATATAGAATAAATGGGCAAGGGAACGCTGACCTGCAAACCAATAGTACGTAAAAACAAAAATGCCTTGAATCAGAAAAAGCAATATTAAGAGTACATGAGCCCGTAAAAACAGTTTCATGACAGCGGCCTCAACTGATATCCTTCACCGCGGACAGATTCGATCGAAAAAGGCACCTCTAAGTCACGAAGCTTTTTGCGCAAACGGGTGATATATACATTCAGCGTATTGTCATCAACAAACAGATCAGTATCCCACGTTTTTTCCATTAACCGGTCTCTTCCCGTTACCTTTTCTCCGCGTTCCAGCAACACCTCAAGAAGCTTGCTTTCTTTCTTTGAGAGCTCGCACTTTTGTTCTTGATAACGCAGTTCAAATCGCTCTACATACAGCTGCACACTCTCGAATTCCACGATTCTTTCTCCCTGCTTTACCGCATACTCTCCATACGCCCTGCGAATTTGGCTTTTGATTTTCGCGAGCACAATATCATAAGAAAAGGGCTTTTCAATATAATCATCGCCGCCGTTTTCAATCGCCATCACCTGATCCATTTCGCCGCTTCTGGCAGAAATAAAGATGATCGGGCTGGTCGAATGCTGGCGGATTTGCCGGCACCAATAATATCCGTCATATGCCGGCAAGTTGATATCAAGCAGCACCACATCGGGCTTTTCCCGCAAGAACTTATCCAATACAGCTGTGAAATCATTGATAACCACCGTATTATATCCGTACTTCTCTAAATAATTTTGTAATAATGACCGAATGTCTTCGCTATCTTCCACAATCATGATTTTATTCATGCAATCCATCCTCCAAAAGGATAAGGCCGTTTCAGAGCCATCATTTTTTGATGCCCCCATCATAATGCTTTCATCGGTTCTGCGCAACAAGAGAAAGCGGGCCTTCATAAAAGACCCGCTTCTTACCGTTCTTTGCGAATATGTATATCTTGAATCGATTGTTTCGGTGCATGAAATCTGCTTTCGGCTTCACTTCTTGCCTCAGCAAAGGTCCGTGCCTCCACATTGTCTTTGTAGACATCCAGCTGAATCAGATACAGCGGACGCACCTTAAAACCATGAATAATCGTCACAGCCCATAACGGGAGCACAATAAAAATTCCTGGTAAATCGGGCAGCACAAAACCAAACGCAAATACGAAAAAATAAATAATTCCATACATGATCCACTTTTTATTTCTAACCTTGATGCCAATTAATAAAAAGGCAAAAAAACTGGTGATAGCAAAAGGCATGAAAATAAACAGCATCCACCAGCTATGCCGCCATTCCCAAGCGGCACCTCTTTTTGTAATTTCCATATTTTTCTCCTCCTATTTACCTATAATAATAGATTAAGCATACCGCGTCACCTGTTAACGAGAAATTTTTTCCCTTTAAAATAGTGATAGACGGAGCACAGGTTTCCTGCTATATTATTAATTGATAATGATAATCATTACTGATTAATTAAAATACATATTGGGGGATTCTTGATGAAAAAGAACACATTGCTCGTGGGCATGCTGGTGCTGCTTCTTATATTTATCAGCGCATGCAGCAGCACGGCTTCGAAAGGAAGCTCAGGTGATTCAGCTTCCGATAAAACAGAAATGAGAACATACAAATCCACAAAAGGAGACGTCAAAATCCCTGCACATCCGAAACGCATCGTCACTGATTTTTATGCTGGAGAATTGCTGTCTGTCGGGGCGAATGTGGTTGGCTCGGGTTCATGGTCATTTGATAATCCGTTTTTAAAATCAAAGCTGAAAGATGTGGAGGATGTCGGTGATCCGATCAGCGTCGAAAAAGTGACGGAGCTTCAGCCTGACTTAATTGTTGTCATGAATGAAGAAAATGTCGATCAATTAAAAAAAATCGCGCCAACTGTTGTCGTTCCTTATAACACAGCGAAAAACATAGAAGACACAGTCAGCATGTTCGGGGATATCGCCGGAGCGAAAGACGAAGCAACATCCTTTATGGCTGACTTTAACAAAAAAGCGGAAGCAGCCAAAAAGAAAATGGCCGGCATCATCGACAAAGATGCGACTTTCGGTATTTATGAAAACACGGACAAGGACGAATTCTGGGTGTTCAATGACAATGGCGGACGCGGCGGCCAAGCTGTATACAACGCGCTTGGGTTAAAAGCGCCTGAAAAAATTGAACAAGATGTCATCAAAAAAGGAGAGATGAAACAGCTCTCTCAAGAGGTCATTCCTGAGTATGCCGCAGATTATATGTTCATTACGGACTACAATCCGAAAGGCGAAAGCAAAACACTCGACAAGCTGAAGGAATCCGCTATCTGGAAAAACCTCGACGCCGTCAAACATAACCGCGTGTTTATCAATGACTTTGACACATTCTACCCATACGATCCGATTTCCGTCAGCAAACAGGTTGATTTGATTGCTGATATGCTGGTTAAGCGCGAGAAAGAAAACCAAAAATAAATGGCATGACAAAAGCACTCACGATGACGTGAGTGCTTTTTCTTCAGCTAACTTGCTGTCTAGCGGCTTTTCCCGCTGAGCCGAATTCTTTCATTTTGCTTTTCACTGTTTCTTTTACCGCGTCAATTCCCGGCGTCATATAGGCGCGGGGTTCGTATAAGTCTCGATTTTCTTCAAACATGACGCGCGTTTTTTCTGCCCATGCCACCATACATTCTGTATTGATGTTGATCTTCGCGTGGCCAAGCTGGATGGTTCTTGCGATTTGATCAGCCGGAATTCCCGATGCGCCGTGAAGAACAAGCGGAATATTCGTGACCTTAGCGATTTCCTCCATCTCTTTGAATCCGAGCTTAGGTTCACCTTGATACTTTCCATGGACTGATCCAAGCGCAGCCGCCAGGGCATCAATATTGGTTTCTTCCGCGAGACGCTGGCACTCATGAAGATCAGCGTATTTTACACCGCCCACAAGACCGTCCTCCATGCCGCCTACCGTACCGACTTCAGCCTCCACTGACACACCGTGAAGCTTGGCATAGTCTGCTACCTCTTTCGTCATGGCGATATTCTGATCAATCGGTGAATGTGATCCGTCAATCATGACCGAGCTAAACCCTGCGTCAATGGCTTGTTTGCAGCGCTCCACGCTGCTGCCGTGATCAAGGTGAAGGACAACGGGAACGGTGATTGACAATTCTTCCATCAGCGCATTGACCATCGCGGCTACGGTTTTGAATCCGCCCAAGTAGTCGATCAGCCGATCTGATGCCGCCGCGATGACAGGAGACTGTTCTTCCTCCGCAGCCCGCAAAATCGCTTTTGTCCACTGCAGGCCATTAATATTAAACTGGCCGATTGCGTAATGCTCCCGTTTTGCATCTTCAAGAAGCTCTTTCATCGATACAAAAGCCATGTTCACCCCTCCTTTATCCATTACATGTTGAAGTATTTTGAAACAACATCAACCGTTGTTTTTTTCGCTGTTTGAATGGCTTCCTCGGCACTCAGCTTATAGTATTCAGGCCGGAAAAGCTCAACCGATACAACATCAGAGAAACCGATTTCTTTGAGGGCTGATAAATGGGCATTTAAGTCAATCGCCCCTTGGCCAGGCCACACACGATCCTCATCCGTTAAAAAGCCGATTGGGAAATCTTCGGTATCGTCGATGTGGTAGATGAAAATTTTCTTTCCGTCCGCCTGCTTTAAGCTTTCAATATTTGAACCCATCGCATGGAAGTGGAAACTGTCAAGGACAAGCCCGACATTGTCACGGTCGACTGTGTTTACGATGTCGTACGCCTGTTCAAACGTATTGACCGTACATTGCGGGTGGCCTACAAATTCAAGCGCGATTTTTACGCCGTACGGCTCCGCGATATCTGAAAGCTCAGTCAGCACCTCTACACTGCTCTTTTTGATCTCTTCTTTTACAATCTTCTGCTCAGTCACAAGCGGGACGGCCACGACATATTTCACACCGAGGGTTTTGCACGTTTCCATCATGCCTTTAAATTCAGCGATGATCTCATTGTGGCCCTTTTCATCACGGTTGTTGAAGAACACGAGTGCATTTAAGGCAAGCGGCTTGATGTGATGGGTTTGAAAATATTCCGCAAGATCATCCAAAGAATGGTCTTTTAAGTACTCCGGCAGCTTATCCATTGTGCGGATTTCAATATAATCATAGCCGTGCTTTTCGCATAGTTCTAAATCCTTTTTAAGATTTGAGTTTTCCAATGTTGTTGCTTCATTAAAGCAAAGTTTCATGTCAGACTCCCCCATCTGCGTATTAGATATGAAGGGAGTTCGGCAGGATGGCTATTCGCCATATCCCGCCGAACTCCATGCTCAGCTTATGCCAGACCTAATTCTTCTTTCATTTTCCGAAGCATAAATCGGCTTGATTCATCCGCTCTTTCGTCTACCCAAGCAAAAACGGCATTCGTCGCAATTCCGTCGAACTTCATCTCTCTCAGCTTTCTGAAAATCGTTTCAAAATCAACCTCACCTTGGCCAATGTCCAAATGCTGGTGAACGGTTACTTTCGCGTCAGGCGGATTGACGATATAGCGCAGGCCATGAGCCGCTTTATGATTATAGGTATCCGCAAATAAAACATGTGTGAGGCGGTCGCCGGCTTCGTCAAACATTGTCTCGATGTCGCCTTTGCCGTCATCATAGAAGAAGGTATGCGCAGTTGAATAGACAAGATTGATCCAATCCTTGTCAAGCGCGCGGATCATATCCATCGCACCTTTGTGCGTTTCGATAAAATCGTATGGATGGGCTTGAAGATTCAGTTTAACGCCTTCTTTTTCAAAGACTGGCAGAAGCTCATCCATGGATTTGATAAATTTTTCTTCACTTGTTAAAGGATCATATTTTGAACCGCTGAATTCACTGTTCATCAAATCCACTTCAAGTTCAACCGCAATTTCGATCGCCCTTTTCCAATTGCGCACCGCAGCCTGGCGGCGGTCTTCATCAGGACCCGCCCAGTGGTAAAGAGGGAGGAGCGATGAAAGCTTAACACCTGTATCCTTTAAAAGCCGCTTTAATTGTTTAATCTTTGCTGAATCGACTTTCGGATATTTATAGAATGGACAAAAATCCTCGCGCGGCGATAGCTCAATATATTCATAGCCAAGCTCCGCTGTTTTATAAACCATTTCCTCCAACGTTAAATCATCACGATACATCGATGGATCCAATGCTAATTTCATATTTTCACTCCTCTATTTTTTAGTTTTCAACTGTTGTATAAGATTGATAGAATTCAGGTTTTTCCTTCAAATCAACTTTTTCTTTTTGTCCGGATTCCTGGGCTTTTACACATGCGTCAGTCGTAACAGCAGCAATATAGCCGTCCCACGCCGTCGGTCCGCTGACCTCGCCTTTCTTTTGAATCGAATCAATGAAGTCTTGGATTTCTACATCGTACGCGGCCACAAAGCGTCTCTGCCAATCCATCAGAATATCTGTGCTGAATTTGCCTTCTTTTCTCATGCTGATGCTTGATGGTTCAGGAAGCTTGATGATACCGTCTTCTCCGACGATTTCACATTGAATGTCATAGCCGTATTTACAGTTCACATAGATTTCAGCATTGATGACGATGCCGCCTTTTGTTTCAATGACTACAATTTGCGGATCTTTTAAATGCGGAAGCGCGTTTTTCGATTTTTTCGGATAGAAGACTTGAACGGACTCGTAGTCATCATTGACAAGCCAGTGCAGCACATCAATTTCATGAACAAGCGTATCAACAACGGCCATATCCGTTGTGTAGTTTTCGGCAACACTTGGGTTGCGGTGCGCGCAGTGAATCATAAGCGGCTCACCAATGACATGGTTATCGAGCGCTTCCTTCAGCTGTACGTAACCGCTGTCATAACGGCGCATAAAGCCGACTTGAACAAGGCGTTTGCCCACTTTGATTTCCTCTTCGACGATGCGCATGCATCCTTCAGCCGTTGTCGCGAGCGGTTTTTCACAGAACACATATTTTTGGGCTTTAATCGCTTTCAGTACGCTCGATTCATGAGCAGGCCCCCAGCTTGTCACTAAGACAGCGTCTACATTTTCGTCGGCAAGAAGACTGTCATCATTCGGATAAACCGCCGCGTTTAATTGGTATTGCTCAACGACCTTTTGCGCAGCTTCTTGATTCACATCCGTTACAGCCACGATTTCTGCACCGGACAGCTTGTTCGTGATGCGGTTAATATGTTCTTTTCCGATTGCTCCAGTTCCAATTACACCAATACGTAAACTCATTGACAGCCACTCCTTCTGTTAGTTACATGATTTTGCTTTCTGTTCCTTGCTTTACTTGGGTCCGAGGAGATCCGTAGAGTTCCTCCTGAATTTGTTCAAGCGACTTGCCAGATGTATTCGGCGCGAAGAGAAGCCCGATGATCATACTGGCCGTCACACATCCGAGAAGAATTGCAGCCATTGTTCCAATGCCGAAATTGGTCATAACCATTGGGACAAACAGACTCCAAATCCCTATTGAAATACGGACAAGGAAAAACATCAGTCCTTGTGCAGAAGCACGATACTGCGTAGGAAAGATTTCACTGGCCCATAACTGATAGTTTGCTTGCTGCCCGGCTCCGTTATTGATGCCGATGACAACAATAAACAGGAGCAGAACCGGCAGGCCTTCAACCGGCAGCAGAAACAGCGTCCATCCGATCACTGCCATAAAGGCAGCGATTCCAAACACGGTTTTTCTATATTTGTCGGCATAGGGCATGAAGATCAAAGCGACCCCCAATCCTGTGAAGATAAACAAACCCATTTGCAAAAGGTTTGCCGTTGTGGCCGATACACCGCCGACCTGCTGATAAATGTATGGCATAAAGAAGCCCATTACACCGGCTGCTAAATTCCAAACCAGGAACACACCCATTAAAAACAGTATATTTTTTAGATACATAGGTTTAAGCAAATCAAAATACGATGTTTTGTTCAGTACGGCAGGCTTCCCTGCCTGCGAATGTCCCGGCTGTGTTTTTGGCTGCCAGGCATCTGACTCCGGAAGCCTGATTCTCAGCACGTACGTAATCAGCGCAATGACAAGCAGATGGGCAAAAACGATTTTATTCCCCAGGAGGCCTAAATCACCGACCAGTACGGAGAGAAGCAGTACAACCACAGCCCCCGCGGCCCAAGCAACTTGCGCTACGCCGCAATGCCGGGCCCGATTTCTCTTTGGCGCATTTTCTGCAATAATCGTCCATGATGCGGTAATATCTGCTCCTACTGATAAACCAATAATCATGTAACCGCTTAACAACATGGGGAAATTAGACCCGAACAGAACCAAACAAATCCCTAGCGCATAAACAAGCATGCTATTGGTATAAACAGCCTTTCGCCCGATTTTATCTGCCAGAAACCCGCCTAACAAAGCGCCGACAGCGGCTGAAATTGCATTTGCGCTTAGCGCGCCGAGCAGCCCGATCTGCGTATCAGATAGCTTTAGGTAACTGACCCATAACGATAAACCGGCAGATCCAGCTACAATGGAACCGGCATCAATATAGTTGGCTAACGCTGCTGCGATTGTCCGTTTATTGAAGGCCGAATCGGCTTTGGTGTTTTCCATATATTCAGTCCCCATTAAGCCAGATTCAACAACTGCTTATCAATATAGTTTCTGGCGATCAATGCATACTCAAGCGGGTTTGCCACATCAGGGTCCTGTTCAGCTTCAACGACAATCCATCCGGAATAATTGTTCTTTAACAGCAGCTGATATACTTCTCTAAAATCAATGCATCCATCGCCGGGAACCGTAAACATGCCTTTTAAAAACGATTGCCGAAACGACTTCCCTTCAAGCCTGCACTGTTCCATGACATTCAGTCTGGCATCTTTAAAATGCACATGCTTAATGCGGGCGAAATGCTTCTCAAGCATTCCCATGTAGTCTCCGTCAGAAATATAAGCATGGCCTGTATCATAGAGGAGGTGTACATGCGCAGGGTCTGTACCCGCCATCAGACGGTCCACTTCTTCCGCCGTTTGAACGCCGGTGCCGAGATGATGATGATAGACGAGCTTTAAGCCATGCTGATCGGCAATTTTGCCAAGGTGATCGAGCCCTTCACAAAGCCGTTCCCATTCTTCATCATTAAAGTACGGTTTATCTGTGAACACGTTTTTTTCCAGGCTTTGCACACTGTAGGTTTGTTCAGAGACAACAGCGACATCCGCTTTTACTTGCTGTAAGTACTCACAATACGCTTTAAACGCCTTTGCTGTTTCTCCGAGTCCGTCTCGGAGGATGAAGCTGCTGAACCATTTTCCTGCGATCCGCAAATTCCGAAGCTTCAGCTCTTTATTCAGAATGGCAGGTTCGGGGAAAAATCCCCCGACTTCCGTGCCTTGAAAACGCGCGACGACAATATCACTTAACAAATGCTGAAGAGTATTTCCCGCTCCGATTTCAGGCATATCATCATTCCGCCACCCAATGGGAGCGATGCCCCACAGGATTTCATTTTTGCCCATCTATGATGCCTCCCCTCTAATACTGCTTAGCAGATTCCAGCATTTTCTCTTTTGCTTCGTATGCTTTCTGAACACTTTTTTGTTCAGACACCTCTGCTACGCCGACATGCCACCAGCTGTCATAGCCGTCCGTCATTGTTTTTGGCAGAACCTTCATTTCTATTAACGTTGATACGTCCTGTTTCTTCGCATCCTCTAACGCCGCTTTTAACTCTTCTACTGTGTTCGCACGATAGGTTTTCGCGCCGTAACCCTCAGCAACTTTCGCATAATCGACATTTAAAATCTGGTTGTCATCTGTGCGGAACTCGCAATAGTAGCTGCCGCTGCCGTGGTCCATTTGCAAGTTGTTGATACATCCAAAACCAGAGTTATCAAAGAGCAGCACATTAATTTTCTTGTTGTACTGAATCGCTGTAATCAGCTCAGAGTGAAGCATCAGGAAGCTGCCATCTCCGACAATGGAATATACTTCTCTGTCAGGATGGGCCAGTTTAAGCCCAAGTGTCCCGGACACTTCATAGCCCATGCAGGAGTATCCGTATTCCAGGTGATACGTATTCGGAACATTTGAATGCCACAGACGCTGTAAATCTCCTGGAAGAGAGCCCGCTGAACAAATGATTACGCTGTCTTCAGCAATCGTTTCGTTGATTGTTAGCAATGCCGTTGTTTGCGGAAGTTCCGTATTCAACACGTCAGCATATTCATTTAGAATCTCTTGAGAGAAATGATGTTTGATTTCCGGATCAAACGCTTCCCGTTTAAATGTCACTTTGCTGAGGCGTTCGCGTTCAGCGAGCCATTCGTCCTTCAGTTCCTTAATCGTTGAGCCGAATTCACTCTTATAGCCTTCAAGCAAGCCGTTCAGTTTGCCAAGCGTTATTTTCGCATCCGCCACCACTTGGAACGCGTCGAGTTTATACGCCTGCATTCGGCTGACATTAATGTTCAGGAACTTCGCTTTATCAAAATCAAAAGCGGTCTTAGAGGATGTCGCAAAATCCGTATATCTTGTGCCGATGCCGATAATCAAATCAGCTTGGCGGGCCGCTTTATTTGCCGCAAGTGTACCTGTGATGCCCATTCCGCCGAGGTTGTTCGCAAAATCAGCTTCAACTGTCGACTTTCCTGCCTGCGTTTCAACTAACGGAATGTGATACGCTTCAGAAATGGCAACCAATTCATCGCGCGCACCGGAATATTTCGCGCCTCCGCCGACGAGGATCACAGGATGTTTGCTGGCTTTCATCAGCTCCGCCGCACCTTGAAGCTCGCGCTCGCTCGGCTGCATGCGATCAATATAGTGAATCCGTTTGACGAAGAAACTTTCATCAAAGTCGTATGCTTCTCCTTCCACATCCTGAGAAATACAAATCGTTGCCGGTCCTGCTTTTGCCGGATCAGTCATGACTTCAAACGCGCGCAGCAAACTGCTCATGAGCTGCTCGGGGCGCGTAATGCGGTCCCAGTATCTCGATACAGGTTTCAATGCATCGTTTGTCGTAATCGCCGCACTGTATTCTTGCTCCATTTGCTGCAGTACAGGGTCTGGCTGTCTTGTCGCAAATGTATCTGCCGGAATGAAGAGAACCGGGATATTGTTTGCCAATGCAGTGCCGGCCGCTGCTACTAAGTTGGCCGCTCCGGGTCCGACGGATGTAGAGACCGCATATATTTTTCTTCTCAGCATTTGTTTGCTGTACGCCATTGCGGCATGCGCCATTCCTTGTTCATTTTTCCCTTGATAGACTTTCAAATGGCCTGCATCCTGCTCAAGCGCCTGGCCAATCCCTAATACGTTACCATGACCGAAAATCGTGAAAATCCCTTCAACGAAAGGCTCTTCCTTTCCATCTACATGGATGTACTGCTGGTTTAAGAATTTAATCAGCGCTTGTGCTGTTGTTAAGCGAATTTTATTACCCACAAACGATCCCACCTTTACTCGATCTTTTTCAATTATGACTGTGCTTCAATAAGCTGTACGATTTCTTCCGCAGTCGGCATCGCTTCTGACGAACTGTGCTTGCTCACCACAATGGAGGCTGAAGCGCTGCCGTATTTCAATGCCGTTTCGATATCTTTTCCGCTGACAAGGCCATAGATGAAGGCTGACGCATAAGAATCACCAGCTCCAAAAGTTTTCAGCACTTTTGTCTTGTACGCTTGCGCTCGGAATACCTCGCCGGATTTGCTGTATGCGTAAGAACCTTCGACGCCGTGTTTAATGACAACGAGGTCGGCTGAATGCTCAAATAAATGTTTGACGGATTCCTCATTGCTTCCGCCTGTGCGATTTTCCATCGCGTCAAATTCATCACGTGTGCCAATGACGATATCAGACTGCTCGGCGACCAAAGAATAGTAAACGGCTGTTTCATCCGCTGACTGCCACGTATATGGGCGGTAATCCAGTTCGAACACCACTTTGACCTGATGCTTTTTCGCATATTGAACGGCTTTCAACACCGCTTCCCGTGAGGGGCTTTTGGCGAGCGCTGTCCCAGAAACAAGCAGCATTTTCGCCTTTGCGATATACGCCTCGCTTACCTCTGAAGGCTCCAGATAGAGGTCTGCCACATCATCGCGATACATTAAGATGCTGCACTCCTCAGGGCTGAGGATTTCTGTAAATGCAAGGCCCGCTTTGTGTCCATCTTGATCTACAATCATCTGCGTTGTATCAACGCCGGTATTTCTCATATAGGACTCTATGAATCTGCCATGCTGGTCATCTGGAATTTTGCCGATGAAGCCCGCTTTTAAGCCTAGCTTCGCACTGCCGATCGCGATATTCGCAGGTGAACCGCCGACGTATTTCGAAAACGTCATCGTTTCTTCCATTGGACGGTTGTATTCCACTGCGTTCAAATCAATACAAGCCCGGCCAATGGCAACAATATCAAAAGCCTTCTCTTCATTGAATGTATACTTCATCGTAAACAGCCACTCCTCACTTGTTAGCGTTCTAAAATCCACTCATGCGCCGGGTCGTTATGAAACTTCCATTTCCGCGTCGGCCCTGCCATGACATTTAAATAGTAGGATGTATATCCGTCCGGAACGCCTACCGGGTGGTATCCAGCAGGAACGATGACAACGTTTTCATTTTCGACGGTCATCGTCTCGTCAATGGAGCGGTCATCTGTATATACGCGCTGAAACACAAAGCCCTGTCCCGGGTCTAACTCATGGTAGTACGTTTCTTCTAAGAAAGATTCTTCCGGCAAGTTGTCTTGGTCATGTTTATGAGGCGGGTAGCTGGACCAGTTGCCGCTGTCAGTATAGACTTCAACCACTAATAGGCTGTTAGCTGAAGGGTCTGAATCCGGAAGAATGTTATGCACTGTGCGTTTGTTTGAAAACTTCCCGCGATGCTCAATTCCGGTGTCTTCCGCTTTGATTAGCTTTGTCGGAAGCTGTTTTTCTGATGGAGAATAGCAAAGCGCCACTCTTGCGTCGCTGACCGCTGTAATCTCAAATGCACGGTCATTTGAAATATAGACGCTGTCTGTCGGTTTTCGTTCGAATACGCTTTCACGTGTGCCGATATTCTCAAAAGTCGACTCATGATCGGTCACTGTGATTTTTCCCGTTACTGCCACAATACAGATTTCTTGTTTTTTCAACTCTTCTGCATAGCTGGAACCGGAAGCGAGATCTAACACTTTAAACTCTACATAGGTGAGATCAGAGTTGGATTTCGTTACTTCGTGCACCAGTTTGACCCCATTCGATCCTTCATTCGACTTCGGCTTACGCAACAAATAACTCATAGTGAAGCCCTCCTCTTTCTATTGTAAGAATGAGTCCGAACAGCGCACATGGACGCCGTTCGGCTGTTCGTCGTTTAGTTAAAATCAGGTGCCGGATATCTTGCTGTAACCACTTTTTTACGCGTATAGAAGTCGACGCTGTCTTTTCCGTTCGCATGCAGCGTTCCAAAGAATGAAGACTTCCAGCCTGAGAATGGGAAGAACGCCATTGGAGCCGGCACACCCAGGTTGATGCCGAGCATTCCCGCATCGATGTTTTCACGGAAGTAGCGGATTGCATTTGAGTTGGATGTGAACAGGCAGGCACCGTTCGCAAACTCAGACTTATTGGCAATTTCAATCGCTTCTTTCAGGTTTTTCACGCGGATAACAGATAAGACCGGTGCGAAAATTTCATCTTTCCAGATCGTCATCTCTGTCGTGACATTGTCAAAGATCGTCGGGCCGACAAAGTAGCCTTCGTCAGACCCATTTTCACGTCCGTCACATACGAGTCTCGCGCCTTCTTCCAAACCTTTTTCAATATAGCTGAGTGTGCGTTTCTTGTTGTCTTCGCGAATAACCGGTCCTAAGAACACGCCGTCATCAAGGCCGTTACCGATTTTAATGTCAGCCACTTTTTCCTGCAGCTTCGCCATAAACTCATCAGCGATTCCTTCTTCAACCGTCACAACCGCACAAGCCATGCAGCGTTCACCGGCAGAACCGAAGGCTGCTCCGATGATGTTGGTGATTGTGTCTTCGAGATTCGCATCGTTCAGGACAATCGTATGGTTCTTCGCTCCTGTCAAAGATTGAACGCGTTTTAAGTTTTCGCTACCTTTTTTGTAGACGTATTCGCCGACCGGCTTAGAGCCTACGAATGAAATCGCTTTAATTTCAGGATGCTCGAGGATGCCGTTTACAACATCATGCGCACCATATACGACGTTGAATACCCCTTTCGGAAGACCCGCTTTTTCAAAAAGCTCAACCAATTTCTCTGTTAACAGCGGAGTCCGCTCAGATGGCTTTAAAATAAATGTGTTTCCGAGTGCGATTGCCATCGGGAACATCCAGCAAGGAACCATCATCGGGAAGTTGAATGGCGCGATTCCGCCGACAACTCCGATTGGGTAGCGGTAGTTGGCCGCTTCAACGTCCGTTGCGATGGAAGCAAGTGAGTCACCCATCATCAGGGAAGGTGCTCCAGCTGCGAATTCCACGTTTTCAATTCCGCGTCCCACTTCTCCAAGAGCTTCTTTTGTGTTTTTTCCATTTTCAATGGTAATCAGATGAGCAAGTTCTTCTTTATGCTGAGAAAGCAGCTGCTGGAAGTTAAATAGAATTCTGGCACGGCGCGGAACCGCCACTTTTGACCAGGTTTGAAATGCCTCAGCCGCTTTTTGCGCAGCGTACTCAATATCCTCTTTTGTAGAGATCGGCACTTGGCACAGCACTTCTTTCGTCGCCGGATTAACAACGTCTTCGTATTGATCTGTTTTGCTTTCAACCCATTCACCGTTGATGTAGTTTTTTAATTTTCTGATTTCTGCCATTCTTATTGCCTCCTTCATTAGTAAACACATACACTTGTATGGATGGTTCAAGATAGATTCATATCAATATCCACTTTTCAGCAAGCCAAGAATTAAACGCTTTCAAAAAAACCAAAAAAATAAATGGCGATGCAATTTGAGATAAGCAACCATTTCATGCACATCAGGTTACTTCTTGGTCATTTCTTGGTTATATTCTAATCGCACAATACCCATAAGTCAATCATAAACACTACATTTTTTCATTATTTTTATTATATTAATCTTTTAACTAATTAAGAGATAAACAAGAAGCCCGTCGATTCTTGCAAAAGATATACACCGGTGTTATCATTTTTTTAGCAACTATTGATTAACTCTTGGTTTTCATTATATATTTATGTTACGTAAAGATTCAAGAAGGAGTTTTTAATATGAAACTGATGCGGATTCAGGAAATGGAGGAGTACATTTTATCGCATGGCACTGTTTCCTTAGATGAGCTGTGCCAGGTGTTCAATGTCTCTAAAAACACAGTCAGACGAGATATCAACAAGCTAACAGAAAAAGGTGCGATTGAAAAAGTATACGGCGGCGTAACATCTATTGAAAAAACCGCATTAGTTCCTTTTGAGAATCGCACCATTCAGCACCAAGATGAAAAAACAAAAATTGCCCATTATGCTTCCCGTTTTATTGAAGATCATGATTTGATCTTCATTGATTCAGGAACGACAACTAAGTCTATTCTCGATACGCTTGATCCGGCCAAAAATGTCACCATTCTAACCAACAGTTTGGACATTATCAATGCGGCGTCTGCTTTGAAGAATATCAACTTAATCATTATCGGAAACAACTATAAGAGAAAAACCCGCTCCTTTGTCGGCATGGACGACCCGGCTATGCTTGATAAGTACAACATCAACAAAGCCTTTATGTCCGCTACCGGAACGACGCTGACACACGGATTGACCAATTCCGATCTGCTGGAGTACGACATTAAAAAAAGGATTTCGGAAAAAGCAAGAGAAGTGTATTTATTGGCTGACCATTCTAAATTCGGAAAATCAACGCTTTTGACGTATGCGCCGTTTGACAGGCTGCATTGCATTGTGACATCTCAGCCATTAGATGACGAGTACACACAGTACTGCAATGAGCACCAAATCGGCATTCATCTGGCCTAACGGTTACAATAGTGTTGAGAGTCTTTCACCCATATTATTCTAGGAGGCAGATCATGAAAAAAGCTACGCTTGGAAAATCAGACTTGCAGGTCTTCCCTATCGGATTAGGAACAAATGCTGTCGGAGGACATAACCTCTACCCGAACCTGAATGAAGAAACCGGGAAAGAATTGGTACGCGAGGCGATCCGTAATGGTGTGACCATGTTAGACACCGCTTATATTTACGGGATCGGCCGTTCCGAAGAGCTAATTGGTGAAGTGCTGAGCGAGTTCAATCGCGAAGATGTCGTCATCGCGACGAAAGCGGCCCACAGAAAAGAAGGAAATGACTTTGTTTTTGATAACTCACCAGAATTTCTTAAGAAATCAGTTGATGAAAGCCTGAAGCGTTTGAACACGGATTATATCGATCTGTTCTACATTCACTTCCCGGACGAACATACGCCGAAGGATGAAGCGGTTAATGCGCTGAATGAGATGAAGCAAGCCGGAAAAATCCGTTCCATCGGTGTATCCAACTTCTCTTTAGAGCAGCTGAAGGAAGCAAACAAAGACGGCTTGGTAGATGTATTGCAAGGCGAATACAACCTGTTAAACCGTGAAGCGGAAAAGACATTTTTCCCGTATACAAAGGAGCATAACATTTCATTTATCCCTTACTTCCCGCTCGTATCAGGATTATTGGCAGGAAAGTATACAGAAGATACAACGTTCCCTGAAGGAGACCTGCGAAACGAACAAGAACACTTCAAGGGCGAGCGTTTTAAAGAAAATATCAGAAAGGTCAACAAGCTTGCGCCGATTGCCGAAAAACACAACGTGGACATCCCTCACATCGTATTGGCTTGGTATTTGGCAAGACCGGAAATTGATATTTTAATCCCTGGAGCAAAACGTGCCGATCAGCTGATTGATAACATCAAAACAGCCGACGTAACGCTTTCTCAAGACGATATTTCGTTTATTGATAAGCTGTTCTCATAATAAAAGGAAACCCGCCTTCTCACTTAGGAAGGCGGGTTTTGTATATTAATCTTGATCGCATTTCCCATCTTTATACTTAATTGGATTTATCTCATCCTTTTTTCATTTTTTAAAATTTGAAGTTACTTTTTCCCTAAAGTAGTAGTATGAAAGGAATTGTTGAGCAGAAAATGAACTTTGCAATCTTTCTTTTGTCTTATTTTTCTTTGATTCTGCTTACGATATCATCTTAGAGAAGAGGTTGAATACGATGAAGGTTTTGCTGAAAAACGAAGGCGGACTGACAAAGGAAGTAAAAGTCGGATTTAGCTGGACGACTTTCTTCTTCGGGTTTTTCCCTGCGTTATTCCGCGGTGATTTAAAATGGGCTGCGATCATGTTTATTATTTCTGTCGTTCTTGGCTCATTTACGTTAGGAATTGGCGGCTGGGTCAGCGGCATTGTTTTCTCATTTATTTATAATAAGCTTTACATAAAAGAACTGATCGAAAAGGGATACCGTCCAGCAAACGAAGAATCCCAAGCGATTTTAGAAAGAAACCAAATCGTTACACCTGCAGCATAAGAATGAAAACCTTACCCCATTAGGTGTAAGGTTTTTTCATGACATTTCCCCTTCGGCACATGAAATGCAGGTGCAGAAACGGCCTGTTTTCCGATAAATATGAAGAGCACCGCCCCTATGATCAGCACTTTTTGCTTTTGATTTTATCGGAGAGAAATCCAAACAGGCTCGCATCAGGGATAGACGCCCAAGGGACAAGAGAAGCATTTGTAGACTATACTTACACATTTTTTCTTTTCCCAATTTGTAAAATAACTTTTTTAACTTTTCACATTTGAAAATCACATGATCATTTCATTATGCTGTTGTAAACCACGTAAATAGATAAGCTGTTGTCCCTTCATATTCAAATACCAGAAACAAATTCCATTCATCAAAGATGACGACATGTCTGCTTTCATTTGTAAATAGCCGTTCATCAATTTGAATCCCGTTATTTTCATAGGCAAGAATTCGCTGTAAAACAGATGCTCTGTCAAATTCTGAAAAGACCCCATACTCTATTACCGGTTCCAGTATTTTGGTGATTACAGCCTCTCTGTTTTTCTCTACCGCTGCTCTTTTCCATTCCCAGCCTTCTTCCGCATACTCTTCCCTCTCCATCAATAAACTAAAGACCTCTTCAACTGATCTCTCCTCTGGTCGTTCAGCTGTTAAGTAAAAAACGAATGATTCTGATTCAGGCTGGCGAAATTCCTGAATACTGATATGTGGTAAAAAAGCCAATTGGCTGCTGCACACTTTCTCAAGCTTTTGTTTTTTCAACACGGTAAAACCTCCTTTTATTCATATCCTTGCGTGAAAAAGGTTTTGGCGCTTACAATGATGTTGAAAGGAATGATTACATTGGCAAATACTCAATTCCCTCTTATCACACAAAACCTTTCCCTCGATCTCGTGAATACTGAAATCATAAGCTATGATAAACGGCACGATCTCATCCAGTCAGAAAAAGATCTGATGGCATGGTTAGAAATAATGGGAGAAACCGCTCCTTTTCTCCATTCTTTTACATTACAGCAAGTCCAAGAACATGATTCTCTCGTGCTACAACGAATTCATCAATTTCGCGCTGAGCTGAGAAAACACTTTGAGCGTATCGCCGAGGGCAGTGAACCCTCTCAAGCTTTCATCTCTTTCCTGCAAGATCAAATTGCCGCCGCTCCCTTTTCTTATCAAATCATAGATGACACACTGGCCCGCATACCGAATGGAACACTCGATCAATCCATTTTATCGCTTATCGCTTACGACGCGTTATGGCTGATTCATACAAAAGAAATCCAACAGCTGAAAAGGTGCGCAAACGAAAAGTGCATTTTGCTCTTTCTTGATAAAACAGGAAGGCGAAAATGGTGCTCCATGAAGATATGCGGCAACAGACAAAAGGTCTCGCGCCATCAGAAAAAAATCAACAATGAGTAAAAAACCGTTCCCAAGTGAACGGTTTTTTATTGCCACCATACACTAACCATTAAAAATTAAATTGACAGGTTAGTTTATAACTATTATTCTATACCTACTGGAGGGATTCATTTGGAAAACAACTTCTTTTTGAAAATGAAAGGAAAAGGGAAAACACCTTTACAGGTAAATAGCAAAGATGCTGTTACAGGGCTTATAGGAGGATTTATCACCATATTGGCACTTGCTTCATTGACCGCTTATACTTCAAGCTTATGGTTAATGGCACCTTTTGGAGCAAGCTGTGTGCTCGTATTCAGCGCTTGGAATGCTCCATTATCACAGCCGAGAAATGTGATTGGCGGCCATTTCATTTCTGCACTTACAGGGATTGTTGTCTTTGAGGTGTTCGGGGCCCATCCATGGACCTTTGCATTAGGCACAGGACTTGCCATTTGCTTGATGATGCTGACTAAAACCACTCATCCTCCTGCCGGCGCAGATCCGATTGTCGTCATTCAAGGGGCGTATGCTTGGAGCTATTTAGTATTTCCCGTACTTATTGGATCTGTCATCATCGTGATCATCGCTCTCGTTATCAATAACTTGCGCAAAAATCGCCAATATCCCGCATTTTGGCTTTAATGTTCAAAACAAATGTTTCAAATCAGATAGGGAAAGGGTACTCCTTTATTAACTTTGTTAAACATATATGAGGTGCTCATTGGTTCAACAACTGAGGGGGAACATTTGTGAAAAAAGACATAAGGAAATATATGATCTACTTTTTCGGCGCTTTAGGGGGGCTGCTTTACGGTTACGATACGGGCGTCATCTCTGGAGCGTTACTGTTTATCAACAACGATATTCCTCTAACAACATTAACAGAGGGATTGGTCGTCAGTATGCTGCTTCTTGGCGCGATTTTCGGATCAGCCTTAAGCGGCACATGCTCAGATCGCTGGGGCAGGAGAAAAGTTGTATTTGTCCTCTCCATCATTTTCATTATTGGTGCGCTCGCTTGCGCATTCTCGCAAACAGTCGGCATGCTGATTGCGTCTCGGGTCATTCTCGGGTTGGCCGTAGGCGGTTCAACGGCACTGGTGCCTGTATATCTTTCGGAAATGGCGCCGACAAAAATCCGCGGAACACTGGGCACGATGAACAACTTAATGGTGGTTACCGGTATTTTATTAGCGTATATCGTCAACTATCTGTTCACGCCATTTGAAGCGTGGCGCTGGATGGTGGGGCTGGCTGCGGTGCCTGCGGTGCTTTTATTAATCGGGATCGCATTTATGCCTGAATCACCAAGATGGCTCGTGAAACGAGGGCGTGAAGATGAAGCGAAAAACATTATGAAAATCACTCATGACCAAGAAGATATTGAACAGGAACTTGCAGATATGAAAGTAGCGGAAGCAGGGAAAAAAGAAACAACACTCGGCTTGCTGAAAGCCAAATGGATTCGCCCTATGCTTCTCATTGGCGTCGGCCTTGCCGTTTTTCAGCAGGCTGTCGGCATTAACACGGTGATCTACTACGCGCCAACCATTTTCACGAAGGCCGGTCTCGGCACATCGGCATCAGTACTCGGCACAATGGGGATCGGCGTCCTCAACGTCATCATGTGCATCACCGCCATGATCTTAATTGACCGTGTCGGCCGCAAAAAGCTCCTGATCTGGGGAAGTGTCGGCATTACACTGAGCCTGGCAGCACTAGCAGCTGTGCTTCTGACACTGGGGCTCTCTACATCAACAGCATGGCTGACCGTCGTTTTTCTCGGTGTCTATATCGTGTTTTACCAAGCAACATGGGGGCCGGTTGTATGGGTTCTGATGCCTGAGCTCTTCCCATCCAAAGTACGCGGAGCCGCAACAGGCTTTACAACATTGGTCCTATCAGCGACCAACCTGATCGTGTCGCTCGTCTTTCCGCTGATGCTCAGCGCGATGGGCATCGCATGGGTCTTTACCATTTTTTCAGGGATCTGTCTGCTATCGCTTTTCTTCGCCCTCTACGTGGTTCCTGAAACCAAAGGGAAAAGCTTGGAAGACATTGAAGCAAGCCTGAAACAACGGTTTAAAAAGAAGAACAGCAGCCAGAGCCAAGTGCTGAATGAGCGTACATTATAAAAAAGGAATCGTCTCACAGGACGATTCCTTTCTCTGTTACACCATAACCTTGCAAATATTGTTCGTAAATTCCACAGGGTCCTGAATCGGCAGGCCTTCGATGAGAAGCGCCTGATTGTACAGGAGATTTGTGTACAGGCTCAGCTTCTCTTTATCTTGTTCAAATGCGTCCTGCAGTGTTTGGAATACCTCATGATTCGGGTTGATTTCCAGCACTTTTTCCGCCTGTACATTTTGGCTGTCCGGCATCGCGTTTAAGATTTTTTCCATCTCAATCGTGACTTCGCCGTCAGCAGCAAGGCAGACCGGATGTGATTTGAGTCGTTTTGAGATTTTGACGTTTTTTACTTTATCTGACAAAATGTTTTTCATTTCCTCAAACAGATCTTTGTACTTGCTTTCCTCTTCCTCTGACTGCTTTTGATCCTCATCCGTGTCTATGCCAAGATCCCCGCTTGATACGGATTTAAATTCTTTTTCCTGATAAGATGTCAGCATTTTAATCGCAAACTCATCGATGTCCTCTGTGAAGTAGAGAATTTCATAGCCTTTGTCCGCTACCATTTCCGTTTGCGGCAGTTTCTCAATGCGATCGTAAGAATCACCTGTCGCGTAATAAATGTATTTCTGCTCCTCAGGCATTCTCGATACGTACTCGTCTAAGCTGACCAGTTTTTTCTCTTTCGAAGAGTAGAATAATAAAAGATCCTTCAATTGATCCTTATTCGCGCCAAAATCATTGTACACGCCAAATTTCAGCTGTCTGCCGAATGAGTTGTAGAACGTCTCGTACTTCTCACGGTCTTTTTTGAGCAGGCTTTGCAGCTCGCTTTTGATTTTTTTGCTGATGTTTTTCGCAATCAGCTTCAGCTGACGGTCATGCTGCAGCATTTCCCTGGAAATGTTCAGTGACAGATCCTCAGAATCGACCATCCCCTTCACGAAGCTGAAGTGGTCCGGAAGCAGGTCCGCGCATTTGTTCATGATCAGAACGCCATTGGAATACAGCTCCAAGCCTTTCTCATATTCCTTGGAATAATAGTCAAACGGCATGTTTTCAGGAATAAATAGAATCGCGTTGTAGCGAACGGCGCCATCCACACTGATATGAACATGTGTGAGCGGTTTATCAAATCCGTAATGCTTTTCAGCATAGAACTTTTCATAGTCCTCATCTGTCAGCTCGCTTTTGTTTTTTCTCCAGATCGGCACCATGCTGTTGACTGTCTGCTCTTCCTGCACCTCTTCGAATTCATTTTCGCTGTCTTCCTTCGGCTTATTAATGGTTGTATCCATTTTGATCGGGTAGCGAATGAAGTCGGAGTACTTTTTGATGATCGCTTTTAAACGATATTCCTCTAAAAACTCGTCATAGCTGTCATCTTCTGTGTTCTCTTTGATTGTCAGAATAATGTCTGTACCGACAGCATCCTTTTCACACGGCTCAATCGTATAGCCATCTGCGCCCGCAGACTCCCATTTATACGCCTCTTCGCTGCCGAGCGCCTTACTGATGACCGTCACGACATCGGCAACCATAAACGCCGCGTAAAATCCGACACCGAATTGGCCGATGATGTCATGGCCGTCTTTCTGCTCGTTTTCCTTTTTAAACGCAAGGGAACCGCTTTTTGCAATTGTTCCGAGATGCTGCTCAAGCTCATCCTTTGTCATCCCGATTCCCGTATCAGAGATCGTTAACGTTCTCGTGCTTTTGTCAGCTGTGACCTTTATGTAGTAACTGTCTTTATCAAACGTAAGCGCATCGTCTGTCAGCGCTTTGTAGTAAATTTTGTCAATCGCATCACTCGAATTGGAGATTAACTCACGCAGAAAAATTTCTTTTTGGGTATAAATGGAGTTAATCATCATATCCAGCAGGCGTTTGGACTCTGCTTTAAATTCTTTTTTAGCCATTCTAGATCGCTCCTTTTTGATTTGTTGTTATGTTATGTAAACACTTTTCAGCATCTATTTATCACATACGGTGACAATTGTCAACTAGATTGATAGATGCATATATATGTAAATTTAACATTAGTTGGGTTCGTTTTCACTATTTTTTCTACATCATCTAATAAAAAAAGAGGGTTAAACATCTCACCCTCTCTTTTTTTCCGCATCATTCCAGCGGCCAAACTCCCGCTTCATCCATATATGCACCGGATAGAAAAACAAACCGAACGGTATCAGAAACAATAGATTATGCCATGAAGCATTCAGAAACGCGCTTGCTGTCACCGGAAACGTAATCTCCTGCAAGATAAAAGAGATGACAGTCAGCACAACAAACGCCGATGGAATCGTGATAAAGCAATAAAACTTGAGTTCCTTCTTATGCTGTATCTTCAAACACACAAACCTCCCAACAATTTCCCAATCCATCTTAACATATGTTGGCAGTTCTTTTCCTGCATGTTTATCACTGCATAGAGCGGGAAGACAAATAGAAAAAGGAGGTCTCGTCATGGGAAGACTTGAAAACAAAACCGCAGTGATCACAGGTGCCGCGACAGGCATTGGACAAGCGACGGCAGAGGTTTTTGCCAATGAAGGCGCGCGTGTGATAATTGGAGACATCAATACAGATCAAATGAAAGAAACAGTTGAAGCAATCAGACAAAACGGAGGACAGGCGGATGCCATACACCTTGATGTGTCGAATGAAAATAGTGTGAAAGCATTTGCTGATCAAATGAAGGAGACGTGCGGAACGATAGATATTCTGTTTAATAACGCCGGCGTTGATCAGGAGGGCGGAAAGGTGCACGAATATCCCGTTGACCTGTTTGACCGCATTATCGCCGTAGACCTGCGCGGCACGTTTCTTTGCAGCAAATACTTGATTCCGCTCATGCTCGAAAACGGAGGCTCCATCATCAACACCTCCTCCATGTCAGGCCGGGCCGCGGACCTCGACCGCTCCGGCTACAACGCCGCAAAAGGCGGAATCACCAACCTGACAAGAGCGATGGCGATAGATTACGCAAGAGACGGCATCCGCGTCAATTCCATCTCACCGGGAACGATCGAAACGCCGCTGATTGACAAATTAGCAGGCACCAAAGAACAGGAACTGGGCGAAAAATTTCGCAAAGCCAACAAATGGGTCACGCCGCTCGGACGCCTCGGCCAGCCGAAGGAAATGGCGACGGTGGCGCTGTTCCTCGCTTCAGACGACAGCTCATACGTCACAGGAGAAGACATCACCGCAGACGGCGGCATCATGGCGTACACATGGCCTGGGAAGATGCTGATTGATGAGAAGTGGAAGGAAGAAACGAAATAAGAGAGGGGATGTCCCTCTCTTTTTTATATGTTTACTTTAATAATCTTAGACACTTCTTATTTAATATAGGTAAATAAAATTGTACAGATAATCAGGAAAAAACATAGTGAGTTTATGTAAGATTAACTACTTTATAATAATTGAGCAACCTGAAAAATCCAAACTAAACTTAACCCTAAATATTTATTAAAGATGAAATCTCGAGAACTTCCCGGAGGGTATTTAAGTCTATAAAAATAGACGAAAGCAGTTATATAAGATCATAAAATCGAAATAAAATGTTGATTTTTGTATATATTTTCTATATAATCTTTTTTGCGACGTCGATATATTTTTTAAAGGGAGGTTTTTAAAAATGTCTGCCATGAAAGATCTAAATACAAACTTTATTGCTTTACATGAAAAAGAACTGATGAATATTGATGGAGGTAAGTACTCGGCTAAAGGTTATGCTAAAACGTTATTAACAGGTACTGCCTTCTCGGCCGGATCAGGTGCTGTAATTGCTGGCCCTGCAGGTGCATTTGTAGGCGCTCATTTTGGAGCAATCGGAAGCTCAGTAAAATATTTGATTACTGGGGATTGATAAAGTATACATATTAACATAATATAGGAGGGTATATCGTTGCAAAACTTAAATTGTTTAGAACTAAATGAACAAGAATTACTACAAATAGACGGTGGGGGCTGGAAAACAGTAGCACGTGATGCAGTAGGTGGTGCTGTAGGAGGTGCTATTACAGGAGCAGGTAAAGGACTTATTCGCGGCATGGTAGGTGCTCCTGTATCCGGAGGTTCTAGTATAGTTGGCGGTATGATTGTTGGGGGGGCCATTGGTGCAGGCTATGGCGTCTACAAATCAATTCGTCATTAATTAAAATGTAGTAAATTATCTCTCTTCTTCGAAGAGGGATAATTTGATTTAAGTAATAATGAGATGGGTGAATACTTTGAAGAAAATGACTAAAAAAGATTTCAAACTAAATTTACTTGGATGGGGATTGCCATTCTTTTTCATTTTTTGTGGTATGAATTATAAAGAATTTTATTTCTACTTTAGAAACTATGATTACCTAGGGGCATGTATGGACTTGTCAGTAATAGCAATTTTGTGTTTTATAGGAACATATTTTTATACACTTCTTGAGGCAAAACTAAATCAACGAAAAAGCAAATGAACTTTTACATACGATAATATAATTTTTCATTAAAAAAATTTTACTTTAGGTTTAATTATTGGAGAAAAAAATGCTATTTAAAAAGTACCATTGTGTAAAACAACTTGATGAAAAAGATTGTGGAGCAGCCTGTTTAGCTACAATTTTAAGACATTATGGATCCAGAATGTCTTTGTCAAAAATTCGTGACATTGCTGGCACAAATCAAGAGGGAACAAGTGCCTTAGGTATAGTTAGAGCTGCAGAAAAATTGGGATTTTCTGCGAAAGGGGTCAGGGGAGACCATACAGTTTTAGATCAACCCTTTGGGCTACCTGCTATTGCTCATGTCATTCTTGATGATAATTTAATGCATTACGTTGTTATTCATAAGATCAAAAAAAACAAAATTATTATAGCGGATCCTGGAAGAGGATTAGTAAGGTATACAAAAGAAGAGTTTTTAAACATATGGACTGGGGTATTACTGTTAATGCTCCCTGCAGAAAATTATAAGGAATATAATGAGCGCAGTACAGTAAAGCAAGATATTTTTCGTTTGATAGCACATCAAAAGTCACTTATACTCCATACAATTTTAACTTCATTAATTATAACAATCCTCGGTATTACGGGGGCTTTTTATTTTCAGTACATAATTGACGATATTTTGCCAAACAATTCAGGAGGAACTTTACACATTGTTTCTATAGGAATGCTGATAATGTTTTTGTTTAAAGTGATTTTAACTGCATTCAGGCAATATCTCATGATTATTTTAGGACAAAAATTGAGTATATCAATTATGTTTGGGTACTTTAAACATGTAGTAAAACTCCCTATGAAATTTTTCAATACCAGAAAAGTAGGGGAAATTATTTCGCGATTCAATGATGCTACGAAAGTAATTGATGCAATTGCAAGTATTTCTATTTCTGTATTTCTTGATACATTCATGCTTTTATTAGCTGGAGTATTTTTATTTTTACAAAATACGACTCTATTCTTTGTTGTTTTAGCAATAGTCCCTGTATATATATTTGTGGTTCTTTCATTTGTAAAGCCATATCATAGGATAAATGATGAAGAAATGGAGAATAATGCACAACTAACTTCAACAATTGTTGATTATCTAGAGGGCATGGAAACAATTAAAGCACATAATGCCGAATATAAAGTAGCTACTGATACAGAAAAAAAATTAGTAAAATATTTACGATCAGCATATAAACATGGGGTTCTTGATAACTTCCAAAATTCTATAAAAGTTTTTATTGATTTAACAAGCGGCATTGTTATCCTTTGGATAGGATCAATTCAAGTGATGAGAGGCAACCTTTCAATCGGACAACTTATTGCTTATAATGCATTACTAGTTTACTTTTTTGATCCTTTGCAAAGTTTACTTAGTTTACAATCTAAACTCCAATCAGCTACTGTTGCTTCAAAAAGACTAGAAGAAGTTCTAGAGATAGAGCCAGAACTAACAAGCACAGAGAATGACAGAACTAAAATAACTAACACTGAATTAATAAAAGGGCCTGTTCAATTCAATAAAGTCAGTTTTCAATACGATTTAAAAAGAAAAATATTAAACGAGGTTACTTTAAATATAAAATCTGGAGAAAAGGTTGCTTTTGTAGGAGAAAGTGGATCAGGAAAATCTACTTTAGCCAAACTTTTAATGAATTTTTATAAGGTAGAAAATGGGGATATTTTAATTAACGAAAATAACCTAAAAGATATAAGTATAACTGCTTTAAGGGAAACAATTAGTTATATACCACAAGAACCTTATTTTTTCAATGGAACAATTATTGAGAATTTATTATTAGGATCTTCAAAGTCTTATACTTTTGAAGAAGTAATAACAATTTGTAAATTAACAATGATTCATGACTTTATCAATGATTTACCTTTCCGCTACGAGACAGTCATTGAAGAAAACGGATCGAATTTGTCTGGAGGCCAAAAACAAAGACTTGCAATTGCACGGGCATTACTAAGAAAACCTTCAATTTTAATAATGGATGAATCGACAAGTAACTTAGACTCGTTATCAGAATTAGAAATTTCTAAAGTTATTAACAACCTCTCTAAAGATATCACTGCTATAATAATTGCTCACAGATTAAGTATAGTAAAAAACTGTGACAAAATTTTTGTTATTGAAAACGGAGAAGTCTTAGAACAAGGCAGTCATGAGGAGTTAATACACTTAAAAGGTAAATATTTTAATCTGTGGGATAATCAAACGTCATCTGAAAAGTTGGTGACTCATTAGTCATGAAATATAACTTTTTTAATTTAGAAGAATTACAAGAAAGCAGAGAACTGTATGAATTTCAACCAAAACCAATTGGTCTTATCTTTGTCTATTTACTCATAGCCTTATTAATAGCAGTTATTATTTTTAGTTTTTACGGAAAAAAAGAAGTGATTCTAAAAACAACTGCCGACATTCAATATACTAAGCCTAACAGCAACGTAACAAACGAAGTAGCCGGTAAAGTAAAAACTGTTGCTTTTAAACAAGTTGACAAGGTAAAAAAGGGAGATACGCTGCTCACCCTAGACAATAGTGAAATCCAAGCGCAGAAAAAGGCCGCTAAAGCTACTATCAAAGATTTAAAAGAACAAGTTGAGTTAAACAAAACTCTTAAAAAGAGTATTGAAAAGGACAAAAACTTATTCAGCGAGGATGATCATTGGGGTTATCAAGATCAATATCTCTCTTATAAAAAACAAATTAATTTGTTAGAGTCATCAGAAGAAAATGCAAAAACTCAACAGAAAAAACTTGAGAAGCAGAAAAAAAACGTTAAAAGTAGTCTAGATAAGACAAAAAACAAGTTTAAATTAAAGATTCAAAGAATTTCTGACCTGCAAGACTCAATTAAAAACAATAAGCCCTTTGCCAAACAGGACGATAAGTATAGTTCTTACTATAATAGTTATCGAACCAATAAACAAAATGTAGAGCAGCAGCTAGATGATTTAGACAAGATGAAAGATGAACTGGATAAAAACACTTTTTCACAGCAGAAAGAAAATCTGAGCGGACAGCTTGATAGTTTAAAACAAGATATGTTAGTCAAACTAAGTGAAGAAAAAGACGAATTAAATCAATCCCTTGATGAGATTAATAGTTCAATTGAAAGTGATGATTTTGACAGTGATTCCACTAACTCAGAGCAAACAAATTATGAGCTTTCTATTGAACAGCTCAAAACAAACTTGCTAAATCAGACATCTCAAAAGCAAATAGATCTTCAGACCACTCTTAAATCAAAAGAGGATGATCTAAAGATGATAGATTTACAATTAGAAAAATATAAAATAACAGCAACAAGTGATGGCTATGTTAATGTATTAACAAATATATCTCCAGGAGACAATTTACAAACAGGCACTGCTATTTTGACTATTATCCCTGATAAAGAGAAGCTTAAAGCTAATATTTACATCCCGAGTCATGAGATCACAAATATTAATGAAAAAGATGAAGTTAGATTCCATATTGAAAATACGAATCAAACCATTAAAGGTGTCATTACAAATATAAGTCCGGACAGTATCAGTGATCAAAAAGGGCAAAAATTTTATATTGCTGAAAGCACCATAGCAAACAACGAAATTG
This sequence comes from Bacillus sp. 11C, assembly GCF_055486375.1. NCBI lineage: Bacteria > Bacillati > Bacillota > Bacilli > Caryophanales > Bacillaceae > Bacillus > Bacillus sp. 11C. Next base: position 442,560 of record NZ_JBUPVZ010000001.1, read on the forward strand.
TTAAAGATAACGGAGTAAAAATACACTTAAAAAACGGAATGCAGACTAATGTCTCAATTATCGTTGATTCAAAAAGGTATATTGATTATTTTTTAGATGTATTGCACTTACGTTAATTTCATGTAGAGAAATGTTCATATATGTCTCAAAAGCGGAAGAGAATCTGCTTTGAGGCATTTTATTTTTTATAAGAAAAGTATAGGACGTATAGAATCATGTATCAACACAAACTATTATTTTTACTCTTTTCATTTTCTTCAATCGTTCGCCTGCTCTTCAATACGATTTTAGTCCCAACTGGAAGCTGGAAGTCTTGGACGGTAAATATTACTTTTATTCTTTTGGCTCTTCTATTTCTCAATCTCACTTTAAAAGAAAGAAAATCAAAAGACCAAGTATCTTAATAACACAAAGCCCGGGTCAAGTCTCCGGGCCACTTCAAAGCAAGACAACCTTATACTTCTTCACATCCAAAAACTGCAAAAACTCCCTCGCCAGCACTTCCGGCGCATGCGTCTTCCCTTCATCCAGCCGATACAAAATCAGCCCGATAATCATCGCGGATACATAATAGGCATAAAGCTTTTTCTCCGCATGAATCTCAGTCTGCTGATGCAGATAAAATGATTCCAGCGCTTTAAACATATCAGGTATCACATGAGGAACACCCCATTCCCGATTGAGAAAATGCACAATGGGCATGTTTGATAAAGCAGAAAGCAGACTGGCGAGCGTCTCCTCCGCATCCTCTAAAGAAAGCTCATTCGGACTTGGGGCAATCGTCAGGTGATCTATGATCTCCGCACATGATTGCTGAATCATGGTTTGCAGCAATTCCTCTTTACTGGCATAGTGATCATAAAAGGTTGCGCGGCGGATATTGCTTTTACGGGTAATATCCGAAATCGTAATGGCCGCGTAGTCTTGTTTCTCCGCCAATACGTCCAACAAAGCCTTCTGCAGCGCCTCTCTCGTTCGAACCACACGCCTGTCGATTTGCTTGTCCTCCTGCCGCTCCCCTGACGCAGCCTGTCCAAACAGCCAATAAAACCTCTTTTGAGAAACTAGCTCCCATACCTTTTGGCTGATGGCTTCCGGAGAAGCCGAGGCATCCTCATTCAGCCAATACAGGATAATCGCGTACGTGTACAAAGCCCGGTAATGTCCGTAGATTTCCCGTTCGATCGGCGTCAAGTTCACATGGATTGGAGCCAGCAGGACATCCTGCTGAAACACATCCTTAAAAAAACGATGAACATTTTCTCTGTTCATCATCGTACCAAAAAAGGATCGATGCTCGTGAACAAAGGACAGAGTCGGATGCACCGTTTGCCGTTTTTTGTTCAAATGGAGGGTATCCATATGCCTGAAGGCCTCATAGAGCGCTTTGCCCAGCCCCTCCTTCATGTCTTCAATCACATCCTCAATAATTGAAAACTTGTCTTCATAATAAAGGTAGAGCGTCCCGCGGCTCACTTTGGCATTCTCAGCAATTTCTTTCATAGTGATATGTTGAATATCCCTTTCTTCCAATAAGGCCAGCAGCGCCTGTTTCACTTGAGCTTCAGCAGATTCCGGCACAAAAGACACCCCCAATCATTAGACAGATGTTCGATATATGTACGGTAACGTATAGATGGTTCACCGTTGTCTTTCTTACAGAAAAGGTACCACTTTATAATAGGTCTGAGAAAAGAAGAAAGCAAATGAGGGGGATTTTACAATGGAACAGCAAGTAAAAGACGACATTCAGCGTGTCTTTCAGCTTCAGAAAAAACAGCAAAAAGCACTGCGCGCTTCAACAGCGGAACAGCGCATAGAGAAGCTTCAGCGCTTTTTAGATTCCGTCATTGCCCATGAAGAAGAAATCATCGAAGCGATTCGCAAAGACGTCCGCAAACCATATCACGAGGTCAAAAGAGCGGAAATCGAAGGAACGAAAAAAGCGATCAGAGATAATATGAACAACCTGGAACAATGGATGGCGCCTAAAGAAGTCGGTTCATCTTTAAGCCCTGACGCAAACGGAATTCTTATGTACGAGCCTAAAGGCGTAACGCTCATCCTCGGTCCGTGGAACTATCCGTTTATGCTGACGATGGCGCCGCTTGCCGCTTCTCTCGCAGCCGGAAACAGCGCGATTGTGAAGCTGTCTGATTTTACGATGAACACAAGCAACATTGCCGCAAAAGTGATTCGAGACGCTTTTAACGAAAAAGAAGTCGCGATTTTTGAAGGAGAGGTTGAGGTGGCAACCGAGCTTCTAGATCAGCCGTTTGACCACATTTTCTTCACTGGAAGCACAAATGTCGGAAAAATCGTCATGACAGCAGCGGCCAAACACTTGGCATCTGTCACACTTGAGCTTGGCGGCAAGAGCCCAACGATCATTGACAGTGAATACGATCTCACGGACGCAGCGAAAAAGATCGCCGTTGGGAAATTCGTAAACGCCGGCCAAACCTGCATCGCACCTGATTATCTGTTCATTAAAAAAGACGTTCAGGACAGGTTCGCGGGGATTTTACAAACAATCGTCAACGCAGGATTTATGGAGGATGATTACAACCCAGACCGCAGCAAATTTACGCAGATCGTCAATGACCGCAACTTCAACCGCGTCAAAGACCTGTTCGACGACGCCATCGAAAAAGGGGCGGAAGTCGTATTCGGAGGCGTGTTTGATGCCAGCGACCGCACGATCTCGCCAACCGTTTTGAAAAACGTCACACCCGACATGAAAATCATGCAGGAGGAAATCTTCGCACCGATCCTGCCGATGATGAACTATGAAGACATCGACGAGGTCATCGATTACGTAAATGATCGTGATAAACCGCTTGCGCTTTATGTATTCAGCCACAACCAAGACCTGATTGACAACGTCCTTCAGCATACGACATCAGGTAATGCAGCCATCAATGATGTTGTCGTCCATTTCAGTGACGTCAACCTGCCATTCGGCGGTGTCAACACAAGCGGAATCGGCTCCTATCATGGCGTATATGGATTTAAAGAGTTTTCTCACGAAAAAGGTGTATTGATTCAAGCCTCTAAATAATCTAGTGAAGAGAATCTGCATTATCCTGCCGATTCTCTTTTTTATCACCCTATTAACCTAAGTACAAAAAGGAAAATAGAAGAAATAAATAGTAACAAAATACTGTTTTTGATACGAGACCAAATTCCTCTAGTATATCTCATTGAAACCGCACAGCCTCTCACGTATAATATCCCAGAAAACTTCAAAGGAGAGAATTTTATACATGGAAAAACCAGCTGGATTTTGGATTCGGGCAGTTGCCTCTATTATTGATGATTTGATTATCTATTTTTTTGCTTTTATTATGATTTTCATTAACACCTTCATTGTCCTGCCTCTCATTGATGCAGGAAGCCCTTATATGACAGAAGGAGAATATAAATTTTATGTGCTGGTATTCGGAACAATCCCTGTTATAGCCATCATCTATATCTTCGGCATTCTTTATTATAGCTTGCTGACTTCTTCAAAAATGCAAGCAACACTGGGCAAAAAACTCATGGGCATCATCGTTGTCAATCAGTATGGCGAGCGGCTTTCTTTTTGGCACAGCTTTGGCCGTTTCTTCGCTTACATACCATCAGGCATTTTGTATATCGGTTACATTATGGCGGCTTTCCCCTCTAAACTGGCATTACACGATTATATTTGCGGGACAAAGGTTATCTATAAAAGTAAAAATCTCGATTGATTGCTCCCAACACAGGCTGCCGAGTTACCCTCGCCAGCCTGAATGTCTAATTTGTGACCGCTACGGCATATTCACTCTACTCGTTTAGACAACGATGCAATGTTGTTCGCGGCGATTTTTTTAGATCCTGAATGAAAAGCAGCCACAAACCAAATGATGTTGACAGCAGCCGCGGCGAGACAAACGACAATCACAAAGACCACCTCAGAAAGCAGCTGGTCACTGAACAAACCAAACATCAAGATAAAACCGGCCGAAGAGAAATGAATCAGCAGCCCAAAACCGCAAAGCACCGCCATTACATGCCTCATCGCATCAACTCCAAGCATGTAAATGACAAAAGGAATGAAATACATCACAAGGATCATACCGATAGCTGACCACATGCCGACTGAGTTAAATTGATTGGCCGCCCCTCCCGTTCCAGCCAGCGGCGAAAGTGAAGCAGCGGCAATCACGGCACAAAAAAGAAACGCAGAAATGATTGTTGCGATCGCCACCCTGTTTTTTCTAGACATCAAACCCCTCCCTGAAATGAAAATATTTACATATATCATTATAATGTAATCTAAATGAGAAATTCATTATATTTTAAAGAAAATGACAGAATGCAGAATCGCTTAAATGTAGTAGATTTATATAGTAAAAACACAGTGATAAAAGACTCATTTTTCAGGCATGTCAGGATTTTATCACCATATCATATTGCGCATATTATTTTTTCAAAGTATACTATTCCAGATTCATTCAAAGGAGAGAGAAAAAGACATGGAAAAACCAGCAGGATTTTGGATTCGTTTTTTAGCTTATTTTATTGATGGCATTATTGTATCTGTTCCTAGTTATATTATTCTATTTATTATCAATAGTGTGTTTATAGCTGGATCTGTGGCAACAGACCCTTACATGACAGAAGAGGAGTATCTCGTGAAATACATGACGTTCGCATTTTTGCCTACCATGCTGATCATGCTCGTCATCTGTGTGTTATATTACGGTCTGCTCACAGCTTCTAAAATGCAGGGCACACTCGGCAAAAAAATTCTTGGCCTGAAAGTGGTCAATGAACAAGGCGATCGGGTTTCTATCGGACAGGCAATCGGCCGTTACTTTGCATACATCTTATCTGGAATTATCTTTTATATTGGCTTTATCATGATCGGCTTCGGAGAGAAAAAAGGTCTGCATGACATCATTTGCAAAACACGTGTCGTGTATAAATAATAGAAGAAAGTCTAGACACCAATAGGCGTCTAGACTTTTGTTTTCTTTACCATAGGCTGCCACGCCAGATACGTAGCGCTCCTCCACAGCCACTCAAACGGCCCCATCCGGAATACCCGAAGCCAAAGGTGGCTGAAGACCATCTGAACGGCACAAACAGCAATCGTAATGAGCACGCCGGCAGCAGGATACACTTTCCCGTACAGCCCCAAGCCGTAATGATAGAATATCCACGTACACACGAAAGACTGCATCAGATAATTGGTAAACGCCATCCGTCCAACAGCGGAGAATGATTGCAGCACTGTTTTCACTCTTGTTTTATGATAAAGATAAACAACCGTTGTAACATAAAAAAACATGAGGAAAGGCGCGCCAACCAGCAAAAATACTTGCCGATCCGTTACACGGTACAGCACTTGGGCGCTGATGCCGATGACAAGCCCAGCCATCCACACTCTTTTCAAGCCTTTGCGATGCTTTCCGGGTTCATGCAAATATCGTGACTTCGCCGCCGCAGCCCCCAGCAAAAACATGCTGAAATAAGGAATGGATGCAAAGAAGAAGCTGATCGGGTTATACGTAAGCATGCCATTCGAAGACATGTAAACAAGACGATCATGGACCCGCTGTTCCGCAATCTCCTTCAAACTGCCGCTTCCGTACGCATGGAGCGCTTGCTGTGCCTGCTGAGTTACTGCTTGAGTCCATTCCTGTCCGTTTGCTTGATAAAAGCTTGTCAAAATGAACGGTATGGTAAACAAAAGATACAAAGAGACCGCCCATATCAACAGTGTTTTCGGCTTTGCTTTTCGAAATAAGAGCAGAACAAAACCGAGCATGGCGTATTCCGTTAAAATGTCCCCGTCCCAAATCAAAAAGGCGTGAATGGTTCCAATCAAGAGAAGCGCCGCTAACCTTCTCGCATAGAGCGGAACAAACCGTTTCCCTTTGCTTACTGCCCTCTCCATCATAACAACCATGCCGAATCCAAATAAAAAGGAAAACAATAAAATACATTTTGTTTGAATGAAAAATGTCAGTATTTCTGTTACTACAAAATCAGCTTCAGACCATTTTTCTGTAAAAAAGTTCTCTTTTCCAAGCATAGACAAATACATATCCGGATAACTGAAATGGGCCAGATTGACAAATAAGATGCCGAAAATCGCCATTCCCCTTAGCACATCAAGCACGCCGATCCGTTCATTTGCCAAAGTCGGCTGTAATGAAGCCATATCTATCACGCTCCTTTTTTCTGTACCTTAAGGGTATGAAAAAAAGGAACGCAGAAACATCGATTTAGGTGTCAAACAGGCATGGAAACCTTACAATCTTGTCATTTTTATGGTTTCATGACCTTTAAATCTAATGCTTCGATATTTTGCAAAACGCGGTCAAAGCGCAGCGCCTGAGGCTCACTTGGAAAGATGTGGCCTTCATACGGCTCACCTAACGTCCGGAAAAACGGTTCAAATAAGCCTGGAACCAATACGCCCACCATCTTTGTATAATGGGAATCCAGACGATAGGAATGAACGGTATTCGCAGGAACATGCAGAAAATCTCCAGGGTTCAGCTGAATTTCCTGTCCATTTGCCCACATCGTCATCTGCCCTTCTAGGCAATAAAATGTTTCTGTATGATGTTCATGGTAGTGATCAACGATCGGATCGCCTTTAGGGCCATCCGATGATACGACGATAAACTGGCCGTCTGTATTTTTTTGTGCGGCCACAATGCGGTGAAGCTGATCTCCCGTCAACAAGCGGTCGCCTTCACCAGACTCAAGCACGTATGGAACAGCTCCATCGGGAAGCTCTGTAAGTTCCGCTAACTTTGCCGCACCGGAAGGCTTTTCTTCATCAAGAAATGTAATGTCCGCCACAGTCGCCGCTTCTGCAAATCGCTCGTTTGACACCTCTTCGCTTGCGTACGGCGGATGTTCAGCGTAATCATATGGATTCCCAATAACGGAATACATGTGCGCTACATTTCCCTTCATCGTGTAAGACACCAGTCGCGTTCTGTGGCTCTGCATCCGGTAGCTGTGCGGTGTTCCGGCCGGAATGTTCGCATAATCGCCTGATATTAATAAATAATGTTCTCCATCAAGCGTCAGCTCAAGCTTTCCGTCCAAAACGAGAATCCCTTCATGTGTATCCTTGTGGACGTGAAGCGGAAAGGCATCTCCTTTTCCCCCGGAAAGCAGCACGATCTCAAACAGATCGCCTGTACTCTTCCCATTCGCCATCACCGTGGCGACTTGTCTTCCGAACAAATAGCGCTCACCTTCTCCGCTGCGGAGCAAATAAGGCATTTTTTCTTTAGGCAATGAATGTTCACATAATGTTTTCATATATCGTTTCCTCCAATTTAGACCAGTCTATATATTAAAATATACATCACTAGACCGTTCTATACAATTTTAGGAGAAAGGATAACAAAATGCTACCCTTTTTTTCTCACCAGCACTGGAATTTGTTCGGCAATGAGAAGAAGAGGCGTTTTGACTTTATTCGTTAACGAAAGCATGATGCCGCCCTCGATCATCGAATTGATTAGCATTCCAAGCTGATTCGCTTCTTCTTCTGCAAATCCGTTTTCCATTAGTTTTCTGGCAAAAACCGCTTCCCAGCTTTTAAACACCTTCATGCAAACCGTCCGCAGCGGTTCACTGATTAACGCTGTCTCACTCGCCAGCAAACCGACTGGAAGGCCTTGAATGCTTTCTGTATTGTCAAACTGGCTGGCTGTTTTTTTGATAAATCGCTGAATCGCTTCTATTGGATCAGAGAATTCATCCATGCTTTGCTGTATCAGATGTTCAATCAGTTTTCCTGTATATGTAACCGCTTCAACTGCTAATTCTTCTTTGCCGTTCGGGAAAAAGTGATAAAGCGATCCCTTAGGAGCACCGCTTTCTTTCACAATCTGGTTCAAACCCGTCGCGTGATATCCTTGAAGCTGGAACAGACGTGACGCCGTGTGAAGAATTTTTTCACGTGAATCTCCTCTGCTAGTCATTAAAACATTCCCTCCTAGGTATGGTAGAGCGACTTATATAATATAAAAAAGAACCCTGTGATTGTCAAAAAGGGGTAAGGACCTCCCGGATGGGGTAAATGTAGAAAAACAGCGTCTAGGAGGGATCTCAATGACAAACGATGATTCACTCACGAATATGGAAAAGCTTGAACAACAGAACCCGGGCACGAAAAAGAAGCTCAGATTGAAACAACTCAAGGATCAAGTGATCGTGATTACCGGCGCCTCAAGCGGAATCGGACTTGTCACTGCGCGAATGGCAGCTGAAAAAGGCGCGAAGGTTGTGGCAGGAGCGCGAAATGAAGAGGCTTTGAAGGATCTTACTGAAGAATTAAAGGAAAAAGGGCATGACGCGATATGGGTGAAGGCGGATGTCAGCAAAGAAGAAGACATCAACCGCATCGCAGAAACCGCGATCAGCACATTCGGCCGCTTTGACACAAACTTCTGGGGACCTGTCTACGGAACAAGAGCGGCCGTCAAACACTACACCAGCAGAGGCGTGCCGGGCGCACTCATCAATGTAGGAAGCCTGTTCGGCGACAGGGGAACGGTCATTCAATCCGCATATGCGTCAGCCAAATTTGCGCTTCACGGATGGACGGAAAGCATCCGAATGGAGCTCGAAAAAGAACAGGCACCCGTCTCGGTTACGCTCATCCATCCAGGCAGAATTGACACGCCCTACAACGAGCATGCTCACAGCTACCTCGACAAACAGCCGGCTCATTACCGCTCGATGATCTACCCGCCGGAAGCGGTCGCCGAAGCCATCCTGTTTGCCGCCGAACACCCGAAGCGCGACATGTACATCGGCTCACAGGCAAAAACCATCGCCATGCTGGGCGCTCTTTTCCCCCGGCTGACCGACAAACTGATGGAAAAAATCATGTACCACAGCCAGCATGCCGAAAGACCGTCCAAACCACGTGAAGAAAGCGCGCTTTATCATGCCGACTACGGCATGCATGACAGGGGGACAAATAAAGAATGGCTGCGGTCCAGAAGCTATTACACGAAAGCTACGAAGCGCCCGATTGTATCTGCGGCTGTTGTTGCCGGACTGGTGACTTGGGGAATGGCGAAGAGGAGGAAGTAAACCGATCACTAAAATAAACAGGCAAAACGCCTGTTTATTTTCACTCTCCTATATCTCTTAAATACTGTTCACGCTCTTTTTTATCGGGGTAAGCGGTTTTGATGTATTCTTCTTTTTCTTTCTTGCTGTATTGGCTCCAGTCTGTAAAACGGTCTCCCACTTCTTGAGAATATCCTTTTGAGTCTACTTCATTCGATTTATAATATAAAGAGGCATCAAATGAGAACTTTTCCGGCTCATTATTGATGTAACCAGTAACTTCAATCATTCCCATTGGACTTATTGTAACCTTCTGATCAAACTTAATATCTTTTATAAAGTGGTGTATGTCTTCTTTCTTTAGTTCTTCTTTTATTTTTGGTTTCATTTTTTCGACATATGCTTCAGCTTTTTCTTGGTCACTTTTTTCTTTATTAGTTATGTACTTTTTACCTTTAGAAGTGTCTGACGTTTTTTTGATTTCATAAATGAAACCAACCATTACGATTAACAAGACGCTAACAAAAGCTAATAGTTTAAATGGCGCTTGTTTTTTCATAGATTATTTTATTTCCCCTATGTCTTTTAAATATTGTTCTCGTTCTTCTTTCGATAAACTATTTAAAAAGTCTTCTTTGACCTCTTTATCAAAATCATCCCAGTTTTCAAATCGGTCCGCTAAGTCTTTATCATAACCTATGGAATCTACTTTATCAGTTCCATATCTCAAAGAGACATCGAATGAGAACTTTTCCGGGTTGTTGTTTACGTACCCTGATAGTTCGATCATTCCCATTGGACTGATTGAGACATCCTTATCGAATGTTATATCATTAACAAAATGATGGATATCATCTTTTTTCAATTTTTCCTTTATTTTCGGTTTCATTTTTTCAGCGTATTCTTCTGCCTTTTGTTGTTCATTTTGTTCATTTTTTTCATTTGTGTTCACGCTATGATCCCCTCCAGATTTATCTGATGATTGATTATGATTAAAGTAAACAATTCCTATTAAAAAAACTATAATCATACCAACAAAAAGTGTTTTTTTGGAAAACGACATGGTTTTTCACCCTTTTTTATTTTATTATACTAGATATGTAAAGATTAGGAGTGTTGTGATTGTCTAAATACAGTTCAAAAAAATTAACCGCTGAAGATTTCAACCTTATTTCAAATAATGCTTATAAAATAGAAAAATACCATGTTGGAGAGACTATTGAAGTTAGTAATGGAGAAAGATTATACGTTATCGATTATAAAAAAACAGAAAAGGGCCTTAACGCCCTCACACTTGTTACTAGAGAGGATTATCGTAATTCCCTTGAAGGCAAACACCCTGAAAAAATCCAAAACGCCATCATCGCCTACCGCGGATCAGAACCCATCGGCTCCGGCCAATTACAAGACACAATAAAGCCATATCGTGAAGAGCGGGAACAGCTTATTAAAGAATTAGAGAAAAAGGGAATCAACATTCCTAAAGATGAAGATGGTTCTTTCTATGACTACGCACAAGGGGTTCCTGAATATTCAAATGAGATTTTACAGGATTGGCTCCATATGGATACCAGTTATTTGGTTGGCAAAAAACCATTTGATGACGGGACGGAGAACCAAGCCATTCAGGCAGATCAATATGCAAAAAAAATACATAAAGACTTTAAAAATGCTGACATTCAAGTCACCGGTCACTCTTTAGGCGGTTCTAATGCATGCTATGCAGTCGTAATGAATGACTTTATCAAACGCGGCGTTACTTTCGAAAATCCTAACATATATGAAAACCTGCCTGAGGATGTCAAAGCCCGAGCGTTAAAAGGGGATTTCCGCAGCCGTTTAACAGAATATATTAATTTAAATGATGGATTATCTTTGTTGAATCGGGATGCTGCTGAAATAGGTAATGTGAAAGTGATGTATGACGAGGCTTTGCCGAACGGTGTACAAAATAATCGCCTTCCTGATGCAGTAAAGATGTTGGGCCTTGCATTTAAACGTTACAACAATCAATCTCTTGATGTATCACTATTTGTCGAAGCCTTGATGGGAAGTCACAATCTGGACCGATATCACTTCAATTCAGATGGCTCTGTCCAAACTGTTGATGATGTGTTAAAAAACAATCCTGACTTTGCATTAACGATGCTTAAGCAAATGAAATCAACCAATGTGAAAGCCAATACAGGTGTTTCAATCCTCATTAAGTCGCATGTATTGATGAATACAAGCACGCAGTTAAAACATATCGCTGAATCGGAATGGTCTAGGATTATTCGCCAGATTGAAAGAATTGATGACAAAGTAAAGGATTCTATTGAGGATGTCAGGAACATGCATGCACGAATGGTTGGTTTTGGCGCATATGATGAATTAGCCATTTCTGATGTCGATGATCTGATCAATAAACTTAAAATGAACAAACCGCATCACCTTTTTTACTCAAAAGAAAAATATGATCAGGCAGTAGATGCCGCGCTTCATTTACAGCACTTGCTTCAGATGGTTGCAGATGACCTTGGACATATGGGGCACGCTTACCATGATGCAGATCTGGCCGCAGCAAGCCGGATGGGGATTTCATAAGGGAGAGAAAGAGACATGGATTTTATGAATAAAAAACCTACAGATGCAGACCGTTTTAGGCAAAGAGTGACAAGCCAGCATTCAACCACTTCACTTTTTTCAAATGCCCATCTTGATACTTCTGAAATGACACCAGAACAATTGGCGGCGTACAAAGCGAAGAAAAGACAAGAACAAAAATTGGCACTGATGAATTCAATCAAAAAACAACTAAGCTATGCTTTTCAGGAAGACCGCAAAAACCTGTCTTCAATCCTTGATCACATCACAGATAACGAGCAGGCAGTTAAGACAAAGCGGGACATTCTCGACCATCATATGTCAGGAAAAGCGATTGACAGTGTCACGGATAAAATGAAGGATCATCTATCTTTTGATAACGTTCATTCTCATGTATCGAGTGTAGTCAATTCCATTGGCTTATAGAATAAAAAACCAAAAGCCGGCAAATTGCCTGCTTTTTTGCTTTTCCGCAGATTGGCAAAGGATTGTTTTACATATGATATGATTACCAATGACAAAATGAGGGTAATTTTTTAGTTACACAATTCATAAAAGGAGGTTCTAATGGAACACTTAGATTTGCATCATATTTTCGAACTAGGTTTTTTGTTGGTCATGATTGCAGCCGGTATTACCGCGATTGCCAAGAAGTGCAGACAGCCTTATCCGATCGCACTCGTGATTGTCGGCACGATCATTGGACTTGTACATATTCCGCTCTTCGAACCGCTGAAAGATTTTATCACTGAGGGCGAAGTCTTTAACTTCGTCATCATTACGCTGTTCTTGCCGGCTTTATTAGGAGAAGCGGCGCTGAAGCTGCCCTTTTCCCATTTGCGAGAAAATAAGCGTCCCGTTCTGGCGCTGGCCTTCGGCGGCACGCTCATCTCGTTTCTGATCGTCGGCTTTTCTTCCATGTGGCTGATGCATTTAGCCATTCCGGCGGCGTTTGTGTTTGCCGCGCTGATGAGTGCGACAGACCCAGTCAGTGTGCTGTCCATTTTCAAAAGCGTCGGTGCGCCGAAAAAGCTTTCGATTGTCGTTGAAGGAGAAAGCCTGTTCAATGACGGGCTGGCGGTAGTGCTGTTCAACATTTCCGCCTTTTACTTAGTGACTTATTTAGATCTCGGCATCCAAGGCGCCGGTTTAGGCTTGTGGGAGTTTGTCAAAGTCATTTCCCTCGGCCTCATTATCGGAGGCGCTCTAGGATTTGTCTTTTCCCAGCTCACAAAGTATTTTGATGATTACCCTTTAGAAATTATTTTTAGTATCATTCTGTTTTACAGTTCATTTCTATTGGCAGAAATGGCAGGTGCCTCCGGCGTAATCGCTGTCGTAGTCGCCGCGCTTATTTTCGGCAATTACGGCGCCAAAATCGGCATGAGCCCGACGACCAAGCTGAATATCAATAACTTTTGGGACGTCGCCGCCTTGCTCGCAAACTCCCTTGTCTTTTTAATGGTCGGACTTGAGATCACGAGAATTGACCTGACTGACAAATGGGGGTTGGCGATTATGGCCATTGTCATTGTGCTCATCGCCCGAAGTGCCGCCGTCTATATCAGTCTGGCCTTTATCAAGAAATTCCCGGCTACATGGAAGCATACCATCAATTGGGGCGGGCTGAAGGGCTCTCTGTCCATTGCACTCGTGCTGAGCCTGCCAAGAGACTTCCCGGGGCGTGAAGACATTCTGATTTTCGCCTTCAGTGTCGTTTTGTTCTCTCTTGTTGTTCAGGGGCTCACCATTAAGCCGCTTCTGGAACGGTTAGGCGTGAATCAAAAGGAAGAGGGCAATCAGGAATATGAAGAATTGCTTGCAAAAGGACACCGGCTAGAAACCGCTATTCAAGAAGTCCAGCAAGTCAAACACAATTTGCTGATACACGAAGCTGTCTCCAGTGAACTGACAGACCAGTACAAAGAAGAAGTCAGCCAGCTGCATCAACAAACAAACCAATTATTTGAAACATACCCGGAACTCAAAAACAAACAGCAAACCATCTTGAAAAAACATTCGTTATACGCCCAGTACCAAGCGATCGAGAACTTATCAAAGGAAGATATCATCTCAAACGAAGTGGCTGAGAAAGAGCAAGCGCGGATCATTGATGAAATCGTTTCTTTGGAAAACGATCATTAACACAAAAAAGCAGACTGTCATCAGTCTGCTTTTTCTTTTATGATTTAAAAAAATCAACCAGCGGCTGAAAATCCTTGGATAAATCAACTTCATTCGGTTCTGCTTGAAGCAGGCGGTCAATCATGCGCTCCAGCTCTTTTCTATCATGTTGATCTGTGTATTCAATGAAGTTTAAGCTTTCGAGCCAATCCCGGTACGAATGTTTAGCTTTGCCGTAACTGTTTCCAAAGACAAGGCAAGGTGTTTTGGTGATAATCGAGAAAATCATCGCGTGAAGCCGGTCGGTGATCACCAATTTACTGGAACCGATGCGGTCAAGCATCTCCATAAAATGTTTTTCACGATCGGCGTAATCAATGGTGTCTACCGTGTCCAGCACCGTATCGGTACGTTCCGTATAGGTTGTTTTTCTGCCCACTTTCTCATCTGTGAAATAAAATCTTCGTCGGTCACTTTCTCCTTATCCGCTCTTAAAATAAAGAGAACGCCGTCCCGCTCAAGCTCTTTCGGCACAATATCCAAGGAGAGCACCATATCCGGTGTAAAAATCACATTGGAATTGAAGGTCTCTTTCACAACATCCAGCGTCTGTGTCTCACGAGCGGCAATCGTTAAGTTAGAATTTTGATGGTACGCGTCCTGTGTTTTTTTCTTTTCTTTATTTCCATCCTCTGTGTCTTCAAAATAAACGGATTGCGGCAGAGAAATCGATTTATAGTCCTTAAACGCCAAGAAAACCTTCCTTCTATCTTCCTCAATATCGAGATAAAGGTTTCCTAAATTTCCTCCGCCGGTAAAGCAGACAATATCGTCTTCACGAATAATTTCCTTCACCAGTTCAATGCCCTCATCCGTCGCATAATCCATAATTTCAATATATTCATAATACGGAAAATGATTTTTGATAAATTTCTCTTCCGCATACGCAATCGCTTGGTCTCCAATGTTTGTGTAACTCGGGGAACCAAACAAAAATACTTTTCGTTTATCATTTAACAGGGCATCTGGCTCGACATTTGGCGCAATGCCTTTTACGAGTTTTTTGCCTTTGATTTCTTGTAGTGTCATGTCGTCGTCCTCCTTCTAGGATGAATGCCTTATTGTGTGGTTAACTGTCTCTACCCCAAAAGGAGGATGGCTATGCATCGGCATGTGCGCCGGCTATATGAGAAAGATCGTTTTCGCTAATTTGATGGATGCGGCAATATCCCGAGCCGTTCTTTCCATGTATTCTGCGGCATGTTCAAACGCGTCTTCAAGAGGCACGGCGCCGGGAACGATGCTAAAAAGCGCATCAATTCCATGTTGATAGACGGCATCACTGTCTCGTGATACTGATCCCGCTATGCCAATGACGGGCACATCGTATGATTTAGCCGCTTTGGCCACGCCGATCGGTGTTTTCCCATAAATCGTTTGGCTGTCAATCCGCCCCTCCCCGGTGATCACAAGATCCGCATCCTGAACTTCATCTTCAAAATCAACCGCTTCAAGCACAATATCAATGCCTCTTTTCAAATCAGCATGAAGAAAAGCCAGCAGACTCCACCCGAGACCGCCCGCTGCGCCGGCGCCCTTTATTTCCCTGCAGGCTGTTCCGAGCGCTTTTTCTGCCACATCCGCGAAATGGGTTAGGTTCTGGTCCAGCACTTCCACCATGTCGTCTGTCGCGCCTTTTTGCGGCCCGAAGACAGCCGAAGCTCCTTTTGGCCCGATTAACGGATTGTCCACGTCGCAGGCGACCTCCAGTTTGACATTCTCCAATCTGGAATCAAGCTCGCTTATATCTATTGATGCGAGCTGAGATAACGAGCCTCCTCCGAACCCGATCTCACGGCCTGATTCATCAAGAAGCCTTCCGCCCAATGCTTGAATCATCCCGGCTCCTCCGTCATTCGTTGCGCTTCCGCCGATCCCGATAATCAAATGCTCTGCGCCCGTGTCAAGAGCCGCTGCCATTAATTCTCCCGTCCCCCTTGTTGTCGTGACGAGCGGATTGCGCCTTTCAACAGGCACGAGATGAAGACCTGAAGCGGCAGCCATTTCAATCACTGCTGTTTTCCCATCTCCCATCATGCCAAAAAACGCTCCCACCGGTTCTCCCAGCGGCCCCGTGACAACCTGTTCTTTGATCCATCCGTTTGTGGCATCAACCAGAGACTGAACGGTGCCCTCACCGCCATCCGCCATCGGCAGTTTTCTGTAATCAGCATTCGGAAAAACCGATTTGAAACCTCTTTCTATCGCGTCAGCGGCCTCCAAAGCTGATAAGCTTTCCTTAAAAGAATCAGGTGCAATGATGATTTTCATCCAAATCGCCTCTTTCAAAACATGATTCACTTACACGATCTATCTCCAATGTATCATATCGGGTTTGGAAATACATACCATAAGTTATGGTAAAATTTTAATAAAAATTAGAAATGAAAGTGTTTGCATAAATGAAACATTCACGTTATCATACTTGTATACAAGTATACTCCTTGAGTGAGGAAGGTGAGTGTATGCTAGACTCCAAAGACCTGTTGTATCCCGCAAAATGGCTCTCAAAAGCATCAACTGGTGTTCGTGTCGCATACGAGCTGAGGATGCGGATCATTTCAGGCATGGTTGAAAGCGGTACCATTTTGTCAGAAAATACGATCGCCGCCGAGTTTTCAGTAAGCCGTTCGCCGGTTCGCGAAGCGTTAAAAATACTCGCATCCGAAAAAATCATCCGCTTAGAACGAATGGGAGCGGTCGCAATTGGGTTAACTGAGAAGGAAATCACGGAAATTTATGATGTGCGTTTACTATTAGAAACATTTGTCTTTGAACGGCTTGTCAAAATCGACATTGAGCCCTTAGTCAAGGACCTCAGCAAAATACTTGAAATGATGAAAGTCTCCATCAAATACGAGGACGTAGATGAATTTTCATTTCAAGACGTGCTGTTTCATGAAACGATTATCCGTGCGATCGACCATTCATACATTCAGATGATCTGGAACAATCTAAAACCCGTTATGGAAAGCTTTATTCTTTTATCAATGCGGGCACGATTAAAAGAAAAACACGAGGATTTCACAAGGATTTTAGATAACCATGAGCTTTATATTCAGGCCATTAAAGCAAAAGACAGGGCACTGATGATTCAGTCTCTTCACCAAAATTTTGATGATGTGCAAGAAAAGGTAGAAGACCTGTGGCTCTCACAACAAATGCTGGCAAAAGGAGCTGAACACAATAATGACTAGTTATATGTTAGGAATCGATATCGGCACGACAAGCACAAAAGCTGTGTTGTTCAGTAAAAACGGAGACGTGGTACAGAAAGAAAGCATCGGCTACCCGCTCTATACACCGGACATCTCAACGGCTGAACAAGACCCTGAAGCGATTTTTCAGGCCGTCATCCAAACTACCGCGAGAATCACAAAACAGCATCCAGAAAAACAGATCTCATTCATTTCATTCAGCAGCGCCATGCACAGTGTCATCGCAATTGATGAAAATGACCAGCCGCTGACGCCATGCATCACGTGGGCCGACAACCGGAGCGAAGGCTGGGCGCATAAGATCAAAGATGAATTGAACGGGCATGAGGTGTACAAGCGGACAGGAACACCGATCCATCCGATGTCGCCGTTAAGCAAAATAGCCTGGATCACGAATGAACGAAAAGAAATCGCTTCCAAGGCGAAAAAATATATCGGCATCAAAGAGTACATTTTTAGACAGCTGTTCAATGAGTATGTAATCGATTACTCCATGGCATCAGCGACAGGCATGATGAACCTGAAAAGTTTGGATTGGGATGAAGAAGCACTGCGCATCGCAGGCATCACGCCGGATCACTTATCAAAACTTGTGCCAACGACTGAAATCTTTCAGCATTGCAGCCCGGAATTAGCGATACAGATGGGAATCGATCCGGAAACACCTTTTGTCATCGGCGCCAGCGACGGCGTGCTGTCCAATCTCGGCGTCAACGCCGTTAAAAAGGGCGAAATTGCCGTCACCATCGGGACAAGCGGTGCTATCCGAACAATTATTGACCAGCCGCAAACTGATGAAAAGGGCCGGATTTTCTGCTACGCCTTGACGGACAAGCACTGGGTCATCGGCGGACCGGTAAACAATGGGGGCATCGTGCTTCGCTGGATCAGAGACGAATTTGCCTCTTCCGAAATCGAGACAGCGACACGGCTGGGGATTGATCCATATGACGTGCTGACGAAGATCGCCCAACGCGTCAGACCCGGTTCCGACGGTTTGCTGTTCCACCCGTATCTCGCCGGAGAACGCGCTCCGCTGTGGAATCCAGATGTACGCGGCTCATTTTTCGGCCTGACCATGTCGCATAGGAAAGAGCATATGATACGGGCTGCATTAGAGGGTGTCATTTACAACCTGTACACGGTGTTCCTGGCGTTAACCGAATGCATGGATAGCCCGGTAACCCGCATCCAGGCGACTGGGGGATTTGCAAGGTCGGAGGTTTGGCGCCAAATGATGGCGGATATCTTCGAATCACAGGTTGTCGTTCCGGAAAGCTACGAAAGCTCATGTCTCGGCGCCTGCATTTTAGGCCTGTATGCAACAGGAAAGATTGATTCATTCGACGCCGTGTCCGACATGGTCGGCAGCACGCACAGACACACGCCGATCGAAGATTCAGCCAAAGAATATAGAAAATTAATGCCGATTTTCATTAATCTCTCAAGATCGTTAGAGAATCAATATACACAAATTGCAGATTATCAGAGAGGCTTAATCACACACAACTAGTACATGACACGAAGGGGAGGGCACTACCATGCCATTAATCATCGTTGCAATTGGGATCTTAGCTTTACTGCTTTTGATTATGGGCTTAAAATTAAACACATTTATTTCCTTGCTGATCGTATCGTTCGGCGTGGCATTGGCACTCGGGATGCCGTTCGATAAAGTTGTCAGCTCTATTGAACAAGGAATAGGGGGAACTCTTGGCCACATCGCACTCATCTTCGGGCTCGGTGCGATGCTGGGCAAGCTGATCGCGGATTCTGGAGGCGCACAGCGCATCGCGATGACGCTCGTCAACAAATTCGGCGAGAAAAACATTCAATGGGCCGTTGTCATTGCCTCATTCATTATTGGTATTGCTTTATTTTTTGAAGTAGGATTGGTTCTATTAATTCCGATTGTATTTGCGATTTCAAGAGAATTGAAGATTTCTATTTTATATCTCGGAATTCCGATGGTCGCGGCGCTGTCCGTCACGCACGGTTTCCTGCCGCCGCACCCGGGGCCTACGGCGATTGCCGGTGAGTACGGCGCAAACATTGGGGAAGTGCTGTTGTACGGCTTTATGGTTGCTGTTCCGACAGTGCTCATCGCAGGGCCTTTGTTTACAAAGATCGCGAAAAAAATCGTGCCTGCATCATTCGCGAAAAGCGGCAATATCGCATCACTCGGCACGCAAAAAACGTTCAAGCTTGAGGAGACACCCGGCTTCGGAATCAGCGTCTTTACTGCAATGCTTCCGATTATCATCATGTCGATCGCGACCATTATCGACCTGCTTCAAGAAACAATCGGATTTGCGGATAACGGAGTTTTAGCTTTTATCCGATTGATTGGAAACGCATCGACTGCTATGATTATTTCGTTATTGGTCGCGGTCTACACAATGGGCATCGCACGCAACATTCCGATCAAAACCGTAATGGACTCTTGTTCAGCAGCCATTTCACAAATCGGCATGATGCTATTGATCATCGGGGGAGGCGGCGCCTTCAAACAAGTGCTGATCAACGGCGGTGTCGGCGATTACGTGGCGGACTTATTCAAAGGTACAGCATTATCGCCAATCGTCTTGGCATGGCTCATCGCGGCGATCCTGCGCATTTCTCTAGGATCAGCCACTGTTGCCGCGCTAAGTACAACCGGACTTGTCATTCCGTTGCTGGGACAATCTGATGTCAACCTGGCATTAGTCGTGCTTGCAACAGGCGCCGGAAGTGTCATCGCTTCCCACGTCAATGACGCCGGCTTCTGGATGTTCAAGGAGTACTTCGGATTAAGCATGAAAGAAACATTTGCCACATGGACATTGCTGGAGACGATTATTTCCGTTGCTGGACTTGGATTCATATTATTGTTAAGTTTAGTTGTATGAAATTAAGAAGGAGCTGTAACACATGTTCAATACGATTGGTGTCATAGGCTTAGGCGTAATGGGAAGCAATATCGCCTTAAACATGGCAAACAAAGGTGAAAACGTCGCCGTCTATAATTACACCAGAGACTTAACGGACCAGCTTGTCCAAAAGCTGGATGGACAATCTCTCAGCCCGTACTACGAGCTCAAAGATTTTGTTCAATCGTTAGAGAAACCAAGAAAAATCTTTCTGATGGTCACAGCGGGAAAACCCGTAGATTCCGTCATCCAATCATTAATGCCTTTGCTTGAAGAAGGCGACGTCATCATGGACGGGGGCAACTCCCACTATGAAGATACAGAAAGAAGATATGACGAGCTGAAGGAAAAAGGCATCGGCTATCTGGGAGTCGGCATTTCCGGCGGCGAAGTCGGCGCGCTGACAGGGCCTTCCATCATGCCGGGCGGAGATCGCGACGTCTATGACAAAGCCGCTCCTATCCTGACGAAAATCGCAGCTCAAGTTGGAGAAGATCCGTGCTGTGTCTACATCGGCCCAAAAGGGGCAGGGCACTTTACAAAAATGGTGCACAATGGCATTGAATATGCTGACATGCAGCTGATTGCAGAAGCGTATACGTTTCTAAGAGAAACACTGCGCCTGCCGCTCGATGAAATCGCATCTATTTTTGAAACATGGAACCAAGGTGAGCTGAAAAGCTATTTAATAGAGATTACAGCTGAGATTTTACGCAAAAAAGACGAACAAACAGGACAGCCTCTGATTGATGTCATCCTTGATAAAACCGGCCAAAAAGGCACCGGAAAATGGACGAGCATGCAGGCGATTGATAACGGCATCCCGTCCACCATCATCACAGAGTCCTTGTTCGCCCGCTACTTGTCTTCCTTGAAAGAAGAACGGGTGGCAGCTCAAGACGTGTTAGCAGGTCCGGAAGCTGAAGAAAAACACTTCGATAAAGACACTTGGGTTGAATACGTCAGACAGGCTCTTTACATGGGGAAAGTATGCGCCTACGCACAAGGCTTTGCCCAATACAAAATGTCGTCTGAGCTTTACGGCTGGAACCTGCCGCTCAAAGACATCGCTTTGATATTCCGTGGCGGCTGCATCATCCGCGCAGATTTCCTAAACGTGATCAGCGACGCATTCAGCGAGCGGCCTAACCTATCAAACCTGCTGATCGCGCCTTATTTCTCAGATAAGCTCCAAGGCTATCAAACAGGTCTGCGAAAAGTTGTTTGCGAGGGCATCGGCACTGGCGTCTCGTTCCCATGCTTAACAACCGCGCTCTCTTATTACGACGGCTACCGCACAGGGCGTTCCAATGCGAACCTCTTGCAGGCGCAGCGCGATTATTTCGGCGCCCATACGTACGAACGGACAGATATGGACGGCGTTTTTCATACGAATTGGTCTGAATAACAGCCATCAAAAAACACGGTCAGTTTCAACTGAACCGTGTTTATTTATCTTATTTCTTCTTTCCTCTAAAAAAGAGAAACAGCAATAAAAGAATCACCCAAACAACAGGAGACATAAGTAATGTTTTAAATATCATAAACAGTGATACAATAATAGCGAGAAACAGCCCCCAAGAAAATAATGTAAAAGTTGACATGCTTGTTGCTCCGTTCTATTTTTACTTTCTATATCGGTTTATTGTATGAGAACTGAAGGTATATGTTCAAATCGTATCTTTCTGCCCCTTGCCCATGGTCTCATAAAATGTTCAAATGCCTAGAACGGACTGACACATGCTGATTCACATTAGTCCCAGAAAACCCTGTCTAATTGAGAAACAGCCCATATTTACATTTTCATCTACTTGAAAAGAAATGCCAATACTCTTCCTGTCATACCTTAAACAGGACGAAAAAAAGTAAGTGAATAATGGGTTTTGGCTTGACAAAAAATATATATTAATTAATAATCGATATATAATTAGAATTATTATTGAAAGCGATTCTGCTTTCAAATACATTTAGGAGGAAGATATTATGTCTTTAATTGGAAAAGAAGTACAACCATTCGAAGCGAAAGCATTTAAAAACGGTGAATTCATCGATGTAACAAACGAAGATTTGAAAGGTCAATGGAGCGTATTCTGCTTCTACCCAGCAGATTTCTCTTTCGTATGCCCGACTGAGCTTGAAGATCTTCAAGAGCAATACGCTGCACTTAAAGAATTAGGTGTTGAAGTATACTCTATCTCTACAGATACTCACTTCGTACACAAAGGCTGGCACGACAGCTCTGAAAAAATCGGCAAAATCACTTACGCAATGATCGGTGACCCATCTCAAACGATCTCTCGCAACTTCGATGTTCTTGACGAAGAATCTGGTCTTGCTGACCGCGGAACATTCATCATCGATCCAGATGGCGTCATCCAAACTGTAGAAATCAATGCAGGCGGTATCGGCCGTGACGCAAGCAACCTGATCAGCAAAGTAAAAGCAGCACAATACGTTCGTCAAAACCCAGGTGAAGTTTGCCCGGCTAAATGGGAAGAAGGCGGCGAAACTCTTACACCTAGCCTTGACCTAGTAGGTAAAATCTAAGGAGTGCATTCCATTGGTACTTGATGCAAATATCAAAGCACAATTAAATCAATACATGCAGCTTATTGAGAATGACATTGTTCTCAAAGTGAGCGCAGGTGAAGATGACATTTCTAAGGACATGCTGGCTCTCGTTGATGAGCTGGCTTCCATGTCATCTAAAATCACAGTTGAAAAAGCTGAATTAAACAGAACGCCAAGCTTCAGTGTCAATCGTGTTGGAGAAGATACTGGCGTTACATTCGCCGGTATCCCTCTGGGCCACGAATTTACATCATTGGTTTTGGCGCTGCTCCAAGTAAGCGGCAGACCGCCTAAGGTAGACCAAAAAGTCATTGATCAGGTGAAGAAGATCAGCGGTGAATACCACTTTGAATCTTATATCAGCCTGACATGCCACAACTGTCCTGACGTTGTACAAGCCTTAAACATGATGAGCGTGCTCAACCCGAACATTACGCACACGATGATCGACGGTGCAGCATACAAAGCAGAAGTTGAAAGCAAAAACATCATGGCAGTGCCGACCGTTTACCTGAATGGCGAATCCTTCGGAAGCGGCCGTATGACGCTTGAAGAGATTCTTGCGAAAATGGGCAGCGGCGCAGACGCATCCGAGTTTGCTGACAAAGAGCCGTTTGACGTTCTTGTTGTCGGAGGCGGACCAGCTGGGGCAAGTGCAGCGATCTACACTGCGCGTAAAGGCATCCGCACCGGTGTCGTTGCTGAGCGCTTCGGCGGACAGGTTCTCGACACAATGAGCATCGAAAACTTCATCAGCGTCAAAGCGACGGAAGGACCGAAGCTTGCGGCAAGCCTTGAAGAGCACGTGAAGGAATATGATATTGATGTCATGAACCTTCAGCGCGCAAAACGCCTTGATAAGAAAGACCTGTTCGAACTTGAACTCGAAAACGGCGCTGTCCTGAAAAGCAAAACAGTGATCCTATCAACAGGTGCCCGCTGGCGCAATGTCAACGTACCTGGTGAACAAGAGTTCAAAAACAAAGGTGTCGCATACTGCCCGCACTGTGATGGGCCATTGTTTGAAGGCAAAGACGTAGCGGTCATCGGCGGCGGAAACTCTGGAATCGAGGCTGCAATCGATCTCGCGGGCATCGTCAAACACGTCACTGTGCTTGAGTTTGCGCCGGAACTGAAAGCTGACGAAGTCCTGCAAAAACGTCTCTACAGCCTGCCTAACGTCACTGTCGTGAAAAACGCACAAACGAAAGAAATCACAGGCGATAAAAGCGTAAACGGCATCACATACGTGGATCGTGAAACAGGCGAAGAAAAACACGTTGAACTCCAAGGTGTATTCGTCCAAATCGGTCTTGTGCCAAACACAGATTGGTTAGATGATACGGTTGAACGCAACCGTATCGGCGAAATCATCGTCGACAAGCACGGCGCGACAAGCGTCCCAGGCTTATTTGCTGCCGGCGACTGCACAGACAGCGCGTTTAATCAAATCATTATTTCGATGGGATCAGGTGCAACTGCCGCTCTCGGCGCGTTTGATTACCTTATCCGCAATTAATATAAGAAAGCCGCAATATTGCCAGATTGGCAGCATTGCGGCTTCTTTTTTATTCCAAATATATTGCATGTTTTATACATTTGTAATATAGTTGTAATGTTAGTGAAATATCATTTACCGCTCAGCATATTTGCTGTTTTTAAAGCGAAACGCACTGATTTTCTATTTAAAGTGCCCTGATACTTTTTGACCTTGTTCTTCAGATCTTTAATGGTTTTTTCCTTTTTGGCATTTTCTAATGCCATAAGCGCTTCCCAGCGTTTCGCTGTTTCTGTGGAACTGCAGCCGCTAACTGTAGTTACAGGCGAAAGAAGTTTGGTGTTAGATAGTTTTTCGTCAAAAGGAACGGTATCAGGAATCGCTTTCTCTTTATAAATATGATCCAATTCATTTTGATTCAGGAAGCTGATGAAATGGTCAAAGTTTTGCGCTTGCCGTTTCTCAGGCTTGTGAAAATCAAGTGTTTCAATTAATTCTGACAGTTTTGTTTGCTCCGTTATCTCATTTGCCATGATATGCGTTAACTGATGGTATTCAGCTAATTCCCGCATTCTTGCATCTTTCGGAAGCAAAAGGCTCGGTGTTCCGGCAATTGCCGCCGCGATATTCCCATGCAGCCTTGCGCCAAAGCTCAAATCAGCTTGTTTCAAGAAATCCAGCCAAGTCGGCACATTTAAAAAGAATCGGACTCTATCATTCTGGTAAGCTGGGTCTTCCATGCTGACAGGGTAATTATCCGCAGGCTTCGCTATCGCAGGCGCCCCGGCATACGTCAAAATCATCTCTTTTCGCCATTGCGGGATGAAGTAATGATTCGGGAACTCTTTCATGCTTCTCGTAATGAAGTCCAGCACATGCTTAGGAGACAGCCTTGATGAGTTAACCGTCACCATTGATTCAGGTGTGATAGTGGTGTCTCTAATCTTCAGCTCTCTTCCAAACGCATACATAGAAGGACAGCCAATTACCGTATGGTCAATGCCTTCACGGAATCCTAATCTGGAAAGGTATTTCGCTGTAATCTCACCGCGGACACCGATCATATTTGATCTCTCCAGCACGGCACTCACAAACGCCTTCACATCTTCATCAAAAGGAAAACCTTCATTTAATTTTGGCTCAAACGGAGCCCGCAAACCAACCCCAATCACAACAACCGGAATGGTTAGTTTCTTAATTAATTGGGTATATTTTCGTAAAGAAGGCACAAAATCCTCGCGGAATGCATCTGCCAGCGGAATAATATACATATCATATTTTTTATTGATTTGCTCCGCATCCGCCGCATTAATCCGATAATAATCAGGAGTAATCGTCGTTCCTTCTGTCATCAGCGTACGAAACACACTGTAGGCATATACTAAGTTTCCTACGTTACCGCCAATGGAGTTGCGAACAATCATTTCAGCTGGATCAAATGTATCAAATGGTGATATCCCAGCTCTTATTAAAATGTTTTTCAATGTGATGTTGCCCCTTCCTCACCAAATTTTTTTCAGGAGATTGCTTAGGGAACTCTATCGTAAACATAAAATCTTCAGCCAGACACCCGCTTTCATCCCTTTTTACTCACAAACTCTCTCCCTTTCTTCCGTTCTAATATTCAATTATACAAAAAAGGATCTTACAGGTGAAATCATAACATAACGATCAGCGCTGGTAATCTATTCCCATCAATGGATGTCAGTTCACATCACAACAAAAACCCGGAACGAAGCACTTCAGTAAAAGCGCTCGTACCGGGCCAGCTGCTTATAAATCCTCGCCATTCGTTTGGATCACATTTTTGTACCACTCAAATGAATCCTTCTTATATCGTTTCATGGATCCGTTTCCTTCATTATCACGATCAACATAAATCATGCCGTAGCGTTTTTTCATTTCGCCTGTTGTAAAGGAGACAATATCAATAATGCCCCACGGCGTGTAGCCAATCAAATCTACACCATCGTAAGTAACCGCTTTTTCCAATGCTTCAATATGTGATTTCAAATATTGGATGCGTTCCGGATCATGGATTTTGCCGTCTTCCTGCACCGTATCCACCGCGCCAAAGCCGTTTTCCACGATGAATAACGGGATTTGATACCGGTCATAAAAACGGTTTAACGTATATCTCAGTCCGGTTGGATCAATCGCCCAGCCCCAGTCACTGGATGTGATGTACGGGTTGTCGACACCATTTGGCAGTCCGCCGTTAACGATATCGCCTGTATTATCACTTTCTACATCGCTTTTCACAGTGGTTGACATGTAATAGCTGAAGCCTAAGTAATCAACGGTTCCTTTTCTTAAAATCTCATCATCGCCGTCTTCGAACGTAATGTGATAGCCTTCTCGTTCAAATTCTTTCAACGCGTAGCTTGGATAGTACCCGCGAACCTGCACATCCGGGAAGAAGTAGCGCTGTCTCATTTCTTCTTCAGCCAGCATCACATCTTCAGGATTGGAGGAGAAAGGATAAATCGGCACGTGTGACACCATGGCCCCGATCTGGAAGTCTGGATTGATGTCTTTTCCTTTTGCCACCGCTAATGCGCTCGCCACTAATTCATGGTGCGCCGTTTGGTACATCACTTCCTTGGCGTTTTCGTTTTCGCCGACCGTAACACCTGAATTCGTCCATAGGAACAGCGGGTTATTCACATCCATTTGGTTGTTGATCTCGTTAAAGGTCATCCAGTACTTCACTTTATCTTTGTAACGATTAAAGCACGCCTCTGCGAAATTGACGAAGAAGTCAACGACTTTCCGGTTTTTGAAGCCTCCATATTCCCTCGCCAGGTGCAGCGGCATCTCAAAGTGGGACAGGGTAATGACCGGTTCGATCCCATGCTTCAGCAATTCATCAAACACATCATCATAGAACTGCAAGCCCGCTTCGTTCGGTTCAGCCTCATCGCCTTTCGGGAAAATCCGGCTCCAGCCAATGGACGTCCGCAAGCATTTTAAGCCCATTTCCGCAAACAAAGCGATATCTTCCTTGTATCTGTGATAGAAATCAATAGCTTCATGGTTCGGATAAAACTCGTTCTCTTCAATCGTATCCGTGATTTTTCTTGGCACGCCGTGTGCACCCGCTGTCATCACATCGACTACACTCGGCCCTTTACCGCCTTGATTCCATCCGCCTTCAAATTGATGGGCAGCCAATGCGCCGCCCCATAAAAAATCCTTCGGCATGTGTCCCATGTTTTATTCCTCCTTAGCTTACGACTGTAAATAATTTTTGGTCTAACGCACTTTCTTCAATATCTTCGATGAGAATTTCCTGATACGCATGTGAATTCGTGATGATGACTGGAGTGATCGTTGTTAACCCTTTCTCTTCAATGAAAGCTTTATCAAATTCAACAAGCACTTCGCCTTTTTTGACTGTATCGCCCTCTCCCACCTTCAAGGAAAAAGGAGTGCCGTCCAATGTAACCGTATCCAGTCCGATGTGCACCAGCAACTCGACGCCAGACGCCGAACGCAGGCCAATCGCATGCTTTGTAGGCGCGACCATGACGACGGTTCCGTCAAACGGAGCATAAAGCTTATTTCCGGATGGCTCAATCGCCAACCCTTGTCCCATTGCGCCTGAACTGAATACCTCATCAGGCACCTTAGAAAGCGGGATGACCTTGCCGCTAAACGGTGCATATACTGTTTCTTCATTTGCCTGTGCCGCTTGAGGATTTTCTTTTTCCGGCTGTGCAGCTGTATCCTCACCGTAACCAAAGATCTGAATCAGCACAACAGGGAGAATAATCGCAATCGCCGCACCGATCAAAATGCCCCAAATAGACGTCGGGAATTGTTCATTGATGCCATTCACGATCGTCAGCGGTCCCGGAAGCCCCGCATACGCAAAGTAATACGGATTGAAAAAGCTTGCCACAACGGCCCCAACCGCGCCGGAAATACAGCCAAAGATAAACGGTTTCTTAAATCTCAAGGTCACACCGTAGATCGCCGGCTCTGTAATGCCAAACAAGCCTGTGACCCCAGCTGAAACGCTGACTTTTCTCGTTTCCTTGTTTCTCGCTTTTAAAATGACGCCAAGCACCGCCCCAACCTGCGCAATGACCGCAATCGTTTGATACGCCTGGAATGAATCCCGTCCGTATAAATCATAATTCGCCAATACCATCGGCGTGATGCCCCAATGTACGCCAAAGATGACGATGACCTGCCAGAAGGCGCCGATGATCGCTCCAGCTAAAGCCGGCACGTTTTCCGCCAAGAAGTTGTAACCGTTTGCAATTCCATTTGCGCCTAATGTTGTCACAGGGCCAATCAGAAGTATCGTTAACGGCACCATAATGACCATGCATAGAAACGGAACAAACAACGGTCTGACCACTTCGTTCATTCTCTTATTCAAGAAGCGTTCAACATAAGACAAAATCCACACTAAAAATAATGGCGGCAGCACGGAAGACGTGTATGTCGTTTCCGATAAAGCAATCCCTAAGAAAGAAATACTCTTTCCGTCTGCGATTTGAACGGCTATCTCCGCCCATGTCGGACTGACTAACGCGGCACAGCACGCCACAGCGATATACATGTTGGTCTTAAAATGCTTTGATGCCGTAATTGCGATAAAAATAGGTAAAAACGTAAACGGCGCCCAAGATATGAAACTAAAAACCTGATAAGCTCCTGTTTTCTCAAAACCATCAAACAATAAATTAATGATAATTAATGCGCCTTGCAGAATACCAGCAGCGGCCAGAATGTATACAAACGGCGCAAACACCGCTGACATCGTCGCAATAATCCGGTTCAGAACGGTCCCTTTATTCTCGCTTTGTTCCTCAGACAGATCAATATTGACCAGCTTTGAAAATTCTTCGAAGACTTCTCCCACGTGCTGTCCAATGACAATCTGAAATTGGCCGCTGTTCTCTACCACCGTAATGACGCCGGGCATCGATTTCACGATATCCTTCGCTTTAGGGTTAGACCGCTTCAGCACCAACCGAAGCCTCGTCGCGCAGCGAGAAGCTCCAATGACATTCTCTTCCCCGCCTACGGCCTCCAAAATGTCTTTTGCTAGTCTGCTATAATCTCTCACTTTCCCCGACATTTTCACCCACCCCTTTGTTTTGGTTACGCTTTCATTATAATTGTGCCGGTATAATTTATCAATACCCAAACAAAATATTTATCCACTAACTATATTTGTAAACGGTTTATGCTATAATTTTCTTCAAGTGATACTAAACGAATAAATGAGGAATGCGTATGTTAAAGTACCAGCAAATCGCAGCAGAAATTGAAAAGTATATAGAAGAACACGAGCTGAAACAGGGAGACAAACTGCCAGTGCTAGAAACCCTTATGGCCACATTTGAGGTCAGCAAAAGCACGATTACAAAATCCTTGGATCTATTAGAACAAAAAGGCGCGATCTTTCAGCTCAGAGGAAGCGGCATCTTCGTCAGAAAGCATAAACGCAAAGGCTACATCAGCCTCCTGTCGAATCAAGGATTTAAAAAAGACCTTGAGGATTTCAATATCACCTCAAAAGTCATTGAACTAGACGTGAGAAAGCCGACACAAGAAGCGGCGGAAAACCTCAACATCGGACTTGATGAGGACGTCTACTTTGTTAAAAGGGTCCGTTACATCAACGACCAAACCTTATGCTTCGAAGAGTCCTATTACAGCAAATCCATCGTGACATATTTAAACAACGAAATCGTTTCTCATTCAATTTTCCATTACATCCGCGAAGGACTAGGATTAAAAATTGGTTTTTCTGACTTGTTTCTGCACGTGGGACAGCTTAATGAGGAAGAAGCGGAATATTTAGGGCTGAAGGCTGGACTGCCGAAGCTGTACATAGAAAGTATTTTTCACCTGACGAATGGCGTTCCGTTTGATTTCTCGAAGATTTCTTATAATTATGAGCAGTCGCAGTTTGTAGTGCAGGCGAATAGTTTTTTGTTGTAGGGCTGCTTTGATATGGAAGAGGTGGTCGACATGTACAAAATCATCATTCCTGCCATAATAGCCATCTTCGTACTTTGGATACTATTACAGATTTCACTAGAGATGAGCATCTTTAAGAATCCAATGAATTACTTTATCGTATTCATTATCTTTTTCCTCTTTATGAAGGTGATGAAAGAAAAACAACAATAGATTGGGTGATACAAGCAGGAAGACCCCCCTTAACAAAATCAACAGGCCACATGGATTTATCTCAGAGTTTAACGACAATATAGATGCACACAAAAAGCTACTTCACTGAGAGAAGTAGCTTCCTTTATCATATGCCCATTTTGATCCATCTTGTTTTAGAAAAGCGAAGTATAATCGCATTTATGATCATGATTGAAACTAAATATAAAATAATATATAAAATGTCATTATTCCCAAGTGTCATGTTATCAGATTGTAATACTCTTTCTATTCGGGGATACATCGTGTTACCTGCCTCAAATGGAGCAATAAAACCAAACACTTTATTGCTTACAGCTACTAAAATAACAGAAGTCATCCAATAAACGATACTTACACCTATGCTAATTAATATATTTGGACATAGCATGCTTATCGTTCCAATAATGAAAATATACTGTAATATAACTGCGGAAAATAAAAACAGTAATAATGTAAAATGTGAAAAATCACCGTACATCAACGATATAATTAGCAGGCCTAACGCGATAAACACAAAACATTCCAAAAACAAAACAGCTATCTTTTTATAAAAGAAGGTATAGATGTTTTCCCCTATTAATTTGTAAAAGAGAATATTTTTGTTTGAATACTCTCTATTAATAAAAAAAGCTATAACAAATGAAAATAACATCAAACCAAACTGGGTCGCAACGGTATAGGAGCTGAAGAAAAACATCTCAGGTGTAACATGGCTGACTTTATCGATTCCTACCAGTAAAAAATATCCCAGTAAAAATAAAAACA
This sequence comes from Bacillus sp. 11C, assembly GCF_055486375.1. Classification (NCBI taxonomy): domain Bacteria; kingdom Bacillati; phylum Bacillota; class Bacilli; order Caryophanales; family Bacillaceae; genus Bacillus; species Bacillus sp. 11C. Next base: position 473,552 of record NZ_JBUPVZ010000001.1, read on the forward strand.
CGAACATAGATCCTAAAATAATGAAAACTTTGTTGCTTATACTCTTTTTAAACTCTAATTTCATCTTAAGCCCCCACTGTTTTATTACTCATTTATATACACTTCAATTAATTGATCCACTGAATGATACTGTTGGATTTCTTGGTGATTAAATATAAAATAATCCCCTTCTATCGCCTTTAAATCAGACAAATCATGTGTAATATTAATGATAATCTTCTCTGGGTTCTCCTGAATATACTTGTTTATGAAGCCATGAATCTCTATAACCGTTTTTTTGTCTAATGAATTCGTTATTTCATCTAGAACAATAATATTTTTATCCTCTAATAAGAAACTAAGCAGTTTTAATTTTTGCTTTTGGCCATCACTCAAATTCTTAATAAGAACTTTACCGTCGATATTATCAAGATTAAGTAAATGTGCAATCTTATTTATCTTTTCGGAATCAAACTTTTCGCTCAAAAAGTGTAATAAAAAGTCCTTAGAAACATCATGAGGTATATTCGACGAGCTAGATATTAAAGATACATTTTGACGAATATCTCTGCCAATTCGTTTGCTATTATTCAACAAAAAGTCTTTAGCAAGCTGTGATTTGCCGACCCCATTTTTTCCGACAACATGATTGATTTTCCCACTCGAAAAATGTAAGTCAGTGTCCTGAAGTAACGTTTTGCCTTTCACTTTTAAAGTATAATTCGCTATGTTCATATGCATACTCCTAGGAAATATTTACATAAAGAAAGAGACACTTCTATTTTGTTAATTGGTTACTACTGTTTTCGCTTTTGAGGTACCTCTTTCGTCTCCGATTCGGCACTTGAAGAAATGTTTTTTCGATGATTGATTTGGAGATCTTTTACTCTAGTTTACAATATATAATATCCAATGTACAACGGAATTTACCGCAAGGCCAACTCCTATAATTTGAATAGTAAGGACTAACCAATGGTTTGTTTTAAAGCGACTATATTCGTCTAAGCTGAGAAAAGCCAAAAGAATTTTGTAGCCATCAGAATTCAATATTGGAACTAAGTTCCACAGTAAAGTAGATGAGAATAGCATAAATGCCATCGTTAAAGGTTCACTGGAAATTGTAAAATGATTTATTAATTCTAGAATATTAATGATAAAATAATTGATAAACAACCCGAATAAATGAACGATTATCTTTTCATTTCTGGATAACATGTAGGTTTCATTCAATTGGACATAAAAAGCAGGGAACACATAAAAATTCAGTTTAAATCCAAATTTATCAAATTTTTTTCCAAAAAATTTTAAAGAATAAACATGTCCCAGTTCATGAAGCACTATATTCATTATAAAGTAAATAGCTATAATTATCCACATTCCCCATCCAAATATTACAGGAGTTAACTCATTTTGCAATTTTATCAAATGAATATAATTCAATATGAACATTATAGCCGTAGAGGATAAGAACAGATAAAAGAACTTTGACGACACTTTCTCTTTATAAGCCTTAAAATATGATAATTGTTCATCTGTAAGAGAATCTAAATTCTTCTTATAATAATCTCCACTTATTTTATCTTTTATAAAAACGTTATTTTGCACAATCACTTCATATTTCTCATCTTCATACTTTAAAATTTTCATAATAATATTTTTCCATGTGAGGATAAAAGTAGTTTATTTTTTCCGCGGAGTTAAATAGAGAACCACAAACACCACAAATTGAAGAAAATTCATAAGGGATATCAAAATCTTCTATTTTATTGTTTTCTTTTAAAATATCCAAGAACCATTTGAACCCTTCTTTCCTAAGAATAAATAACAGCAAATTGGAACTTAATTTTTCCACTGTTCTTTCGAAATTCTGATTATATTCTTCTCTTAAGGTTATTTTTGTTTCAAAAATAGCGGGGGAACAACACGGATAAATCTCTCCGTCATGATGATATACAATCTCATATCCGGGACAATATAAGGAATCCTCATCATCAAGATTGTAAAACTTATGTATATTTTCTTGTCTAATCCTAGTTCTGGCAGCACCAACCGATATCATTGGAAATTTTGTAATCTTTACACCTAAGATTGAATCACCCAACTCTTCCAAAATACGGTTAGACATCTTGTCTTTAGTAACTGCCATATTAAGAGAAATATCGATATCAGGGTATTTCCTGCTATGTTCTAATATGTTTTTAATACTGGACGATTTGACAAAAGGAGCATGGTACTCATCATAACTTATAGTTAAAGCTACGACATTTAACAAATTCATATCATAAAAGTATTCTTGAACCCTTTTCCTGCTGACACCCCAAAACCCATTAGAAATCAACGTTATTTGTTTTTCATATGGTTTAATGATTTCCATTAGTTCTTTTAAAAAAGTATAATCTAAAAAAATCTCCCCACCTGTAAAAGAAATTACTTGAATGGTTTTATTTTTTGCAAATTCAGTAACTAAGTCTCTTATATAATCCTTTTCCATCTTAATTGTAGAAGTTGGCGAACTAGAAAAACAACAATGATCACAAGACGCATTACACTTAGAATCTAAATTGATTGATACTGTTTTATCATACATGATTAACCCCCCCAAAAATGGTAAAGGAGAGTTAAACTCTCCTTTAGATCCCCTAATTAATGACCACTTCCAAGAATCCAGCGATTTTCTTTTGATTTCACAAAGTACCAAAGGTCATTCACTTTTGCTAACTTCTGTGATTCGTCTAGTAGACCCTTAAACTCTAAGTTTTTTACAGGCTCATTGTTTGTGTTATCCTTTTTCATAATATCCCCTCCTTCTCTACTAATATAACCCAATTATTCCATATAGTCCAATATGAGTCAACATATCGGACTAAAAATTCAGAACATTTTTTCTAATTCCAGGATATATCACTCACTCGCCTTCGATATTGATTCACTGCTACCTTTATCATATAGATTAAAAGTCATAGTTCACTTCCGAATCAAAACACACTAATAGACTACAATAGGTAAACAGATCTTCAAAAATACAGAAACAAAAGCAACAATTGCTCCCACTCTCTCTTCCTTTCTCATCTCCCTTCGTTTTCATTGTCTCTAAAAGGCGTTATGCGTTACTATCATATAAAGGTCTAATGATGAAAAATAATGTCATACTTTTAAATTCACCTGATCATGCACATGCTCATAAATAGGGGTTTATTCTAAAAAGGGGATGGACAATTTTGGAAAGCAAATACTTAGATTTACTCGCGCAAAAATACGATTGTGAAGAAAAAGTGGTAACGGAAATCATTAATTTGAAAGCGATACTGAATCTGCCAAAAGGAACTGAGCATTTTGTCAGTGATTTGCACGGGGAATATCAAGCATTCCAGCACGTGCTGCGTAATGGTTCAGGACGAGTAAAAGAGAAGATCCGCGATATTTTCAGCGGTGTCATTTACGATAGAGAAATTGATGAATTAGCAGCATTGGTCTATTATCCGGAAGACAAACTGAAGTTAATCAAACACGACTTTGATGCGAAAGCAGCATTAAACGAGTGGTATAAAGAAACGATCAACCGAATGATTAAGCTCGTTTCTTATTGCTCTTCGAAGTATACCCGCTCCAAATTACGCAAAGCACTGCCTGCCCAGTTTGCTTATATTGCCGAGGAGCTGTTATACAAAACAGAAGAAGCTTCCAACAAGGAGCAATATTACTCCGAAATCATAGATCAGATCATTGAGCTTGGCCAAGCCGATAAGCTGATCACCGGTCTTGCTTACAGTACCCAGCGATTGGTGGTCGACCATCTTCATGTTGTCGGCGATATTTACGACCGCGGCCCGGAGCCCGATCGGATTATGGAAGAACTGATCAACTATCATTCTGTCGATATTCAGTGGGGCAATCACGATGTCCTTTGGATAGGCGCTTATGCCGGTTCCAAAGTATGCCTGGCCAATATCATCCGTATCTGTGCCCGCTATGACAACTTGGATATTATTGAAGACGTGTACGGCATCAATCTCAGACCGCTGCTGAACCTTGCCGAAAAATATTACGATGATAATCCAGCTTTCCGTCCAAAAGCTGATGAAAACAGGCCAGAAGCTGAGATTAAGCAAATCACAAAAATTCATCAAGCGATTGCGATGATCCAATTCAAGCTTGAGAGTCCGATTATTAAGAGACGGCCGAACTTTAATATGGAAGAACGCTTGTTACTAGAGAAAATTGATTATGATAAAAATGAAATCACACTGCACGGAAAAACATATCCGCTGGAAAACACCTGCTTTGCAACGATTAACCCGGAACAGCCAGATGAGCTATTAGAGGAAGAAGCAGAAGTGCTGGACAAACTGTTATTCTCTGTCCAGCATTCCGAAAAGCTGGGCCGCCATATGAAATTCATGATGAAAAAAGGCAGCCTTTATTTAAAATATAACGGCAACCTGTTAATTCACGGCTGTATTCCTGTGGATGATAATGGCAATATGGAAACAATGATGATTGAGGATAAAGCCTATGCGGGCCGTGAGCTGCTCGATGTATTTGAACGGTTTTTACGAGAATCTTTTGCTCACCCGGAAGAAACCGATGATCTGGCGACAGATATGGTCTGGTATTTATGGACAGGCGAGTATTCCTCTCTCTTCGGAAAACGCGCCATGACAACATTTGAACGGTACTTCATTAAAGAGAAGGAAACGCATAAAGAGAAGAAAAACCCGTATTATTATTTACGTGAAGACGAGGAAACCTGCCGAAACATCCTGGCAGAATTCGGCCTCAATCCAGATCATGGCCATATCATCAACGGCCACACACCAGTAAAAGAAATCGAAGGAGAAGACCCAATCAAAGCAAACGGAAAAATGATCGTCATCGACGGCGGCTTCTCCAAAGCCTACCAATCCACAACAGGCATCGCCGGCTACACGCTCCTATACAACTCCTACGGCATGCAGCTCGTCGCCCATAAACACTTCAACTCCAAGGCAGAAGTCCTAAGCACCGGAACCGACGTGTTAACGGTGAAACGATTAGTGGACAAAGAGCTTGAGCGAAAGAAAGTGAAGGAAACGAATGTGGGTGAGGAATTGTTGCAGGAGGTTGCGATTTTGGAGAGTTTGCGGGAGTATCGGTATATGAAGTGAGGGATGTGGGGCTCAGAGATTATTCTCTGGGCTCTTTTTTTGGTTTTCCATTATCTCATTTAGCACTGTAAATTACAATTTTCTGCAACGTTTTAATTCATAAATACGTAAATAAAATGCCAATACAAATATAGAGTGTGCTATTTTGTATGAACAAAAAATTAAAAATGAAATGATTTGCTATCAAACAAACCCCCAAGAAGATTACCATGAAGTTTACTTATTAACATGAAAAAGAAGGGCATGGGAGCCGGAAATGATTTAAAGGGCAGAGGGCATTTCTTTTTTAAGAACACATGAACTAAATAATCACTATCAGTTAAATTTCTATTGATCTCCTCTAACTTTAGTAAATTGAATTGCATTGTGCGCATCCAATTGATACAAAGAATTATAAATAAAAGGAGAGAGCCTGACAGTAAAAACCAAGCTCTTTCTAAAATTAATATTAAAATACCGAGAGTTATTATAGAACGTTCTCTCTTAGCATGTATCCAGCTACTGATCCTTTCTCCACTAAAAAGTTTAATATTACGAGAACTTCTTGTTTTAGTTTCGTTTCTCTTTTTATTCTTTCCCGATTCTTATAAATATAACTTTTTACCAAGTTTTCTAAATGATAAGTAGTATTCTCTTCTAATTTCGCTGCCCATATATTATTGTTTTCAATTAAGAGTTTGGAAATCCAAGTGATCCCATTATTCAGATACTTTTGCCCAACTCCATTTAGTAATTTTGCTATTGAATATAAAACAGATGGAGATTCCCCCATTTTTCTCGCAACCTTACTTAAAAATCTTTTATTATTATCTTTAAACGCATGCCATTCAGATACATCTTCATTCCATGGTATCGAAGCAAAGAGATAACTTTTAATGATTTTTTGATTATAATAACTTTCACCTTTTGACAACTCAGCGACTTTGTCATAAAACAAGTCCCATACTAGCCAAAAGTTATCATAAGTTCTTAGTATATCTTCTGCCAAGATGAATTCTTCAAATAAATCTGCCATAGGTTCATTGTTATTAAAGCTTTCAATAAACGGTTGTAGAAACAAAAAAACATCATCCCTATGTGATGTTAAAACAATCCTAGAGAATTTCCTTAAGAAATCATGGCTCACTTCGTAATCAACTATATCTTCTCTATCATTCGATAATAATTTTTCTGCAAAAGCAGTTATAATATGTTGAGTAATTATTTTATGAGACTCATCATAATTATTTAATGGAATTAATTGAAAAGCTGTTCTTAAGATACATAAGTTTATACTTTTTATATATTTTATTTCATCTAAAGTAATTGAATTTGTTATGACCCTTTCTATATCTTTTTCATACTCTCTTATGAATGTCTCGATTAACTCATTCTCATATAGCTTATATTTATTTTGCTTAGGGTGTTCTTGTCTCATACTCTCTCGCATTTCATCATATTTTGGCTTTAAGTATAGGAACCCAAGGAGTAGAGATTGTGCATCATCATAACTAATGTCCCACAAATTATTTAAGATTGTCTCAGCTGAGTAATCGGAAAATTTTTTATACATTCCTATTGAATGGGAATCGAACAAAGTTAATAACAGAATGCCTTTTATATATTCTTTTTCTTCAGGAAACTTCTCTAATATAAGGGGCAATACTGATATCGCCGCTTCAACACCATCCCATATCTGATACATATAATTCGGTCTGAAAGATGAAGATGCAAATGTTAAAATTACATCTTTACAAAATTCCATTTCAGATTTTGAAAGTTCCTCAAAATAATCCCGTACTAAAACAGTGCAAACATGAGCAGGAATCGCCTTATTAGAAAGTTGAAATTCAACATCACTCTTTTTTAATTTTTCAAGAATTTGCTTAACTTCCTTCAACGCCTGTTTTGGATTCTCTTCATATTTAGTATACTCTTTGTACTTCTCATCATTTTTGACTTTATAATCAGCCCACAGTTTTAATGAAAGGTATTTCATTGCTTCAGAACTCTCTTGGAGAGCTACTTCACTATACTCCTTTAAGCCAGGATCGACTTCTGGATTAAGATTTATCTGCAATCCTTCATCGACTTCTTCAAAAGTAGGATTCATTTTTCTCCTGTCCATTCGAGCAAGAAAAAGTCTCCATGTTTTAAAGTCTTCCCCAGAATCGTCTGTACTTTCCCTATAATACTGATCAAAAATAGCCCATATAGCCTTTTGCCTTTTTTCTGCTTCCTCATCAGTTACAGCTTCACCCTTAAATAATTGATACCTTAGAGCTAGATTCTCAAGTGTTTTTTTTCTATGGCTGTCATTACACGATTTAATTCTTTCATCTTTATAAATTTTATTTTTAGGTATCAATCCAGCTCCAATCAAGTACTGACTTTTTGCATAGTGTTCAAGTATCATTCTCCTGCTGTCATAAAAAAAGAATTCTTTTGTTTGAAATAAAACCTTAGCAACATTAAAAGTTTTTTCGGGGTAGGCTAAAACTACACTTACCACTATTGCTGTCAATGAAGAAGAATTTGAGTTTTTGATTAAGTATAAAAGGTTACTTTCAAGTATTTTAGAGTCAGTATTTTTTGCTGTTTCAAGAAGGAACTTTTCTAACGCCATATGAATGGATTGAAAAACATTAGGTGAAACTTGAGTTCCCCTATATGTGTTCCAAAGTCTGTTACTTATATATTGTTTTACTACATGGGAGTCGGTAACAACTTCTACTTCTTTAACTTCAGATTTATCTAAATCTGATTTTACATAGCATTCAACTGTTTTATTTATAAACCTTAGCAAGAAATCAACGGTTTCTTTAAGTGAATATTTAAGCAACCAATAAATAGGTGTTTGAAATGCACTTGGAGGGTAATAATCCCTCTGATTCTCATCAATACAGAAATCACCTTCGACGCCAACACTATAATGAAACGGATGATGTTTTTCCTGTGGATTGAACCAGTATAAATCTGCTAGACTTAATACATAATTAGGCAGTGACTTAAGAATCTCCTGATTTTCGCCCACTTTCGATAAAATAGCATTTACTAAGTTATAATAAGGATCTCTATAATTCCTCCACTCATTTTTAATTACTTTATCAAAAATGGTAGTAAGTTCCTCCTTTATTTCGGCAGCTCCATATAAAATTGTTTGAATAAGTTTCTCCTCAATACCTTCTCCTCTTGAAAGGTAAATGTCTTCCTTAACGATTACTTGGTAATATTCTAAGGCAATTAAAGCTGATAACTTTGTCGTTTCGCCGCTTTTAAATTTATTATTCCATTCATTTATTATCGGCAATATAAAGTTAAGTTTTTCTACCTCAATTTTGTCTTTATTTTTGTAAATTAGTTTAATTATACTTTCCCATCCTTTTCCTTTTGGTTTGGTGAATATATACTGCATATAAGAGATAGAGTATTTATCTAACCCTACTCCTTTTAAATAATCTTCATCTACTTCTTTACATGCTATTCTTAATAAAAATGTTGCTCTATTTAATAGTTTTTGGTTATTCTCAAGTAACTTTTCCTCAAATAAATTAATAAAGTGATCCGAGTAAGACGACAGTAATACTGATACCAAAACTTCATCCTTCCAGAAATAGGGAATGTTTTCATCCTCAATGACTTCTTCTATAAAATTCTCAATGGAATCATCCTCGGTTAAGAGCTTATCAGACACCCATTTTCTGAAACTTCGCCGAATAGGCAGAGATTCCCCAATTTTCTTCAAGAATTCATGGTGATTTTCTTGCCTAATAAATTCAGATTCAATAATTTTTTCCAAAGCCCACTCTTCGTAAATATCATGGGTAATAAAGTATCCTGCTGTTTCATATCCCAAGATACCATCGTGCACTAAGGAATTAATTGTCGATTCATTACAATTAGGAGAAACAAAAAATTGACCTTCACTTGCTCTTTGAAATGCAATCTTCATAAAACATTGCTCTCTGGTTGGCTTTGATTTTTTTATTAACTTATTCCATAGTTTCTCTTTAAAGTTTTGATAATTAATAACTTCGTCATTATTATAAAACTTTAAATATTCGTTTAAATAAAATGGGTTTCTGAGTAACTCCAACAGCCTCGTATCGGTTGGTAAGTTAAAATTATTAACTTGAGAGCAGCCTATCAGTTCTTCCTCGCTCAGAGTTTCAATATAAAATTTGATGGGTTTAACTTGATATTGGTCAATAAATTGCATGTCCAAATCAGACAAGTAATTACTTCTCGCTGTAAATATAAATTTCCATTCATTTTTTATTAAAACAGAGACAAATTCTTTGAATGGGTCTGTGTTTTCTAAATCTAACAACTTTTCCGCCGAGTCAATTACGACTAACTTTTTCTCTTCCTCTTTGTGAGCTTCAATAAAACCCTGCAAACTATATCCGCCAAACAAATTATTTACATCATTTATTTCGAACTCACTTGCCTTAAAAATATAAAAAGGGGTATTTGTATTTTGATCTTCATATAGCCTTTTAATAACCGCTGTTTTTCCAATTCCACCTGCACCAGTTAACATCAATACTTGTTCTTTTTCGATTTCACTTATTATCCTTTCAAGAAGGGCGTTTCTATTTATTTCTATCTTTCTCCCATGGAAGTTTATGGATGTTTGTATATCCTTTAAGATAGACTCGGCATGGGTTTGTTTTTCCGATAAGAGTTGAACAATACTCTTTTCAAAACTAAAGAAATGTTGAATGATTAAACCATTTTTTATGGTAACAAAGGGTGACTCAAAGAAACTTGCAGTCCTCCATTCAATTTGGATATCAATCTCCTTAGCCTTACTTTCAATATCAACTTTTGCTTGGGGATCGTTTTGTTCAGGATTTTCAGGATTATGACTTTGCCCCCATTCTTGATTTGTATAAAAAATAATTTTTGTTAAATCTGAATAATCTCTTTTGCTTTTAATTAAGGTTTTAATTAGTTCGCCTTTATGATCCGACAAAGTTGTTTCATAAAATTTGGCTTGCCATCCTATAACTTCTTCATCTACATCAACTGGATTTGTCTCAATCCCAGATTGATTCTTATACCTAAAAATACCAAATTCTTTTCCGAACTCTTCGCAAAATAAAAGGTAACATAACCATTCAAAGTTATTCTGTGGGTTCTCACTAAATTTCGCTTTAAAAATATTCCAATCTGGTTTAATCATAAATACGCTCCTTTCTTGTGTTATGAAACCTTCTCAACCTTTTATACAAATTAAACATTACACTTCATAAAAAAATCACTTATTTAAAGACTAATCCTATTCTGAAAAGATTTATGTAATCAAAGGCTCCTAATCATTTGATACTTTTATGGGTGATTACATTTTACTTATTAGGAACGAATGTCAACCTAATTTCTCAGCTAAAATTATGGAAATATAATTCCTAATTTAGAAATATTCTTTTTAACTTTTTTGCTAAAAAACCTCATTCACTTATGATACGGCTCCCCACGATTAATCCGAAAAGCCCGATAAATCTGCTCCACTAAGATGAGACGCATCAACTGATGAGGAAACGTCATTTTTGAGAATGACAGCTTGTCATCCGCTCGCTTCATCACTGCGTCGCTTAATCCGAGTGATCCGCCGATGACGAAGGTGACTTTGCTTTTTCCATAAGTAGCCAGCTTATCAATTGTATCGGCTAATTCTTCGGATGTTTTCATTTTTCCTTCGATGGCGAGGGCGATGACGTGGGCGTCGGGGCTGATTTTGGATAGGATGCGGTCGCCTTCTTTGTCTTTTATGATTTTCATATCCTGGTCGCTTAGGTTTTCCGGCGCTTTTTCATCCGGGAGTTCGATGATGTCGATTTTTGCGTAGGCCGAAAGTCGTTTGGTGTATTCTTCAATGCCTTGCTTGAGGTATTTTTCTTTTAGTTTTCCGATTGTCACAATATTGATATTCACAGGTCATCCCCACTTTAAAAACAAGTTATTCATATATGTTGTCCACAATTGTGGATATCTTTTCTGTATTTTGTGTAAGATCATTCGTTCCCCACTATATATACTGCGGGGTCTCCACATAATTCACAGGCTGTGGATAAACTGTTAGTATGTTCGATTTTTCTGATTTCGGGCGGCAGCTCGTGGTCGTCTATGTACATATCCAGCACAGTTTCGACGTGTTCTTCACAGGAATAATACGTTTGTTTCATGTTCAAATCCTCCGATGGTTTCTTGCATTTTTGCAAATATTCTCTTCCCAATATAACCTATTTATTCACATGTTAGTAGTGCTTCGGGCTGAGTTTTATCCACAAATCGACAAACAAGCTGTTGATGACTCTATTTCGCCCGTATGTTAGTTTGGATGTAACCGATGTTTGGGGAGGTCTGCATGTGCGCTTCAGATTGGTTTTGCTTTTTGTAATCATGCTGTTGCTTGCTGGGTGTCAGTCGTCTTATTGGGTGTTAGAAAAGGATCGGATCGGTGAAGGCAGTTCCGAGCTAGAATTATACGCAAATTACCTTCAAACACATGATGACGTAAAAGGGTATCAAGTTTTCACCATTTTAGAAGGCAAAAAAATGGTTGTTGTGTCTCTCGGAAGCAGAGAGAAGGATAAGAAGCTTGAGGTGTCAGGTGTCAAATTCTCGCCTAAAGAAACGATTGTAACTGTGAAACGAAAACCTGCGCCCAAGGCAAATGAGAAAAACCCTTGTATTTTGATAGGACTGGACAAAATCAAAGGGGATTTAATTCTACAAGACGAATCAGGAGAACGCTTTGAAGAAACCGATTACCAGCAATAATAAAACCGGCGTTCCGAGAACGTCCGGCTTTTTCTTCTTACTTCAGCATTCCATGCGGGTCGATGACGAATTTTTTGGCTGCGCCTTTGTCGAAGTCGCTGTAACCGTTTGGCGCGTCGTTCAGAGAAATGACTGTGGCGTTGACAGCTTTTGCGATTTGCGCTCTGCCGCTCAGGATCGCTTTCATCAAATTGCGGTTGTATGTCATGGCAGGCGTTTGTCCGGTGACGAAGGTATGGGCTTTGGCCCAGCCGAGTCCGAAGCGGATTTTTAGTGAGCCTGTTTTGGCGTCCGCATCCTTTGCACCGGGATCTTCGGTCACGTATAAGCCCGGAATGCCGAGGCTTCCTCCGACCTGGGTGACGTCCATGATCGAGTTCAGCACGGCAGCTGGCGCTTCTCCCTGGCTGCCGTGTCCGGACGCTTCAAAGCCGACACAGTCCACTGCTGCATCAACAGTTGGTTCACCTAGTATTTGTTCAATTTGCTCGCCGAGACGGTCGTGTTTTTGCACGTTGACCGTTTCACAGCCGAAGCTTCTCGCCTGTGCCAGTCTATCTTCGTTCAGATCGCCAACGATCACGGTAGAGGCGCCAAGGAGCTGAGCGGAGTGCGCAGCTGCCAAGCCGACAGGCCCCGCGCCCGCAATATAAACGGTTGAACCTGTTTGTACGCCCGCTGTGTATGCCCCGTGGAAGCCGGTCGGGAAAATGTCAGACAGCATCGTCAAATCGAGAATCTTTTCTAACGCCTGTTCCTTATCCGGGAATACCAAAAGCTGAAAATCGGCGTACGGCACCATGACGTATTCCGACTGACCGCCGACCCAGCCTCCCATATCGACATAGCCGTAAGCCGATCCCGGCCGATCCGGATTGACATTCAGGCACACATGCGTTTTTTGCGTTCTGCACATCACACAACGCCCGCAGGCAATATTAAAAGGAACGGATACGATATCACCCTTCTTGATAAATTCGACATCCCGCCCCGTTTCAATGACCTCTCCGGTGATTTCATGCCCGAGCACCAAGCCTTCCGGCGCCGTCGTGCGGCCTCGCACCATGTGCTGGTCGCTTCCGCAGATGTTTGTGGTAAGCACCTTCAGAATCACCCCGTGCTCACATTTCCGATTCACATTTGCCTTCGGAACGCCGGGCCCCTCCTTCAAGATTAAATCCGGATAACCGATATCCTCCACCGCTACAGTTCCTTCGCCTTTGTATACAACCGCTTTGTTTCCAGTCAACGCCATTCCTCCCATTCATGGTTTTGGACTATGCGTCCTTGAACATGACTTCGGTTCGGCATGACTCTTTCCCTTTTTCACGACTGTTTTTTCTGCATCTTAACGACAATAAAAATGCCAAGCCAGCACCCGACAATGGTTCCGACGATGTCCAACCAGTCCGCTTTTCCTCCGTTCAGCAGGAACACAGTAACCGCTGAAGTCAGGCCAATAATCGTTGCTTGCAGAATGACACGTTTGGTGCCCATTTGATCCCTCCTTTTCATTCTTTTCTATACCATACCTAAAATCACTGCAATATTGGATTCAACAAAAAAAGAGACTTCACCCAGTCTCTTCATAAACAGTGATCAGTTGAAGAATCATTTCCTGAGAAATAATGTGACAATACTGGTTGCTAACGCAATTGCAGTATAGAGCACAACCCAAAACATGAAAGAACTGTTACCAGAGGCTAACGTAAACAACAAGATCAAACTCCCGATAAGGACGATGAGCGGACCAATCCAAACTTTCTTCCATAGGAGATAACCCGCTGCACCGATTACGCCTGACATCATCGGAAAAACAAAAACGACGAGCAGTATAACGGCTCCCAAATCGGAACCCCCTTCACCTTAAAAATCCTTCATCACCTCAAAATCATACAGCTTCAAATGACTCTTCGGCGTCACGACATCTTTTACCTTCCCGATCTCTTTTTCCTTCACTTTCTTTCTCGTTTTCAGACTGTACTGTTCAATGTATGCAGGCTGATTGTAGGTGTATGTGAAGAAATAAAGACTGCTGCCTTTTCGGGTGATTTCTTTGAAATCGGCTTTCACTTTTTCGGGTGAAAGGGTGAAGGCGATGCTTGTTTTTCCTGTCCTGGCATCGATTTTGTATACTTTACCGAAGCCGTCAATGAAATACAGGTACCCGTTATAAGTGAAAAAGCTTTTTTTGAAACTGAAGGGCATGGAGCTGTATATCGTTTGTTCGTCGTTTTTGTATTCGGCGATGTCGTGCAGTTCCACTTTGCCGCTTTTCTTGTTGATTTTGACCATTTGATATAGATTGCTCGCCTTTTGGCCGCGAATCATGACATAAACAGCTTGATCGTCCACAGCAAGCTGGGATTCGATTGAGGCTCCTTCCCGATACTGCCATTCCGTTATCGTGTGATAGGTGAGCTTCTGTTGATCGGCTTGAATCTGGAGGAGCTGATAACCTTTTTCGTCAGCTGTCGGGACAAGTGCATAAATGGCGCCGTCATGAAAACCGGAGGCGCGGATGTAATAGGGGATGACATCTTTTTTCCACTCTCCGTCCACCTGGCGGTACAGCTCTGAGCGGTACCCGTCTCCCTTTTTATCGTAGCCGGAGTTGTAGAGGGTGTAAAAACCGTCCGTCTGTTGTAAAAAGCCCGCGCTGTCACCGGTGTGTTGATAGGCTCTTTTATGGGAGCGCAGGCCGTTTTTGATTGTGAAAATCGTGTTTTTGTCCTCCAGCATCACACTGTCGCCGTGAACCTTGGCTGAGCCCAGCTCAAGGCCCTTCATCTTAAAAGAAGACAGCGACCCGTCTTGGCTGATGAACAGAGCGTAGCTTTTCCCGCCGCCGAATGCATCTTGATCCGCAGACGTTGAGAGATACAGCAGGATGTCCTTGTCGTCCAGAAAATCGGTGTCGCTGAGATCCTGCTGACTCACGGCTTTATGGCTTTTGAGAGGAGAAACGAAGACAAATAGTGCGATCCCTGCGAGAATCAGCATGGCAATGGTAATCATCCACTTCTTCATATCTTTCCCCTTAGTAAATGGTCATGATGGTTGACGTATAGGAAGAGCTTGTAATGTCGCGCGGATATACGCCTAAGCCTCCGTTGCCATCTATATCAATGCCTGCTTTCAGCAAAAAGGCGGACCATAGGAGCTTTGAACAGTTTTTGGCGCCATCATGGCCGGTATTTCTGTTATTAACGAAGTTAAATGAATATGCGTCGCCGACTCTTGAGACCGCCCAGTCTGCAGCGGATGTTTTTTGAGATGAGGTTACGCTGACTGTTTGCACGATGGAGTTGTCTTCCACGTCTCTGGCATTGTAAGCGATCTGCCTGACCCCGTCGCTCGGGACAGATTCAACAATTTTGTCAGCGGCGGAGTACATGCCGACGTGGCCGTGGTTGTAGAAGGCTGTGTAGGAGTTGGTGTAATAGATATTCCCTTTCGCGCTTGTCGGGAGTTTTTTCGTACCGGACGAGCCGCCCATGATGGACATGCCGCTTTCCTTGGCGATCCTGTCGCCTTCTGCTTTATCCGCAGTGATTTCTTCATAGAACTGTTTCAGAATGACGTCTTGCTTGACGTGCTGCTGTTTGGCAATCTGACTGGCGGACTTCATGATTTCTTCCGGTGTCATGCCTGGCTGCAGTGCGGCGATTTCTTCTGCATAGTTTGTGGTCTTGACGGCTTTGGCGGGAGAAACAAACAGTCCGCCACACATCATTGTAAGCGCTACCATAAACGTCGACATCCTTGTCTTGAACTTCATTACATCTCCTCTTTTCTTTTGAATGTAGGAAAGGTGACTTCCTTCACCCACATTATATTAGGAAAATAAGGAAAGTAACTAGGTCATTTACAGAATTTTTAGAAATCATTTACAGGAGGCTGTCCGCAAAAAAAGGCCTTTATCAGGCCCTTTACGTTTAAAGCTTCTTACTCATCACCACGTCCGTTTCTTGAAATCCGGTTCGCTCATATAACTTCCGCGCCGCCTGATTGTGGGCAAAGACGTGGAGGGACAGCTTCCGGATTCCCATACTGCGTGCTTGCTGGTCTAATGCCGCCAATGCTTGCTTTGCATAGCCCTTGCCTCTGTATGGTTCATATAACCCGAAATCGTAAATAAACGCTTCCTGCTGAGGATGCTCGGGTTCAGCGTGTATCCAGAGCCAGCCAACGATTTCCTTTTCATTTAGCGTGAGACTCCATAAGTGATGATGGGGAGTTTCCAGGCCTTTCGGAAGCAAATTAGAAAAGGTCTGCTTAGACAATAGCTGTGCTTCTTCAGGCAGCCATGTCCCCGCCTTTACTTTCTCTTCCGCGTAATGCTTCGCTGTGTACGTAAGATAAGACCGAAATTCTTCTGTCTGCATGGGCCTCAGCATCATTGTCATATCATCGCTCCTTCATTTATTGACTATAGGGTTTTACATAAAATAGAAAGTGGTGTTACTATCAGAATAAACAACTGAGGTTGATAAGTCACTAGAGAAAGGAGCTTCAAATGAATAAGATTGCACCCGCAGAAATCGCTAACATGCTCAATGACTGGTATCTTGCGATCAAGAAACATGAAGTTGAAGAGTCCTCCCGTACTTTTGAAGAAGTGAAGCCTTTATTAGATGACATGGAAGAGGATCAGGAGGTGCTTGCCTACTTCTCCTTATTGGAACTGCGCCACAAGGTCTTGCTTCACGAGGCGAGAGGACAGGGTTTTCAGCATGAGGAGCCTTCTCATATGAATGCTGCGTCAGACATGCTGAAATATTACTTTTTTCTGTTTGAAGGCATGTATGAAGCCTATAAAAATAATTACGACATCGCCATTGGGTTGTATAAAGAGGCGGAGCAGTATCTTGGCAACATTCCCGACCCGATTGAAAAAGCCGAATTTCATTTGAAGGTTGGAAAGCTCTATTATAAACTGGGACAAAATATTGTGTCTCTCAATCATACACGGCAAGCAGTCAAAACGTTCAGGGAAGAGACTGATTATAAAAAGAAACTGGCCTCAGCGCTGATCACCATGTCAGGCAATTTCACCGAGATGAGCCAGTTTGAAGAAGCTGAAACGTATTTGGACGAGGCGATTCGGATGACGAGAGAATTAGAAGATCATTTTTTCGAAGCCCAGCTTCTGCATAACTTCGGACTTCTTCATGCGCAAAGCGGCAAATCAGAAGAAGCGGTCTCCAAATTAGAAGAGGCCTTACAACACAAAGAATATGCACGCTCCGCCTATTACTATCATTCTGTCTATTTGCTGATTCGAGAGCTGTTTAAGAGTCAAAAGAAAGAACAGGCCTTATCTTATTACCAAGAAGTGAAGGAAAAACTGACGGCTGAGCCGAATAGAATATGTGAGGCAAAAATAGATATTTTATATGCCATTTACGCAGAAGGAGGTCATGCGGAAACGTTTCACTTATGCAAACAACATATGGATGATTTGTTGTCCGAGAAAGAGTATGACAGTGTAAGAGAACTTTCCATTTTGGCTGGCGAACGGTATAGGGAATATGAGCTTTACAAAGAAGCTGCCCACTTTTTTTATGAGGCATTACAAATTGAAGAATTCATCAAAAGAACGGAGGTTATATAAATGAAAAAATGTCTGATTGGCATAGGCGTCGCAGCGGTGATTTTATCAGGATGGTTTATTGCGGATCATCAAACCCATTCACAGGAGATGAAAGTCGCTGAGAAAATGATTGGGTAAATGAAATACCCCCGCGAATGCGGGGGTTCAATTTAACGAAAGAATCCTAAAACGGTTTGTAGTTTTAGGATTCTTTCATATTTTCAGCGTGATTGAAAACCCTTGAAGTCTAGGAAGGACGAGCATTGGAGCGCAGCGAATGTTTGGAATTCGTGAGCACCAACGCGCAGGCCTGACAACGAATGCAAGGGTTTGTCGACACGCTGAAACCCCCGCGAATGCGGGGGTTTTCTTATTACAGCAACTTCTTCCCTAGCAGAGATTCTGCGAGCTCTACTGCTGTTCGTCCAGTCTTGTTTTCATGGTCAAGAATCGGATTGACCTCAACGAATTCAGCTGAGGTGATGATGCCTGCGTCATACAGCATTTCCATCGCCAAATGGCTCTCCCGGTAGCTGATGCCGCCGATGACAGGGGTTCCGACACCCGGTGCGTCGTTTGGATCAAGTCCGTCCAGATCAAGGCTGAGATGGACGCCGTCACATGATGATAAATAATCTAGGGTTTCTTCCATAACTTTTGTCATGCCAAGACGGTCGATTTCGTGCATCGTGTACACCTTCATGCCGCTTTCCCTGATATACTTGCGCTCCCCTTCATCAAGTGACCGGGCGCCAATGATGACGACGTTTTCCGGTTTGATTTTAGGCGCATAGCCTTCAAGATTCACCAGTGACTCATGGCCGATTCCGAGGCTGACGGCAAGCGGCATGCCGTGAATATTTCCCGATGGTGATGTTTCAAGCGTATTCAGGTCGCCGTGCGCGTCATACCAGATGACGCCGAGATGATCGTAATGCTTCGCTGTACCTGCCAGCGTGCCGATCGCAATACTGTGGTCTCCGCCCAGGACAAGCGGGAATTTTTTCTCTTCAATGACTTTGTTGACCTTTTGAGCGAGTTTTTCATTTCCCGCCAAAACGGAATTCAGGTTCTTCAGTTCTTCGTCATTGTTGATCTTTTCGCGGTTGATCGGAATGTCACCGAGATCTTCAACCGTATAACCCATGTCTGACAGCCTCTCGATCAGATGGGCGTACCGGATGGCGCTCGGGCCCATGTCCACTCCGCGTCGTGCTTGTCCTAAATCCATTGGCATTCCAATAACCGAAATCGTTTTATCCATCTGTGATTCCACCTCAACATATAAGATAATGTCCTATGCGGGTTATAACAAAGATGACTTGCGGACAATGTGTTTAAAGCTCTAGCTGACGATTTGCCTGCTGGCGTTTTTTAATGACGACATGATAAATGATGTAGCAAATGATCATAAACGGGATGCCGCAATACAGCGCGATACGCTGCTCCGGATCAAATGCAAGGCTGATGAGAACGACCGTATTTAACGTCAGGCCGATCAGCGGAAGCACCGGATACAGCGGTGTTTTGAATTTCAAATCTTCCTTCTTGCCGCCTTCACGAATAAATTTGCGTCTGAACATGATTTGAGAAAGCGTAATCGTGATCCAGCCGACCTGGGCGCTCATGCCCGCCAAAGATAGAAGCACCATATACACGGTTTCAGCCGCCGCCACTTTCGATAGAAGCGATAGGCAGGCCACAGCCATCGTTACGATTAACGCATTCAGCGGCACACCTCGTTTGTTTGTTTTGCCCAGCGCTTGGAAGGCCTGTCCTTCATTCGCCATCGCGTACAGGATACGTGTCGATGCGTATAAACCTGAATTCGCAACAGATAATAGCGCGATTAAAATAACAAAGTTCATGATATCAGCGGCATACGGGATTCCGATTTGCTCAAATACGGCAACAAACGGACTTTCCACAACTCCCGCCTGCTTCCACGGAATCATGCCGGCAATGACAATGATGGATAGAACAAAGAAGACAAGCGTTCTCCATACTGTCTGTTTGATAGACCGCGGAATCGTTTTTTCAGGATCTTCACTTTCTCCGGCTGCAACCCCGATCAGCTCAGTCCCCTGGAATGCGAAGTTTACAGCAATCATCGTTATCAATATTGCCTTTATCCCGTTCGGGAATAACCCGTCTTCATAAAAATGTGTCAAAAACGGTGCCTGCTCTCCGCCTTTCAAATCAATCAGGCCAAACATGGCAGCTCCACCGAGAATAATAAATAAAAGGATAATCAAAATTTTAATGCCTGAGAACCAGAATTCCGATTCTGCAAAGGCTTTGGCTGTTATTGCATTTAGTATAAACATCAGTGCCGCAAATACCAGACACCAGATCCACACGTCTACGTGCGGAAACCAGCGGAGCATCAGCTGCCCCGCTGATAAGAATTCAATGGCGCATGTAACCGCCCAGCCGAGCCAGTACAGCCAGCCGAACGCAAATCCAAAGGCCGGGCTGATAAATTTTGTCGCATAGGTCTGGAAGGACCCCGACACAGGAAAGGCGACTGCCAGCTCCCCTAAGCAGAGCATCGTCAAAAACATGATAAAGCCGCCTACTAAATAGGACAGAACCGCGCCGAGCGGTCCCGCTTGGTTAATGGTAAACCCGGTTCCAAGGAAGAAACCGGTTCCGATCACTCCGCCCAATGAAATCATGAACAAGTGGCGTGATTTCATTGTCCGCTGGAGCTGATTTCCGTTATCTTGGTTTGTATTCACATTCTGCACCCCTTCAGCAACTTGTATTGGATCTAAGCTGGAACGACTACACGGTGCATATCCCAGTTTGCTGTCCAAAGAGCCTTTATCTATTTAATATAAAATTCACTTCTTCTCATAAAGATACATTATACTAAAATATTGTAGCTGAGCAAATAGGGAGTGCTTAATTTTCTGTTGTAAATTTATACAAACGAAGTGAATATCCCGCCATGGTGCGGATTTATGCGTTTTGCAGCACGTGCTTAATTTTCTCTATTGCCCAATCCAAATCTTTTTTCGAAATGATTAATGGCGGTGCAAAACGAATAACTGTATCATGCGTTTCCTTGCATAAAAGCCCTTCTTTCTTCAAGCGCTCACAATACGGACGCGCGGCTTCCGTCAATTCCACACCGATAAACAGCCCTCTGCCGCGGACTTCTTTAATGACAGGGTTATCAATGCTCTCAAGTTCTCTTTTAAAGTATTCGCCAAGCTCAAGAGAACGTTCCGCCAGCTTTTCATCCTCCATCACTTCCAACGAAGCGATAGACACCGCACATGCAAGCGGGTTTCCGCCAAATGTCGAGCCGTGTGAGCCCGGGTTAAACACGCCTAAGATCTCGCGGTCCGCTGCAATGCATGAGATCGGGAACACACCGCCGCCAAGCGCTTTACCCAAGATATACATATCGGGAACAATGCCGTCCCAGTCACACGCAAACGTCTTCCCTGTACGTCCAAGACCCGTCTGAATCTCATCGGCAATAAACAGGACATTCTCTTTCTTACAAATCGCCGCCGCTTCCTGCAAAAACCCTTCAGGCGGAATGACAATGCCCGCTTCGCCTTGAATCGGTTCAAATAAAAATGCCGCTGTATTCGGCGTAATGGCCTGACGAAGCGCTTCCGCATCACCGTAAGGGATTAACTTGATTCCCGGAAGCATCGGGCCGAATCCTCTTTTATATTCCTCTTCAGAAGACAGAGATACCGCCAGCATCGTCCGGCCGTGGAAGTTCCCGACACATGCGATAATTTCAGCTTGATTGTCTGCCACGCCTTTTACTTCATAAGCCCAGCGTCTCGCCGCTTTCACCGCAGATTCAACCGCTTCAGCTCCTGTATTCATCGGCAAAATCATCTCTTTGCCCGTCAGCTTAGCTGTTTTTTCGTAAAACGGTCCCAGCTGATCGTTGTGAAACGCGCGTGACGTGAGGGTAATTTTATCAGCCTGATCCTTCAATGCCTGAATGATTTTCGGATGTCTGTGACCTTGGTTTACCGCAGAATAAGCACTCAGCATATCCATATATTCATTGCCTTCCGGGTCCTTTACCCAAGCACCCAGCGCTTCAGAAATGACAATCGGGAGCGGATGGTAATTGTTGGCTCCATAATGAGACGTCTGATCAATAATTTCTTTGGATTTAGATAAAGCTGGCATATTTGAATTCCCCCTTGTTTTCTGTTTCAACATGTTATCCTGCTTTCCCTTTTTATAAATGCAAGTTCTGTGCCAAATCAAGATTTCGTGTGTTTTCTACAAATTTCGTGGACAAGGTGCAAAAACATTCAGATATTTCGAGCAAAAATTTCAGCAAGTGCAAAATTCTTTTGCATATCCTCTCCATTCTTTTATAAAATAGAAGCAATATTAAGAAAATAATTGAGGGAGGTTCATACAGTGGTCAAGGACAGCGAATTCCTCACATTGGTTTTTCAAAGCATTTTGGATGAGATTGATGTTGGCCTGCACGTGGTAGACGAGCATGGAAACACGATCGTTTATAACAACAAAATGATGCAGATTGAAGATATGGAGAAGCATGACGTCCTCAATAAAAACCTGATGGATGTGTTTATGTTTTCTAAACAGCAGGACAGCACTCTGGTACAGGCCCTTCAGGAAGGCACAACGATTAAAAATGTGAAGCAGAGCTACTTCAATAATAAAGGCCAGGAAATCACGACGATCAATCATACATATCCCATCGTCCAAGACGGCAAAATCAGGGGCGCAGTCGAAATTGCCAAGGATGTGACAAAGCTTGAACGGCTGATCAGGGAGAATATGAATAAAAAGGGCAGCACAACTTATACATTTGACAGCATTCTCGGCACCAGCCCTGCCATTCAAGATGTCATCGAAAACGCGAAGCGGGCAACCCGCACGTCATCATCGGTCCTTCTCGCAGGCGAAACCGGCACGGGAAAAGAGCTGTTCGCGCAAAGTATTCACAACGGCAGCGACCGCTCAGGCGGCCCGTTTATTTCGCAAAACTGCGCGGCGCTGCCAGACAGCCTTGTAGAAAGCATTTTGTTTGGAACGAAAAAAGGCGCGTTTACAGGCGCTGTCGACCAGCCCGGACTGTTTGAACAAGCACATGGCGGCACGCTGCTGTTAGATGAAATCAACTCGCTGAATCTGAGTCTTCAGGCGAAGCTGCTGCGCGCTCTTCAGGAACGGAAAATCAGGCGCATCGGTTCGACAAAGGATACGGCGATTGACGTGCGTATAATTGCCACAATGAACGAAGACCCGATTGACGCGATTGCGGGCGAACGAATGCGGAAGGACTTGTATTACAGGCTGAGCGTCGTGACACTGATCATCCCGCCGCTTCGGGAACGGAAAGAAGACATTTTGCTTCTCGCGTCAGAATTCATCCAAAAAAACAACCACCTGTTTCAAATGAATGTCGAACACATCAGCGAAGACGTGAAGCAATTTTTTCTATCTTATGACTGGCCGGGAAATATTCGTGAGCTTGAGCATATGATCGAAGGCGCAATGAATTTCATGACGGATGAGCAAACGATTACGGCTTCCCATCTACCCTATCAATACCGCATGAAAATCAAGCCAGCCAACATCTCAGAACCGGAAACAGCAAGACACCAGCCGGCCGCGGACTTAAAAGAAAAAATGGAGAGCTTCGAAAAATATGTGATTGAAAATGTGTTAAGAAAGCACGGCCATAACATCTCACAAGCTGCTCAGGAGCTTGGCATCAGCAGACAAAGCCTTCAATACCGGCTGAAGAAATTTTCCCATCCGCCTGCCGAGTAACAGCCCTATTCCGGCGCAGGAAGCCTGACGTGTATGTCGTTAAACGGCAAAGCTCACACCCAACTGCAACAGCTGAAAAGCCTTCAAACATCATGTTGACAGCAAACCGCAATCACAAAAACAAAAAACATCGAGCTGAACACATGCAAAAGGCAAATAAAATCTTCTGTATCGAGGGAAGAAAATGAAATCTATGTATACATCATAAAATTCATCACCAGCAACCATACGGAACAAACCATTAAGTCAATGCTGGTCAGGCACTGCCTATTGTTTCACGTGTAACGCCCATCTAGTATTTTTCTTCATATTCGATAGATCCTTTTTCAACTGAACGAGCGTGACCCTCGTTCAGTTTTTTTTGCATAAAAAAACAGTCTGGCACGGTGCCAGACCGTTTCTATTAACTTCCTAATTGGTCTGCGGAGGAGAGCTGAATGTCAACGGATTTTTCTTTTCCGGCGCGGTAAAACTTCACTTTCACCCGGTCACCGACTTTTTTCTGATAAAGCCGTTTCCGCAGATCAACAATGTCATTTACTTTGTGACCGTCAAATTCTGTGATGACATCCAGTTCCTTAAGCCTTGCTTTTCCGGCAGGTGAGAAGGCATCTACCCCCATCACAACCGCTCCATTGGTGACATCCTTAGGAAGCTTCAATGTTTCGTCCCAATGATAGCTGGCGATGTCGCTTAGCGATTTCATCTCAATGCCAAGGAACGGACGTTTAACCTCGCCGTATTTCTCCAAATCCTCTATCACCGGGATCACAAGCTTAGAAGGAATCGACAGGCCAATTCCTTCAACCGCCGACTCGGCAATTTTCATTGAATTGATGCCAATGACTTTTCCGTCCATATTTAACAAAGCGCCGCCGCTGTTCCCAGGGTTAATGGCCGCATCTGTTTGCAGGACTTCTGCATTCCAGTCAGGCTGTCCATCACCATTCGAATCCACTGGGATGGCTCTCTCCGTACCCGAGATGACGCCCTGTGTGACAGAGCCTGCAAATTCAAGGCCTAACGGGTTCCCGATCGCAATAACCGGCTCCCCTGATTTCACTTTATCTGAATTACCGAAATCAGCGACTGCTTTAATTTTATCGCTTTTCACTCGTAAAACAGCAAGATCCATCAGCTGGTCGCTGCCGATGAGTTCAGCCGATACACGCGAGCCGTCTTTCAGGCTGATTTCAATTTGGGAAGCACCCTCGATGACATGATGGTTGGTCACGACATAAGCGGAGTTGTCATTTTTCTTATAGATGACGCCAGAGCCGCTCCCAGCCTCACCGCTCTCTCCCCAAATATCTGATTTTTGAATGTTCACAACACCGACAACGGCGGGCGACACATTGCTGACAATCTTGGTGACTGCGTTGTTGACACTGACATTCACCGTCCTGATTGATTCCCGATTATTGTTGTTCTGCTGCTCTTCTAAGACGCCCGTATCTATCCCTTCATTTGAAAGGTACGGCATGATAAACGCCATTAATACGGCACCGACAATCACGCCAATCAGACTAGAAAGGAAATATCCTTTTTTGCTTCTCTTTGGCTGTTCAGGAGCAGTATGTTCTTCCTCACGATCGTAATCCACCATATTCCATCCTTTCCAAGAACGTTAATATGGTTATATTGTGGGTTAGAAACTCCTATAATAGTCATGATTTACATAGAAAAATTATACAGCGCAGAGCGGTGTGGCCTTCTTCGGATCGGTGTCAAACAAATCAAATGTTTCCCCCGTCACAAACCCTTTAGAAGCCAATGTCTGCTGTACAGACATTCTCGCCAAATCCTTCATGTTGTTGTCCTGGCTCAAATGCGCCAAATAAATACGAGACGTCTCGTCGCCAATGACATCGGTCATCGCTAAGGCAGCATCTTCATTTGAAACGTGCCCGACGTCACTTAAAATCCGCCGCTTAATGCTCCATGGATATCTCCCCATTTGCAGCATGCCGACATCGTGATTGCTTTCAAACACAAACATATTCGCTGAGCGGATGATCCCTTTCATCCGGTCGCTGACGTACCCCGTATCTGTCATTAAAGCAAGCTTTCGGCCGTTATAATGGAACACATAAAACATGGGCTCCGCCGCGTCGTGTGAGACGCCAAACGATTCCACATCAAGTCCGCCGAACGACTTCACCGTCTCCATCGGAAACACAAATTTTTGATCGGTATCAATTTTGCCAATTTGTTTCTCCATCGCTTTCCATGTCTTCTCATTCGCATAGATCGGAAGCTTGTACTTTCTGGCGACCACGCCAAGGCCCTTAATATGGTCACTATGCTCATGCGTCACAAAAATGCCGTCTACATCATCCAGCTTACGCCCAATTTGCGCCATCAATCCATCCATGGCTTTCCCGCTCAAACCGGCGTCTACCAAAAATGCGTGATCCTTAGTTTCAAGGTAAAACGCATTTCCCGTACTCCCGCTCGCAAGTACGCTAAATTGCAAGCTCATGTGTCTCACTCCATTATTTTCATTGATCTGTATCTAAAATCGTACTCTCCAAAGCATTCACTGTAAAATACTCTTGTACTGTCTTTTTCTCACCGTTCACTTTTTTATCGTACTCGACTGTAATTCTCCATACCGGCGCCAGCACCTGTGTACTTGTCAGCGGATATTGCGCGACGTAGCCAAATTTGACACTTTTTATTGTACTGTTCTCTTTTAATTGATTTTGATAGTACAATAACTCAACCGCATCCATTTCAGTGATTAGGCTTTCCTTCTGAATTTGCTTAAAGGTCTCAAGCGTCGTCTGGTCGTATGACACAACCTCGTTTTTATCGTTTAAACGCAAAATCACTTGCCCGATCATATTAGAAGAAGTGTCGGTCTGCTGATAAATATAATGGCCCTCATATGTTTGGAAGAAAATAATTTCTTTTTGCGATTTATCAACCTTCCAAAGCTCATATTTTTCACCGTCTTGGATTTTCGAAGAAACAAGCGCCTGAGCATCGTCCTCAATCTTCTTCTTTGACAGGGCGATCGGATTCGTAAATTTCATTTTCAGGGTCGTTACTTTACGATCATCACTAGGCATGTCCATCAACGGCTTTTGATCCTTGAGCGCCTCAATTTCGTCCTTGGTGAAGGCCTTTTGATTCGCTGTGATTCTATAGCCTTCTGTTGCTTCCTTATTCAGCCCTTCATACGTAATATGATCGGCCTTCATGTCATGCTCGACATCATTTTTAATGACTTCATAATCTTTGCTGGTAGACTGCCATTTTTGAAAAAACTGATAGCCTAAAAAAATATCTAAAATGAGGAAGGCAACGATGAAGATTGATTTTGTCTTATTCCACTCCACTGTTTGCCCCCTCCTTCGTTAATAGGTCCTTCGTGATCGGCACAATTTTCCCGTTTATTTTCATCCCCCAAACCGGTTCCAGTTCAACAAGAGGGTCATTATTGGATGATGTTGATACCAATTGATACGCAAGGAAGATCTGATCAATTTTATCCGTATTATATGCGGTTTGTTTAGAAAGCAGCATCTTCACTTCGCTCCCGCTCATCAGCTCAGTCTCTGTCGTTTTAATCGGATTCGTTCCGAGACTGTAATTCGGCCGCTTATAGCTGAGAATTTCATCGTTGGCCCATTGCACCGTAATCGCGGATGTCGCTCCGAATGGTTTGGCGGTACTGTTAATGACCGGCATCTGGTCCATAAAGATATAGAAGCTTAACTGCTGGCTGTCATTGATATTGAAAAATTGATAGTGATCTGTCCAGCTGCCCGTATCCTCAAGGTATTTTTGGCTCTTTTTAATTAATTCACCTGTTTGATAGGAAGTGCTCTGCACCAAATTGCGCTGTTGGAATTGTACTTGGCGCTGGCTTAGATTCACATCTAAACGGCTGATTCCATCTGTCAGCACATTTCTGTTGTTGTAATTCGAATCTTCCCTTACAATACTTGGATCGCTGAACAAGGCCTGCTTAAAGGTGTTTGTTTTAATCGATTCTGTGACAAATTCTTTTTTGTCCATCGTAAGCGTTTTGTTCGGCAGCAGAAACTCTTTCTTTGAACCGATTGAGAACAGACTGAATGCCGGCATGTTTGATTGACTGTTTTTCAAGTCATTCATCATGTTCCGGTAGTTAGCCGATTCAACGGTCACTTCCAGAATCAGCTGCTTGCTGAAAGATACCAAATAGATTTTCTTGTTCGCTTTTGTTTCATTAATCGGAATCAAAATGTGATCAAATGAACTGTACTCAAATGACTGGTTAGACCATTTAAACAGCGTTTGGTAGATATCAATAGGAATCGTGTCGTTGAATTGCAAGTCAAGCTTCGCATCATAACCGCTTATCCCGTAAAACCAGCTCTTAAATGAAGTCTTATCATACTGATCAGAAATATCTTTGATCCCTTTTACATCCCAATGCGGCAAGTCAGACCAGACTTCGTTATAAAGTGAATAATCATTCACTTTATAATGAGCACCGCCATCATGGATAAACATGTCTCTCGGCCTTACCGTTTCAGACAGCTTTTGGGTGTTTTTTTCAATTTTATGCTTCTCACGCACAGGAGACGCTGTTGATGATGAGCCTCCGGAAAAGTTTGGCTGGAACGTCCATATCCCCCACGTAAACACAAGGCTGATGACGACGAGTATCGTAAGTAATATCGTTTTTATATTTTCACGCTTCATCCCAATCATCCTCTTGTTCCTCTTTATATGGAAGAGTAAATGTAATCGTCGTGCCTTTTCCTTCTATGCTGTCCGCCCAAATATCTCCGCCATGCGCCTGAACCATTTCTCTGGCAATCGCCAGTCCCAGACCGGTGCCGCCGAGCTTTCTCGTTCTTGCTTTATCCACCCTGTAGAAGCGGTCAAAGACTTTTTCGACATCTTTTTTCGGAATACCGATCCCTTCATCCTTGACGCTGATATAGAGAAGCTCTTCCTCTTCGTTTACGTCAATTGAGAACGTCACATGTCCGCCTTCCGGTGAGTATTTTAAAGCGTTGGAAATAATATTATCAAGCACCTGTGTAATTTTATCCTGATCAATCTCAACGTACAGATTTCTGTCCGGCAGATTACGAATAAATTCCACATGCTGTTCTTTTGTCATTTCAAAACGGTCAATAATCAGAGACATAAACCGGACAATTTGAATCCATTCCCGGTTAAATTGATAATCCTTGCTGTCGAATTTCGAAAGCTGAAGCAAATCATTGACAAGCCGGATCATGCGCTCTGTTTCATTTTGCGTCACCATTAAGAAACGCGGGGCAATGTCTTTATTTTCCCACGCACCTTCAGCTAACGCTTCTAAATAACTGCGCATTGTCGTAAGCGGCGTCCGCAGCTCGTGTGATACATTCGCCACGAATTCTCTGCGTTCCTGATCCATTTTCTCTTGCTCGGTTACATCGTAAATAACAGCAATTAAGCCATCAATTTTGCCATGTTCCCTTTGAATCACAGAGAAATTCACGCGAAGCACTGTTAATTGATCATCTCGCTCAATTTCAAGCAACAAAGAATCCTGCTGCTCCACTAAATCTTCAAACGTATAATTCTCTTGAATCCCCAACAAACTCGTAATCGGCATTTCTAAAGCTGTTTCACGTGAAACGTTCAACAGCTCCAGCGCCGGGCTGTTTAAAAGAATAATCGCTCCGTTTCGGTTTGTAGCGATAACGCCGTCTGTCATATAAGCAATAACAGAGGCAAGCTTTCTGCGCTCTCCTTCTGTCATCGCCTGGGCATCTTCAAGCTCTTTCGTTAAGTGATTAAACGTGGTGGCGAGCTGCCCGATTTCATCATGCCCATACTTTTTAACCTTCCTCGAGAAATTCCCTTTCGCGAGCTCCATGGCCTGCTTTCTCATATCTGAAAGCGGGTGGGTGATGGTTCGTGCCAAAAAAATACCGAGAAGGGCCGTCAAAACGAGCGCCAAACCAGTGCCGGACGCCAGTATGGTGTTGATAGTCTTCATCTGATTAAAGACATCTTCCATACTCGCGACAACATAGATCGCGCCGACAACCTCTTGGTTTTCAGTCATGACAGGCTTCGCGGAAATGAGAACTCTGATTTTGCTTTTCGGGTCATAGTACTTTCTTAAATACGATTGTTTAGTAGAAAAAATCCTTTTAAATATCAGATCGGTCGTTTGTTTCCCTGCCACTTCCTCACCATACGGCTTTGAAGAACCGACCACTTCATAGCTTTTATCTACAAAACTAATTTCCCGGACCTCATCACTTTTCGTGAAATCATTCAATATACGGCTGACGTCATCCTTAATAACGGTGCTGTCGTTATCGCTTTTATATTCTTGTTCGATATAGTAAGAAAGGTTGTCGATTCGCTGATTCAGCGATTGTTCATAAGAGCTCATCAGCGATTTCTCGACCTGATTGACAAAATACACCCCAATGATTTGCATGGCAATGATTATCAAAAGCACATATATCAAGGTAATCTTAAATTGGATCGACCGAAAAAAACCAACCTTATTCATAAGGGCATTAGTCCTGTTCTGGATTTCTCAAGTAATAACCTACGCCGCGGCGTGTGACAATCCAATTTGGATGGCTTGGGTTGTCCTCAATTTTTTCACGAAGCCGGCGGACTGTTACGTCAACCGTTCTGACGTCACCAAAGTAATCATAGCCCCAAACGGTTTGAAGCAAATGTTCACGGGTCATCACTTGTCCGATATGTTTTGCTAAATAATGAAGCAATTCGAACTCACGATGAGTCAATTCGATTGTTTCATCTCGTTTTGATACGACGTACGCGTCAGGGAAGATGACGAGAGAGCCGATATGAATTTCGTTAGAGGACGACTCTTCCTCCGCAGGCGCTGTTGTCAGCTGGCGGCGCAAGTTCGCTTTCACACGAGCCAGAAGCTCACGTGTGCTGAATGGTTTTGTGACATAGTCATCAGCACCGATTTCAAGCCCGATGACCTTGTCAATTTCTGAATCCTTAGCCGTCAGCATAATGATCGGCATATCGTATTTCTTTCTGACTTCACGGCACACTTCAACGCCGTCTTTATTAGGAAGCATAATATCTAAAAGAATTAAATCAGGCTGAAGCTCTTCTACCATTTCAACCGCTTCATTTCCGTCGTGGGCACAGTGCACTTCATAGCCTTCTTTTCTTAAGTTAAATTCCAATATATCTGCAATCGGTTTTTCATCATCTACTACAAGGATCTTCTTATCCATCATTTTGATTTCCTCCTGCCGAATAACTTCATTTCATCTAAATAACATTCGTTTCATCACTTATGGCCCGTGTAAACATTGGGTCCTTGTCTATTATAACGGTTAAAGGTCAAAAGATAAAAAAAATAAAGGTTTAGAAAAAAACACATGTTTCACCTTTATCCGCCAATTGTTTCTCTTTTGTCATCCTGGTCAAATTTTTTTAAAAAAGATAACTTAACTGAAACCTCCCGACATCGGAGTGCGTCTTTATCAATGACGTCTTCTTCTTTGAGCCGGCCGCAGGGCCGGTTCTCCCTTTTTCTTCTATTATAACACTTCTCATGTTCGCCTTTTCCTAAAAGAAAAAACGCACCTACAATTGCAGATGCGTTTGGTAAGTGGCTCGGGACGGAATCGAACCGCCGACACACGGATTTTCAGTCCGTTGCTCTACCAACTGAGCTACCGAGCCAAATGTTTTATTTTTCTCTACTAAGTAAAGTAAAATGGCGGTCCGGACGGGACTCGAACCCGCGACCTCCTGCGTGACAGGCAGGCATTCTAACCAACTGAACTACCGGACCTTACAGTAATTGCCTGGAGAGCTGTCGTGTCAGCCCTCGCAGACAAATAAGGAATTTAGCAATAACGCTAAAGTAAATCAATGACCCGTACGGGATTCGAACCCGTGTTACCGCCGTGAAAGGGCGGTGTCTTAACCGCTTGACCAACGGGCCTTCACGAAATGGTGAGCCATGAAGGACTCGAACCTTCGACCCTCTGATTAAAAGTCAGATGCTCTACCAACTGAGCTAATGGCTCTTAAGATGTCGGAGTTTCCATAGAGCAAACAACTTTGACCAAGTTCTTATCTAGTACTCTATTGAAGCAGTTTCCGTAACAACGAGATTTATAATATCACGAACAAATAGAAGTGGCAATAACTTTTTTGGTTTTTTTTCATATTTTTTTCTCAGACCAACTTAGATGCGGCTTTCAAACAAAAAACAAGCCCCTGGATTCAGGGGCCTGAAGCATAATCTATTTAGTTCGCACGGTACACGCTGCGAAGGACATTTGTCTGTGAACGGTCTGGGCCGACAGAGAAAATAGAAAGCGGAATGCCTGTCAGCTGAGACACACGCTCAAGATAGTGGCGCGCGTTATCCGGAAGCTCGCTCAAGCTTTTCGCACCTGTGATATCCTCAGTCCATCCCGGCATTTCTTCATATACCGGCTCACATTCAGCAAGTGCTTTAAGGCTTGCCGGGAATTCTTCAATGATTTCGCCTTTGTAGCGGTACGCCACACAGATTTTCAGCGTTTCAATTCCTGTTAAAACGTCGATTGAGTTCAGAGAAAGATCTGTAATTCCGCTCACACGGCGGGCGTGGCGGACAACGACGCTGTCAAACCAGCCGACACGGCGCGGACGGCCTGTTGTTGTTCCATACTCCCGTCCGACTTCACGGATTTGATCGCCGATTTCATCTTTCAGCTCAGTCGGGAAAGGACCGTCGCCGACACGAGTCGTATATGCTTTTGATACACCGACAACGTGCTGAATTTTGGTCGGGCCAACGCCAGATCCGATCGTGACACCGCCGGCAACCGGGTTAGATGACGTAACAAACGGGTATGTTCCTTGGTCGATATCGAGCATTACCCCTTGCGCGCCTTCAAATAACACGCGGCGCCCATCATCAAGAGCATCATTTAAAACAACAGATGTATCGCAGACATATTTTTTAATCTGCTGGCCGTACTCATAATATTCGTCTAAGATATCCTCAATTTTAAACCCTTCTGTCTCGTACATTTTCTCGAGCAGGCGGTTTTTTTCTTCAAGATTGCGTTCAAGCTTCTCCGCAAACGCGTCACGGTCTAACAGATCCGCGATGCGAATTCCGATGCGGGCTGCTTTATCCATATAAGCAGGGCCGATTCCTTTTTTCGTTGTGCCGATCTTGTTAGCCCCTTTTCGCTCTTCTTCCACTTCATCCAATTTCAAGTGATACGGCAGAATGACGTGAGCTCTGTTGCTGATTCTCAGGTTGTCTGTACTAACGTTGCGCTCATGAAGATACGCAAGCTCTGTGACTAATGCTTTCGGATCTACAACCATTCCGTTTCCGATCACACACGTTTTATCCTTATAGAAAATTCCAGACGGGATTAAGTGAAGCTTGTATGTGACTCCGTCAAACTTGATTGTGTGCCCTGCGTTATTTCCGCCTTGATAACGGGCGATCACTTCTGCATTTTCTGAGAGGAAATCTGTAATTTTACCTTTTCCTTCATCGCCCCATTGCGTACCTACTACAACTACTGAAGACATGTCCGTGCACCTCCGTTAACCTTTAAAACGATTCTATTCAAACAAATCAAGTTTATCAGTGAAGAAACAGAAAGTCAATCTTAAATCCGAACATTAAATTAATATAAAACTATATTCGTTCGCTTCCTTTCTTTTTAGAAGCGTTTTCTAACGGCTTCATCATAAAAAGCTTGTGAAACTTTTGTCCTTTAGCATGAAAAAGTATCATTTGCCTGAAATCCCTTTGGTATTCATAAAAACGACTCGCCAGCCGTCCGGATCCTCTATCGTCACGCCTCCATGACTCCAGTACGGGTTCTCTGATTCGACCTCTTGATAGCCCATGTGTTTTAGCCTTGAAGTGATCGATGCCAGTTCATCCGTATTCGGCACATAAAAAACGAGGAGGCTGTCGGGATGCGGAACGGGAGCAGTGCTTTCCCCATCCTCATACTGGGTGAATTCCAAATGATAATCGGCATGAGGAAGGCCAAACATGACACCTCCATACCCGTTATGCTGTGAAAATTCGCCGATTCGTTTCAAATCCAGTCCCTCTTCGTAAAAACGAATGATCTCATCAAGCTGGCCTGTAGGCCGCGCAATCCGGATTTGCGCTGCGTGAAAAGATGAAAAACAGTATCCCATGTTACCATCTCCTTTACGCCCTATTTTATTAAACCGCTTTCAAATTCACATCCGCTGCGCGTCCGGTTTTTCTTCCATCTTCCGAATGAAAAAACCCCAAGATCAGCTCTTGGGGTTTATGCGCCGGGCGGAACACCTGCGTCATCAAAACGCCGTTCCAGGTTGACGAATTTATTGTATTCTTTTACGAACGCAAGAGACACGGTTCCTACCGGGCCGTTACGCTGTTTGGCAATAATGATTTCGATAATATTTTTATTCTCAGATTCTTTGTCATAGTAGTCGTCACGATAAAGGAACGCGACAATATCCGCGTCCTGCTCGATACTTCCAGATTCCCGGATATCAGACATCATCGGACGTTTATCCTGACGCTGCTCAACGCCCCGGGAAAGCTGAGAAAGCGCGATAACAGGGACTTGCAGCTCCCTGGCGATCGACTTCAGTTCACGGGAAATTTCTGATACTTCCTGCTGACGGTTATCCTTTGAACGTCCGCTTCCCTGAATCAATTGCAGATAGTCGATCAAAATCATGCCTAGTCCGCTTTCCTGCTTCAAGCGGCGGCATTTGGCGCGGATTTCACTCACGCGGATACCCGGTGTATCGTCAATGTAAATCCCGCTGTTCGACAGGCTTCCCATCGCCATTGTCAGTTTGCCCCAATCCTCTTCCGTCAGATTACCGGTACGGAGGTTTTGGGCATCGATATTTCCTTCGGCACAGAGCATACGCATAACGAGCTGCTCCGCCCCCATCTCAAGACTGAAAATCGCTACGCTCTCGTCGGTTTTGGTCGCCACGTTTTGTGCGATGTTCAAGGCAAAGGCCGTTTTCCCTACTGACGGACGGGCGGCGACAATGATCAAATCGTTGCGCTGGAAACCGGCAGTCATCCGGTCCAGCTCCGTAAACCCTGTAGGAATCCCGGTTATATCGCCTTTTCGATTGTGAAGCTGTTCGATATTGTCATAGGTCTGGACAAGAACGTCCTTAATATTTTGGAAGGCACTCGTGTTTTTTCGCTGTGCCACTTCCATAATCGTTTTTTCCGCTTCACTTAGTAAATCCTCGACCTCATCCTCACGGGTATATCCGTCTTGAGCGATGGTTGTCGCCGTTCTGATTAATCGGCGAAGAATTGATTTTTCCTCAACAATTTTCGCATAATATTCTATGTTAGACGCGGTCGGCACCGAGTTAGCGATATCTGTCAGATACGAAATGCCACCTACTTCTTCCAGCAGTTCTGTGTTCGCAAGCTCTGACGTAACTGTCACTAGATCAACCGGTTCACCTCTGTCACCGAGCACCAGCATCGCATTATAGATTTTTTGGTGGGACATTCTATAAAAATCATCTGGAATCAATACTTCTGAAGCCAGTGTTAAAGCAGACGGCTGTAAAAAAATAGCGCCTAACACGGCTTGTTCGGCTTCTATATTTTGCGGAGGAAGCCGATCATTTAGAAGGTCTGTCATGCTAAGCACCGTCCTCTCATTAAAAAATCTCCAAACTCCATTCTACCATTTCTACAGAAAAAAAATAGAAAAATTGTCTGTTTCCTGTTTTTTTCAGGTAGCCGATTGGATCGTTTCGGACAGTAACAGGTCGGGAAAGACGAAATAAAACGTGAGGGAGGAATGAAAGATGATGAAAGAATATGCCGTTACACCCAATGTCGATGCGGATGGCTGGTTTATTAAGGTGGAGAATGTGGCGCCGACAGCTTTGTATACATCTAAAGATGCCGCAATTGAAAAAGCCAAACAGGTGGCAAAAGAAAACAGTCCGGCAAAGCTTGTGATTTATGACAAGTTTAAAAATGTAGAAGAGGAATACTCATATTAATGAATGAAACCCTTCGCTGCAGCGGGGGGTTTTTTAGCGGTATCGCCTTATTTCATCCATTGGAAACCTGTGTGCATCATCAGATCCGCCGCTTTTTGATATAGATCCCACTCCTCGAACGAAGCACATTTCCCCATCAGTTCTTGAAGCTTTAGCCTCACTGCTAAATATTCTTCAAAGGTGACAGCTTTCTCAGTATCTTTTTGTCGTTCATTCAGCATTTGTTTTAATAATGGCAACTGCATGTACATAGGAACCCTCCTTACCTCTTTTATAACGGGCATTTTCGGATTGCTCTACTCCTTTGTGACATCTTCTTACGTTTCCCATCTGATTCTTGTACAATGGACAGAAGAGAGGAGGAATCTTTTGTGAGACCTTTGCAAATTTCTGCTGAAACTGCACAAAAGCTTGCAGAGTCCTTGAATCTGCCGCTTGAACAGATCATGCATATGCCTCAGCATATCCTGCTTGCCAAATTGGCCGAATTGCAGAAAGAAGAAGAACAATCGTAGCATTCGTTCGCATACTTGCTGATATCTTATGGAATTATATTTAGTATATGTTAGAAAGAAGGAGTAACTGCTTTGCCAAAACATAAAAACATCCAATCTTTTTGGCTGATCATCGGCATTATCTTTATCGCCTTTAACTTGAGACCAGCGATCACTTCAGTTGGTCCGGTCATCAGCTCAATCAGGGCAGATCTTCATATGTCGAATGGGACAGCCGGATTTTTAACAGCGCTGCCGCTGCTTTCGTTTGCGGTTCTTTCTCCGCTTGCGCCTAAGTTTGGACAGCGGCTTGGAAATGAACGGACCTTATGGCTCGGCCTTTTGATGTTATTGATCGGGATTTTGCTTCGTTCTGCCGGCTTGATCTTGGCCTTATTTGCCGGAACGGCATTAATCGGCATCGGCATTGCCATCGGAAACGTTCTGCTCCCAAGCTTAATTAAGCACAAATACCCTGAAAAATCAGGAATCATGATCAGCTTATATACCACCTCAATGTGTATATTCGCCGCTTTAGCGTCAGGTGTCAGTGTGCCTCTGGCAGCACAAATGGAGGGCGGATGGAAACAGGCCTTTCTCTTATGGGGCGGTTTGGCTTTCCTTGCATTGCTCATCTGGATTCCTCAGCTGCGCCACCGGGATACGGCAAACAAGGCGGTAAAGCTACAAACCAGTTCCATTTGGGCTTCCAAAATGGCATGGCATGTCACCATTTTTATGGGACTGCAATCCTTTTTATTTTACAGCAGCATCGCATGGTTTCCCGAAATTCTCCGTTCACACGGGATTGATACGTCAACAGCTGGATGGATGGTGTCACTCATGCAATTTGCGAGTCTGCCTTCCACGTTTCTGACACCTGTTTTCGCAGATCGCTTGAAACACCAGCGCGGCATTGTTGCGGGGCTGACTGCCGTTTATCTCATCGGGCTATGCGGATTGCTGGCGGGCGGTAGCCATATCCTGCTTACCGTCTGGATGATCATCATCGGTATCGGACAAGGCTCCAGCATTAGTCTGGCGCTCACTTTGATTGGTCTCCGCAGTGAAAATGCCCAGCAGGCCGCCGCGCTGTCAGGCATGTCACAGTCGTTCGGCTACCTGCTTGCAGCCGTCGGGCCAATCTTTGTCGGCTATCTCTTTGACCAGACGCATTCATGGACAATGCCGCTTGTCCTTCTCATTGCCGCCCTGATCGCAATGGGAGCAGCCGGGCTGGGAGCCGGTCGGGATCAATACATTCTTCAGCCAGAGAAACAAAGAAATTCAGCCTAAAAAGCGGGGAATATCTCTCCGCTTTTTTCCATGAAGTTCTTTGAATATTTATGGTTTATTCATAAGTTTTTCATATTTGTTTTTTACAATTAGACACCATAAAGAGGTGAAAAACGATGAAAAACAAACGATTCGACTTTATCCTTATTCTCATTTTGCTTGCAGCGGCTTTTCTGAATACGTATAACATTTGGCAGGATGACACAGCGAACCAATACTATTTGGCGGCTGTGAAAAGCATGACGCTAAGCTTCCACAATTTCTTCTATGCGTCATTTGACCCTTCCGGATTTGTAACAGTGGATAAGCCGCCTGTTGTTTTATGGATTCAAACGATTTTCGCACTGATTTTCGGCGTTCACACGTGGAGTGTAATCATGCCTCAGGCTCTCGCCGGAGTTGGATCTGTATACCTTATCTACAGAATGATCAAACCGGCCTTTGGCATTGGAGCGGCCCGCATTGCCGCACTTGTCATGGCACTGACGCCTATCGCAGGAGCCGTCAGCCGAACAAACAACATTGACAGCATGCTTGTCTTTACCTTATTGCTCGGTTCAGCTTGCCTGCTCCGGGCAGTAAAGCAAGGCAAACTGCTTTGGCTGTTGACGGCATTTGCCCTGATTGGACTCGCCTTTAATATGAAAATGATGCAAGCGTTTATGGTATTACCTGCATTTGTGTTATTCTACCTGATTGCATCTCGGGTTTCTTTGAAGAAAAAAATCGGCTCTCTGATTCTGTCTCTCATCCTTCTAACAAGCCTTTCGCTCTCATGGGCAGTTGTGGTCGATTCAGCCTCATCCTCCAGCCGCCCGTATGTCGGAAGCAGCCAGACCAACTCAGTGTTAGAACTGGCCTTCGGTTACAACGGCACAGAGCGTCTGTTAGGACAAACCACTGGTCTTGCAAAGGGTGATACAAATGCCGCCGGCGGTAACACGCAGAATCATAACACCATGCAACCGCCAAACGGCAACGGATCATCTTCCTCTCAGGACGGAACCAGCAAGCCTGGCGGAAGTGCCAGCAATCAAAACGATAACCAATCATTCCAGAACAACTCACAAGCACCTCAGCCGCCCAGCGGACAGACCGGCGCTTCCAATGGAGGCGGTGGCACACCTCCAACAAGAGGTAACGGACCTGGAAACGGCGGGCCCGCCGGTGGAAATGGAGGACCTGGCGGTGGCGGCGGAACAA
Organism: Bacillus sp. 11C; assembly: GCF_055486375.1. NCBI lineage: Bacteria > Bacillati > Bacillota > Bacilli > Caryophanales > Bacillaceae > Bacillus > Bacillus sp. 11C. The sequence continues at coordinate 511,861 of NZ_JBUPVZ010000001.1, forward strand.
GCATGAATATGTTCGGCACCGGCGATGCAGGACCGCTTCGTCTCTTCCAATCGGCGCTTTCCGGCCAAATCAGCTGGATGCTTCCATTCGCATTGATCGGATTGCTGGGCGGAATCGTCAGCTGGTACCGTGATCGCCGCGGACAAGCAGCTGAAATGAAAGAAACGATCTTCTGGACGGCTTGGCTCGTTCCTGTGGCTGGTTTCTTCAGCGTCGCAGGATTCTTCCACCAGTATTATTTGATCATGCTGGCACCGCCGATTGCCGCACTTTCCGGTATTGGCTGGTATACGATGTACCGTTTATACCAAAACAATAAAGACTGGGCCAGCTGCCTGCTGCCTGCAGCCGTTCTGATCACAGCCGCGTTTCAGGTTTATATTCTGAGCGCTTATACAAGCCAAATCGGCAGTGTATGGATGTATGTACTCGGGCTATTAGGACTTGGCGTCACTCTTGCGCTTCTGATGCTTAAACGCAGCCATCCGTTCAGCAAGCAGCTGACTATCATCAGCCTATGCGTTCTGCTGCTCGCACCGGTCTACTGGTCAGCAACACCGCTTCTATACGGAGGCAACAGCGTCCTTCCGGAATCGGGTCCGCAGCTCAAAAGTTCAGCAAACGGCGGGAGCATGTTCTCCTCAGAGGTCGACACCGCACTCCTGTCCTATCTGAGAAAGCATAATACCGGTGAAGAGTATTTATTCGCTACTTTGACAACCGTAACAGCTGCGCCATATATCATTAATGAAAATGAATCTGTTATGGCAATGGGCGGATTTAACGGCACAGATCCTATTCTGACTGTTTCCGAACTGAAAAAACTGGTCAAAGAAGGCAAAGTGAAATACTTCCTTCTGCCAGGAAATAACTCAGGCAAGAGCGATCTTGTTTCCTGGATTAAGAAAAACGGAAAAGAAATATCATCTGACGAGTACAGCAGTTCCTCCAGCAGCACAAACAGCAGTCAGCAAGGCATGAGAGGAGGACCTGGCGGTGAAAGCCAGCAAACTCTTTATCTTGTAGAATAAAAAAAGAGGCTTGGATTGCTCCAAGCCTTCTTTTCTATTTCTATTAAGCTTCTTCTTTCACATGTACCTTCAACACAGCCTGCACCTCAGGATGAAGCTTCACAGGCACATTTGTATATCCCAACGCACGAATGCCGTCCGGCAAGTCAAGCTTCCGCTTATCTACTTTAATCTTATGGTCTTTTTGGAGCTGTGCAGTAATTTGTTTACTTGTTACAGAACCGAATAAACGGCCGCCTTCGCCTGATTTCGCGCTGAGCTCAACAGTCAGTTTTTCTAAAGTCTCTTTTAAGTTCTTTGCCTGCTCAAGCTCGGCGATGGCTTCTTTTTTCTCTTTCTGCTTTTGTCCGTTTAGCACGCTGATATTTGACGCGTTCGCTTCCACTGCGAGGCCTTTTTTAATCAGAAAGTTTTGCGCATATCCGTCTGCTACGTTTTTGACTTCGCCTTTTTTTCCTTTTCCTTTTACATCTTGTAAAAAAATAACCTTCATCTCTGTACGCCTCCCTCAAAATACTCATCTATGGCGTGCTTCAGCCGTTCCAGCGCTTCCGTTACTGAAATGCCGGACAACTGAGTCGCCGCATTTGTTAAATGTCCTCCGCCTTCCAGCGCCTCCATGATGATCTGAACATTGACCTCGCCAAGTGACCGCGCACTGATACAAACGGTTTGTTCATCCCGTCTCGCCACCGCAAATGAAGCCTCAACCTCACTCATAGATAGCAGCGAATCAGCCGCCTGCGCAACCAGCACTTGATCGAAGTATTCCTCCTCATTTTCAGGAAGAGAAGCAATCGCAATGTTCTCTTTATAAAGGACCGTATGCTGGATCAGCTTCGCCCGTTTAATATAGGAATCAACGGTTTCTTTCAGGAACTTCTGCACAAGCACCGTATCGGCGCCTTTTGCCCTTAAATAAGAAGCGGCATCAAAAGTCCGCGATCCTGTGCGGAGAGAAAAGCTCTTTGTATCCACTATTATACCAGCTAATAGGGCTGTTGCTTCAATCATATTGATTTTTAAGCGCTTCGGCTGATATTCAAGCAGCTCTGTCACCAATTCAGCTGTCGAAGAAGCGTACGGCTCCATATAAACGAGCAGCGGATCTCTGATAAACTCCTCACCCCTGCGGTGATGGTCGATGACCACGACATGTTCAATTTTATTGACCAGCCGTTCCTCCATGACAAGTGACGGCTTATGTGTATCAACGATCACAAGCAACGTGTCATCATTGGAAATCTCCATCGCTTCTTCAGGGGTAATAAACCTTGACCACAGCTCTTCATATTTTTTAATTTCTTCAATCAAACGCTGGACACTTGATCCGATTTGGTTTGGATCAATGACGATAAAACCATCTTTGTTATTTGCCTGAGCCACCTTTAAAATCCCGATCGCTGCGCCGATAGAATCCATGTCAGGGAATTTATGCCCCATGATAATCACATTGCTGCTTTCAGAGACGATTTCCTTTAAGGCATGGGAAATGACACGGGCCCGCACCCTTGTTCGTTTCTCCATCGGGTTTGTTTTACCTCCGTAAAACTTCACCTTGCCGTTCGGCAGCTTAATGGCTACTTGGTCTCCGCCGCGTCCCAGCGCTAAATCCAAGCTGGATTGCGCCAAATCGCCAAGTTCTTTCAGCGAGGAGACTGAAGCCCCGACACCAACACTTAACGTCAGCGCAACGCCGTCGAATGAGGTTTTTTCCCGTACCTCATCAAGAATTGAAAACTTCGAATTTTCAAGTTCAGTTAAGATGTGTTCATTAAGTACAGCAATAAAGCGTTCTGAAGACGTCCTTTTCAGGAAGATCCCGTACTCCTGCGCCCAAGCGTTCAGCAAAGATGTCACCTGGCTGTTCATTGTGCTTCTCGTCTGGTCATCCAACCCTTGTGTCACATCATCATAGTTATCAAGGAAAATATACGCCAGCACGGTTCTTTCGTTTTCATAAAGCTTTTCAATCTGGATTTGTTCCGTTACATCAAAGAAATACAACAGGCGCTCATCCCGTTTGATGACAACCTTAAACTTACGGTCATTCAATGTAACCGTTTCCGATTCCACCTCTTGTTTGATGAGCGGCACAACCGATTCACAGGTATCGTAAAGTGATCTCCCCACTAATGTGCTTTCATTAAAGCAAGAAGAAAGAAACGGATTTGCCCATTCTATATAATATTGATCATTAAAAAGCATGATGCCGATCGGCATTTCCATCAATGCCTCTTCACCGACTTTTTTCAACCTGTAGGATAACGTAGAAATATAATCATCAATCTCTTGTCGAATAAGAGAATCAGCGCGTTTAATAAAAAACAAAATAACTGCAAGCAGCAGCACTTCGACGGTTCCTAATATCCAGTTAAAATAAAAGCTGATGAGGATTGCAATGATTGACAGAGCAATCATGGCATAGATGGGATACCGAAACAGCGGTTTTTCATAAAAGCTTGGCATTTCTATCACTCCCCACCATGTGAGTAAAACTCATGTTCATTTCACCTTATTCCTTATATTAAAGCCTATATCTATAACGCCTAAAATGCGAATCGCTGCCATAAAAATCGGATGCACGAGCCCAAGAACCACTGCAATCACAGCCACAGCCTTCGGATATTGTTTTTTATGGCAATAGAAAAAGATAAATGATAAACCTTGGATGAAAATCAGAAACCCGAGTATAAACTCCCCATTTAAAGCGATAGAGTACAGCATTTGGCCCTTTTCTAAAGGCAAAAATGAAAGCAACACAATCATTAAATACAGCACTACAACACTTTGCGGAAACTTCAACTCTCTAAAAGGCTTTAGATTAGGAATATCGGGGGAGAATCGCCTTAAGAGCGGCTTAGCGATAAGGTAACTGAGGAAAGAAAAAATAGCTCCTACCATCACAATAGCTGTTGGAAAAAGATATTGAACGATACCCAATTGTTCTTCCATCAGTTTCAATTGCTTCTCAAGCTGTTCAGCATTGCCCGACTGCTTCACTACCGTTCCTACCATATCAAGGGACTGCCGGTATTGTGTCATTGCTTCATCAATGATATTGATACCCAAAAATTGAATGCTTATCACAAAATAGAAGACGATACAGAGCATATAAATAAGAGCGCCCGAAATGACAGCGTTCCCGGGTTCTTTCTTTTTGAAAAAATGCCCCATGGCAATGCCGGCGCAAGCTGACATAAAAGCTAAAATAAGTCCGTTAAAGGACCCGACAATAAAAACAACCGGAAGACTGACAGCGCCCATCCATATTCCCAATTTGAATCCATGTCTAATCGTATACAGAATCATGGGCAGCGGCAGTGCAAAAAACAAAATTGTTCCGATCACAGGTACATATACGACCAAAAGCGTGATGATCGCAAACAGACTGATTAAAACAGCGCCTTCCATTAAAGCTCTCGTTTGTTTCACTTAGTCACCTCGTATCATCCTTAAAACACGAATAGAAAAGAGCAGCATAAACGACTGCTCTTTTTTCATCGTTGCAACATGCTTTGCATCGAATGTTTTAATATCTTCTCTACATTTTACTTTTATATTTTAACATAAGTCCAAATCGCAAGTAAAATGACGCTGATGTTTCATGTGAAACATTGCAAATGAAAAGACATTCTTTGAAAAGAATGCCCATCACAATTAATGTTTATCATCCATAAAGCCAGAAGATTCCTTGTTTTTCTTTTTCGTTTTTCTGACATACATAAAGATTATGATCACCAGTAAAAGGGTTGTTGCCTGCAGAACGCCGCTGCTAAACAAGAAAAAGTTCTTTATCATGTCCCACATGTGTTTCACCTCTTTTTGCATTTCTCAACCCGTATCGTATATAAGATGAATTTCCCGTTTTAAAAACTTCAAAACATCATGAACAATATTGAGCGTTAGGCATATGCTGATATGGAATCTGATTGATAAAGGGGAATTGTTACATGGATGAACGCAGAACATTGGCTTGGCATGAGACATTAGAGTTGCATGAGCTGGTCGCTTTTCAGGCAATCGGACTCATTAAACTGAAGAAAATGATAAAAGAAGTAAAAGACCCTCAGCTTAAACAGCTTTATGCCGTATCCATACAAGCCATTGAGCAAAATTTAAGAGAGCTTCTCCAGTTCTTCCCTCAGGCACCGATGCCTCGTGAAGACGAAGAGGAACGCGCGGATAACCCATTCTACAGCGGCGACTTGCTTGTTCTTGCCAAAACATCTGTCCGCAACTACGCCATTGCCATCACTGAAACAGCGACACCTCAATTAAGAAACGTGCTTGTCAAACAGCTGAACGCAGCCATTAAATGGCATGCGCAAATATTCCAATACATGTATCAGCGCGGATACTATCCAGCTTACAACCTTTCTGAACTATTGAAAAATGATGTCAGAAACGCCCACAAAGCTCTTTCAATGAAATAAAACAAGCAGCAAAGGAGTTCCCTTTGCTGCTCAGCTTGTAGAGAAAACGACGTTTTTTCTACAAGCTTTTTTGTTTTCTGCTGTTTCTTTAGTTGTTCAGCTAATTTCAAAAGCAGAAAAAGAGCTCCCACATACCTAGCCCTGCTTGGCTAGGTATGTGGCAATCTTCTTCATGTTCTGGCATGCGGCTGTGAGGAGAACTTGTTCACT